>NZ_JBNTJX010000009.1:0-164570 GCF_051195075.1 Halobaculum sp. EA56
CCCTCGCTCCATTACCGACGTGTTGTCACGGCAACAGGGTTAACTCCTACGTAACCGTCCTCGCTCCGTCCGACGCGAGACCGCGGAGTTCCGCTAGGTGGGCGGGTGGTTGCCGGGTCCACGACGACTGGAGCCGTCGACGTACCCTGGCACCTTGGACGGACGAGTTCTCCGCCTACCTCTCCCACAGCGTTTCGATACGCTCCTCGACGCGATCGAGGACGAGGCGACAGACGTCGCGATGGTCATCCGGCCACCGAGCGTTCTCGGCGTTGGTCCGACTGGCGTCCGGCGGCGGGTGGAAGTGCTCCCGCGAGTTGTGCGTGTTCGGATGCCGGTCCCAGCGACACGCCCACACGCTGTCCCGCTGCTCCTCTCTGTAGTGAAACGAGAAGTCGTCGTTGCGATACCAGCGGATATCGAGGTGAGCGGACGCGTCCGTTGGATAATACTCCCCCGCCAATTCGACGCGGAGATGTAACTTCCCCTCGATGATCTCAGCTGACTCGGACATGTTGTGCCCAGTAAATCGAGACCGCATCCGCTCCAACACCGGCCGATCCACGGGCGCGGGACTCGCGCCGTCTTCCGCCGGCACCATTAGCTATGCGATGGCGCCGTCGAGCCTGCGACCTTCTGCCGGGCCCGCTCGTGTAGTCGTCGGTCCTCGATAGCGGTCGCCCAGTCGCCCAGATCCGCGTACACGTCGTCGACGCGCTCGGCGTCGAACGCGAGGACGTCGACGGCGGCGGGAGTGTCGGCGTCGTACTCCTCTTGATACTCCTCGACCCGGTCGGTCAACTCCGAGACGCGGGCCTGCAGTTCATCGACGGTGTGCTCGCGTGACAGCTCGTTCACCCGTCGCCATTCGAAGTAGTCGTCGTTGCGCTCGTATCTGACGGGACGTCCCTCGTGCCGGATGACGATACCGAGGTCGGCGTAGAAGGACAGGTGCGTCCGCGCCGACTCCGCCGAACAGTCCGCCCGATCGGCGATCTCGGCGGCCGTCATCGGGTCCCGGGCGTGCAGTACCGCCCCGTACACGCGTTGCTTCGTGTCCTCCCCTTCGAACGGTCGGTCGAACGGGGGAGGGCCGTCGCGGCCGGCGTCGTCCGTCATACGTCTACCATCGGATTGAGCGTACATATTTTTTCCGGAGCAAAAATATAGGGGCTGACGGTGATCCGTTTCCCTGGTTCGATTCGGCACGACCCCGCGTCGCCACCCCGGCGCCAGCACCGGACAGGACAAGACGTATGCCGCGCTCGTGAAATGTCCACACCGAATGGTGCCCTCCACACCGCTCACGAGACGACGGACCCTCCTCGCCGTCGCGGGCGCGCTCGCCGGCCTCGCCGGCTGTAACGCACGGGAGCGCTCCTCGCCCACGGCGACGCCGACGGTCCCCGACCGCGAGGACGACCCCGACTCGGTTCCGCCGCACCGCCGACTCCGCGGGGCGACCGACGACCCGCTGCTCTGGCTCCCCGACGAAACGACGCCCGGCGACGAGTCGAACCGCCGTCGGCCGACGTTCGTCGCGACACGCGAGGCGGCCGAGCGGATCCGGTTCGCCGACGTCGAGGGTGCCGACGACGCCAGGGCGTTCCTCGAGGAGACGGCGTTCGACTCCGAGACCGTCTTCGTCGAGTACCTCTCCGTGCGGAGCTGCTACGAACTCCAGTTGTGTAGGGTGTCGTGGTCGGAGACCGAGATCGACACGCAGTTCGGGCGCGTGCTCCGGGACGCGGAGGTCGCCTGCGAGGCCGAGGCCCGCGAGTCGACGGCGTGGTTGATCCGGATCTCCGGAGCGTTCGATCCCGACCGGATCACCCGGTTCGGAACGGGCGTGGGCGGCGACTCCTGTGGAGCGGGCGGCCCTCCACGGGAGCGCGAGGGACCGATCACCGCCGACGCGGTGCCGGCGACGAACGGATCGGCGACCACCGAGCCTCCGGAGGGCGACGATGGCTGATCGGACCCGTCGCCGGGTGGTCGCGTGCGTCGGGACCGCACTCGGGGCATCTCTGGCCGGCTGTTCGGCCCTGCCGTTCGGAGACCGGGAGCCGACGATCGCGGGCGACGACCTCGCGGCGATCGCTTCGGAGCCGACGCCGTCGATCCCCGATCGCCTCCCGGTCGACATCGACCCCTCGTACCTCGGATCGGTGGCGGACACGGTCCGCGAGCGGCTCGATACGGTCCCGGCGCCGTTGGACGCCAGCCACGTGCCGAACGGCGCGATGCGGGCGGACCTCGCTCACGCCCGCGCGCACGCGACCGAGGCACTCGCGGCTGCGGACGACGCGCCGACGCCGTGGGAGCGCGCCGACCGGCTCCGACGGGCACGCGGTCGGGCCGGATATCTCGCGGGCGGGTGGGCCGCGGTCGATGACGACCGGACGATCCCGGACGTGCGTGGCGACGCCGAGAGGCTCCGCGAGGACCTCGCCGACTTCCGACGCGCGTGGGCCTACGTCGGCGCCGATCCGATCGACTCCGTCGTGGTTCACCACGCGATCGGTGACCTGCTCCGCGGGTGTATCGCCGACCTGAACGACGTGCTGTCGGCGCGGGAGCGCGCGTCGACGACGGCCCTCGACGTCGCCGAGGCCGACGAAGCCCTCGCCGGCGCTCGCGGGGCGTTACGCGATGCGGACCACCTCTTCGGCCGGCTCGCCGACGCCGACGGCGTTCGCGACCGCCGCGAGACGTTCGCGTCGGCGGCCGCCACGCTCGCGGCCCGCGTCGACGAGCGCCGCCGCGCGGTCGTGAGTACCGAGACGGCGACGGGTGACGCTCGAACCGGTCCTCCCGCCGTGTACGCGTTGGCCGAACTACGGGAGCGGTTCGAGTACGCCGACGACGTCGGGGAGGCGAGGCGAACCGGGGCGTTTCCGCGGGCGATCCTCGCGGCACACGACGAACTCGCGACGATCGGCGCCGTCGAGCGACTCCGCGAGCGAGTCGACGCCGGCGAGGTGATCGATCCCGAGTCGGCCGAGGACGTGCGCGCGATCCGGAGCGACGCTCGGGAGGCGCTCGTCGAGGCCCGCCGGGAGAGCGCGTACCCGACGCTCGACCGGCGCCGACTCCACGAACTCGCGGCCGGGTTCGCCTACGTCGACGACTCGCTCGGCCGATACGACGCCGACGACGAGATCGAGATCGCGCGTTTGCGGAGGGAGCTGGCGAGATACGTCTCCATCGGAGCGACCGCCCGGGCCGTCGGTGACGCCAGCGCGTCGGTCGCGGACGTGTTCGACGCGACCGGGTGAGCGATCTGTCTCGCCACTGGGCCGATGGTTCGACTGTTGCTTCAGTTCGTCCAGCCCGTCTCGCCTGGTGCTATTGAACCGGTCGTCGATCGATAAGAAGAGGTACGAGTGACAGAGCATGCACCCATCACGGCATCGATCTGAGGCGTCTGGCGTGACCGGGAACCGACAACCACGAACGGAATACCGGGCCTTTGTGCGGCAGGTCGTGGCTCGACTATCTGTTCGATGTCTTGCTTCTGAACTCTTTTTTCAGGTGCATCCAGCCGAGCTCCGGCATGTTCTTCAGGAAGTCCCAGACAGCCCTCGGGCCCGCCTCGACCAGCACGCGGATGGCGCCCTTCTTCGGGGTAAAGAAAAGCGGCCGCCCCCGATAGATATCCCGTTCGTAGATCCGGTCGTTCTCCCGTCGCTCGAGCACCTCCCTGACCTTGTTCACGTGGTTCCAGTCGCCCCGCATCACGACGACCCCGTCCGGATTGATGACGTGCACCGAGTTCGGCATCCCGCCGTATTTCCGGTGGGTCGTCCCCTCGAGATCGTCCACGAGGACCGTGCGATCGACATCGTAGTCAGCCGCGAACTTCCTCGCGCGTTCCAGTTTGTCCTGGAACGATTGATGCGCGTCGCAGTGCTCTCCCGGGTGAGCCTCCCGCGTGTACAAGAGGATGAATACGACGTCCTCGAACGCTTGAGAGAGTTTGTCCATAGAGCGGACCTTCGAATCGGTAATCGGACACGTGAGGCTGCCCGTCTCCAGGACCACCCAGGATCCCCTGAAATCCGAAAGGCTGACCGAATTCCCGTCGAGCGTGGCCGCCTCGAAATCGGGGGCCTCGTCACCCGGTCTAGGGCCGTCGAACCTTTTGAAATCGTAATACTCCGGCCCGAAATGCCGGTAATTGTACGTGTCCGTGGCGTCTCCGCGTGCCGTTTCGGGGGTCTCCGTGGTGCTCATACCGGTTGGGTACGGCGTAGAGAAGAGTTAGATGACTGCCTAGCATGATCGGTAGTACATATGAGAGCCGTTCGGGGAGGCGTTGATCGGTGTCCGCAGCCAGGATCGCAGCGAGGAACGCACGTCGTATGAGGGCGGTCACGTTCACCCTCGGACAGCCGTCCGGTTCACATCTTTCCTCCCGTATGTTTGGCCCGGACTCGGAGTTCGAACGGGACCGGATTTATCACCTGAACGTCCTGGCGGACGAAACTGTCGTCCTGCTCGGCAGGCTGCGCGGTGACCTAGATGACGCAGCGAGGCTGTTGAGCGAGAACGCGGACGTCCTTGGTCACAGCATCTCCAGCGAGCAGGGCGGGAGTGCGCTCGTGTTTGTCCATGCTCGACCGCCACCCGAACTCAAGCAGTTCCTCACGCTTCCACGCTCCCACGAGGTGTTTTTCGACTTCCCCATCCGGGGCACGCGGGACGGGCGACTCCGCGTGGTTTTGATCGGAGAAACGAATCAGGTGATCAACGAGGCCCTCGCGGACCTACCGCCAGCACTTGATGTATCCATCGAACGGATCGGGCCCTATCTGGAGACGGGGCCGCCGCTGCTTGCCCAGTTGACGGACCGTCAACGGGAGGTGCTCGGTGTCGCCCTCGATCTCGGGTACTATGACGTGCCACGCCGGGCGACTCATCGGGACATCGCCGACCGATTAGGACTTTCCGTCGGAACGGTAGGGGAACACCTCCAGAAAATCGAGTCCCGAGTGTTCGAGGCGTTCCGATCCTCCCCCCTCGATTGAAGTAACCTCCACGGTTTGGTGCGTATTCGATTTCAGTTCCGCGTCATGAGAAGCTGTAGTCAGCACGGCCACTACGATCTGTCATTCTTTCAGGGAGTCGATAGGCGATTCTCGCTTACAACTGATGTCAGACCGATCGCTTCCGGGACTGGTATCGACTTCGTCGCCGACCGTCGCTCTCGGAGTCGAACTTGCAAGTAGTCGTCCCACAAAATGTGCGACGACGCGGGCACGCAGCCACTCTAGTAGACCGCGGAGATACTGTTGAGCCGCGCGGGGACGCGTCAGTAGGCTCGACTGACACCCTCCCCCGCCGTGTCGGCTCCCACCAGGTGTCAGCCTGTTCGCTGAGCTTCCTCGTCGGTGAGGTATACCACGAGTCGGTTGCGGCCACGGCCGCCTGTATCGGCGACGACTTTCCGTGGTGAATCGCTCGCGAGCGCTTCGAGCTTCTCGAAGACCCGCCGTACCTCCGTCGAAGAGAGTTGTTCGTCGCGTTTCAACCCGAGTTTCTCTTTGACCGTTGCCGCTGTGACGGTGATCCGGCAGCCGTAGGCGTCGTTCGCACGCGTTCCCCACTCGCCGAGGTGGCTGAGCAAGTCACGACAGCGGTGATGCACAGCGTAGACGCGGTCGGTGATGTCGCTGGGACCGTACTTGAGCAGGCGCGTGAGCCGATCCTCGCTCGCGCCGCCGAGTACGTCCTCGGTGTCGATGCCAACCGAATCGGCGACTGATTCGACGATCCGGCGGAGGCGGGTCGTCTCGTGTCGCTGCGACTCGTCTGACGTGGTCGTCTCCTCGGTGCTGACAGTTCGAGCTTGGAGACATTCGATGAGCGACCCGTGCTCGTCGAGGAACGCTTCCTGGTCGTCGGTGAGATAGCCGCTCTCGTCGCCGACGATGAGTTCGTCCAGCCACGAAAGATGCCGGTCGTGTTTGATGTCGACCATGCGCTCAAGCCGGTCGACGCGCTCTTCGAGGTCGGCGATACGCTGTTGTTGCTCGTCGATCGTCTCGCGTTGCTCGGCGATCACAGCTCGTTGTTCGCGGATGAGTTCGGCGATCTCCTCGGTCGTTGGCTGGGCATCAGTCTGGGACTGCTCGGCGTTGTCACTCATGGTGTCGGTTTGTAGCGGGTAGTTGGCTGGCGAAATGGCGGACGCGGTGGTGTGGCGCGCCTACTCGGGGTCACCCCACTGTGGCGTCAGTATGCATTCAGCGGGGTCCTCACCGTCTCCTGGGTCGAAGCGCGCGATCGCCCACCGCGCGTGGTATGCGATATCGACGAGGGCTTTGGGAACCACTGTTGTCTCTGCAGGCAGCGTACAGACGATCGTGTCGCCATCGGCGTCCGCAGTGTCGACTGGTGTCTGGGATTCGAGGACTGTCACAAGGTCCTGGGTGGAGATCGTTCGGAAGCCGACCTCATACACGCTCCAGCGATCGTAGCTTTCCCGCACCAACAGCAGCGAGGATCGGGGTTCCCCGAGGAGATCACTGAGCCGACGGTTCAGCTCTTCGACGGTCATGTCGAGGTCGGCCGCGCAGGTGACCGCCGAGAACTCGGTCGGGAACTCGTAGGTGTCGGTGAGATACTCCCAGAGCTCATCTCCCTCTTGCCAGAGGCGGGTTCCGATGATCGTCATCGATTCGAGTGGGGTTTCGTTGTCGGGAAGCAGGAGGCCATCAGGGCTGGTGGTGAGTTGGATGCGGTCGGCAGTTGGCGTCTCGACGATCGCCGTGGTCTCACGACATTCAACGACGGTGACTGGCTGCTCACGGCCGTCCCACGTGAGAATATGTCCCTCACACAGATCCTCGACGGTGAGTGGAGCGATCGCATAGGGTGCAGTGGGTGTGGTCATTCGGTGTAGCGGTGGCTGCGCGCGACCGCGAGTTGCATCGCCTGGCGAATGTGATACCGCGCGTCGGCGTCTGCGGTCCGGTGGAGTGCCCTCCCGAGGCGCTCCGTCAGTGGGTCTGTCTCGAGTGGCCCAGGGAGTTGACAGCCACACGGGCCGGCTCGGGCACTCCCCGGGCCGGCGACCGACAGGGTCGCGACCGGGTCGCCGCAGTTGGGGCAACTCGGGAACAACTCACGGGCGCCGTGACTGTCGGGATCGAGGACCCTGCCGAGGCGGTCGTACTCGGTTTGAAGGAGTTCCTGGCCGGCATCGGTGAGGAAGTAGTTCCCGTCGATGCTGGTGAGCAGGCCCCTCTCGGTGAGCCCTTCGAGCGCTTCCTCGTACCGGTCGAGATCGGGGTCTGTGTCGGGGATGAGGTAGCTGATCCCGTGCGTGAAGGGCCGGTCAGTTCGGTTGCGGCGGTCGTGCTCGAGACGCGCGATGAGATACAGCGTGGTGCGCTCGATGGAAGGGAGGTCTGTCCAGGCGGCGTCTGCGGCCTCGTTGCGGTGATGTGGGTTGTTCATTGGAGGATACCGTTGGTGGTGGGCGTTGGATAGATCGATGCGGTATATGAGTGGAGGCTCATTTGCAACCCTCCGCGAGCACGAGAGTAAGTTGGTCGCGACGGCGCCGAAGGAGGTCGTACCCGGCGTCGGTGAGTCCGTACTCGTTCGTCCGGTTGTCGACACTCGTTTTCGTGATGAGTTCTTGGTCCGCGAGGTCGTCGAGGATCGGGTAGAGTCGGCCGTGGTTGATCGGCTTGTTGTAGAGGTCTTCGAGGACGTCTCGGATGGCAAGGCCGTACGTGAGTTCGTCCTCGCGTTCGAGCCTAGCAATCGCAAACAGGACGTTGGCCTCGAAGGCTGTGAGATCCGTCCAAGTTAGCTGGGTGCTGGTGCCCCCGTCGGCGATGGTGAGGGCACCGAACCTGCGCGTGGGTGTAGGATGCATACACGCAGCGCGGAGTGCGCCCATAAGGTATTGCACTGCTTGTTCGTCGTCGTATCCGGCACGTTGAAGCCGGGTGAGGCGTGATATGCTCATGTCGCTTCGAGGAGCGGAATTGACCGCTCCGGGTTCTTTGCGACCCCACGCGGCGGTTCGGTGCGAGTACACCGGGCCGCTGTTATGCGTGGGCGGGTGCGCCGCGTAGCGTCGCTTGGCTTTTGTCTATCACTGAGCCCACTTAGTAGTTTCCACGTGGAATCTAGTTTCCACATAGGATATTTTGGGAGAGGTACAGTTTTCCTATTCGAAGAGGATTCGGAAACATGGCCGGTCGAAAACGGCAGGTGAGCGATTCTGAGATCCTTCGTCAGTTTGCGCTTTCTGCTGAGCCTGTGCTTGTCGCCTCAGAGTTGGCAGAGGTATTCGATATGAGTCGCCAAGGTATCTTCGACCGACTGCAGCAGCTTGAGGAGGAGGGGTACGTCGAAAGTGCGATGAAGGCGTCTGCTCGCGTTTGGTGGCTGACGTCTGAGGGAAAGCGCTACGTGGCTGAATCGTCTGAATAATCGTTGACCCACCAAACGTAACCATTGCCGACGCTTTTTCTGCTGACACGGCCTTCCTCGAGAAGATCTTGAAGTCTCTCATTGATTCCTGTCCTCGTCATCGAAAGCCGCGTGGCAACGTCTCTTGCTGACGCAACAGGCCCACTCGTAGACCTGATGGCGTCGATAATTTCTGTGTCGGTGACTTTCTGATTCCCGTGTTCTGAACTCATGTCTCTTAGACTGCTTTTGCTTCCGCGTGGCAAAAATATTATGTAGTCACCGGTACATTGCATAGACAGGCACAGGCGGCTCCATTCGGGCGAATATTTCACAGAATTGCCCCGGTGTTGCAGCACCGGAGCCGGGCTGTGTCAGAACAATCTATGTCCGAGACAAGCCCGTCGCTTGCTAACGGCGACTCGACGAATAAGGGTACCGACGACAACCGCTCTCCCACGCTTGCCAGGTGGTCTACATGACCCGAATCTACGGCGTCACCTGCGTCTCCTGTGGGTCCGTGATGCTGCGCGGGTCTGGCGATGCCCGCATCTGCTCGCGGTGTGGACTCGACCACGGCGCACCCGCACCCCAATGAGGAACTGCCGTGTCGAGCAGCGACGCCAGGCCGACCAGCTCGCCGACACACTCGCGTTGAACGAGTCAGTGATCGCCGTCGATGTCTCGACTCCCGATGTCGGCGCTCGCGACGGCTGGATCATCGAGGCGACGCTCGATCGCGCGTCGATCTCGACCGGTGTGTTGCGGACGCTGGCGGCTGGCGGTGCGATCGTCGTGGACGCGAGCCAACAGGGGCCGACGAATATGGTTGTGACGGCGACGATCTGAATCGGCAGTATGATTTCATTTGATCAAGAAAACGAATACTATAACAAAAAATTGTAATATAATTTAATATTCTAAATCAAAGGCGTCGCTACCCACCAGGTCGGCCATGCACAGGCTCCTCTGAAATCAGGTCGGACAACTGGTAGAGACGGACGTCATCACGCGTTTCAGCGACTCGCTTGAGATCCTCCGTATAGCCGGAACGGCTAAACAAGACGTACAGCGGCTCCCCGTCTGCTGGTTTTTCCGACCACTGAACCTTCGAGGCCGTTCGTTCGAGATCGGCGAGAACACCCTCGCTGACAGGTCGAGCGGTGAACTTGCATTCGCCAGCGACGAGTCCCTCGTCGGCGAGACCGAGAACATCCAGTTCGTGGTCCTTGAACCACCACTGTCCGATGTCACGGAACCGTCTGTCGACGAGGCTCGGGAGTTTCACCTGGCAAAGCCGTTCGAACAGCGGACTCACATAATTCGCCAGCTCGGGTGCGACGAGTTCGTCGTAGGCGTCGTCGTCAAGCAAGCGCAACTGGTCCTGATTGCCGTACACGAATCGGAACCAGAACCGGAACAGCGGCGCCGAGATACGATATCGACCGCGTTTCGAGGCCGTCGGTGATTCCGTCACGGGAATGTGGCGCTCGACGAGGCGGAGTCTGCGGAGCTTCTGGAGGTACGTGCTAAGCGATCCGGATTCCATACCAGCCATGCCCGCGATCTCGTTCGGGGTTCGGCGTCCGTGGGCGAGCGCACGGAGAATACTGAAGTACGTGTTCGGCTGTCGGAGTTCGGTTCGGAGCAGGAACTCGGGTTCGGAGTACAGAAGCCCGCGTTCCGACAGGATCGTCTGTTGAACGTTCGGTCCCAACTGCTGGTCCGGGTCGATCGTTTGGAGGTAGTACGGCGTGCCGCCGTAGATTGACCACGCGGTGACGGCAGTCTCGGGATCGTACTCCGGAAAGAACTGGCGTGCATCGGAGACCCCGAGGGGCATGAGATCGATCGTGGCCGTCCGCCGACCGTACAGCGGTGCGCCTCCGGAGAGCACCTTCTCCTCCATCACGCTGATCGACGAGCCGACAAGGACGAGCGTCATCCCGGTTTCCTGTAGCTCTAGATCCCACACTCGCTGGATCCGTGAGGGAAGCGAGTCATCCTCCTCGATGAGGAACGGGAACTCGTCGATAACGACGACGGCGTCTTCGGTACCGAGTGTCTCGAGGAGCGCCTCCCAGTCACGGCGGACGTTCTGTAGTGACGGGAATTGAGCGGTGGCGGTCTCGGCAAACTGTTCGAGTTGGTTCTGTGCCGTTGACTCGACTGCCTGGTAGTAGACAGCGGAATCCCGATCGGCGATGGATCGGCGGACGAGTTCGCTTTTTCCGAGCCGACGGCGGCCGTACATCACGACGAGATCCGCCGACTCGGACTCGTAACAGTCCCTAAGCTGCTCGAGCTCGGCGGCTCGATCAACGAAGCGATCCATATCAGTAGTGGCACTCTCGCAGTCGTAGAACTTACGATTTCAGAAATCGCAATTTCAGAAATAGCGATTTCGTTATTGACGGTTCCCGTGGGATCAATACGACTTCGCTGGCGCCGTGGAGATCTCTCGGACCGACGAGGGCTTGTCGCTCGGCGATGCGAGGGTCGCCGCATACATGCAGCGAGAACGTGTGACGAAGGAGAGGTCACACAGACGATTTCAGGACTCCAAGCTGGGTTCCTCGAGCGCGTCTCGCAGATGCTTCATCGTGAAGACCTTCGTCAGGCCGTCACAGTCGATCGCGTCGTTGACGTCACGCAGCGGTGTCCGGTCACTGTAGGAGCCATCGATCCGCGGCTCGCCGTCGGCAGGGTCGGATAGCGGCCCGATGATCGCGTGATGTGCGGCCTTCCGGGAGACGGCCGCCCACAACACGTCATCGGCATCCAACTCGCTCATCTTGTCGAAGTCGCGGGGGGCGGCCTCCGGGGCGTCGTTGTTCTTGCGCTCGCCTTCACCCACGACCACGACGTTTCGGTCCGCATCCAGACCGGCAACGTCGACGCGATACTCCATCTCCGGCGGTTCATAATACGGAGTGACCTCCTCCCGCGCCTGAAGGCGCGGGAATCCCACCACGGGATTTCAGCCCGAGCGCAGCCCTGTGGTTTCAAGACGCATACGTTCCAAGCGTCTCCTGCTGGGCTTCAGCATCGGCTTGGCTGTCTTGTGGCGCGGTCAAACGCGCCCCATCCTCAGCCGAGTCATCGTCGTTCGGGTGTTCTCTGGAACGACTCTCTCCGCTGAGGTAGCGGTCTGCAATGTTCACCGCTCCGTTCACGTCCGCTTGGTACTCGTCCATCCAACACGCATCGTTCGTACACTTGAACGTCGCCCGCTTCGGACGATACCCAACCTCACCGCACGCGTGGCACTCCTTCGACGTGTTGCGCGGGTTCTCCGTCTCGACGGGGATGCCCTTCTCGACGGCCTTGTACCGGATCTGCGCGTGGAGTTTGGCGAACCTCCAACCGTGGAGACGGCGGTTCATATACTCGCTGTAATCCATCGACTCCCGTATGTACGTCAGGTCTTCCAGAACGAGAACGGGGTTCTCGACGGACTCAGCGTACTTCACGACTTCTCGGGTGACGCGGTGGAACACGTCGTCTATCTGGTTCCACAGGTCGTCACCGAACGACTCTGCGATATGCTCGCTTCCGCGCGTCTGGAGTCGCCGTGTGGCAGTGAAGTAGATCTTGCGGAGCCGACGGACAGTCTTGCCCTCGTCGGCCCACAGTTCGGGAGCGGTCGGAGAACCGTGCCTGTCGCGGTGACACACCGTGACGAGCGACGCTTCTCCAATATCGACACCGATGGGCGTCGGTTCCTCGGTGGACGCCTCGGAACCGTCCTCCACGTCGCGGGTGGCGGTGACGTGGAGGAACCACGTCCCGTCCCGCTCGAACAGCCGACTCTCGCCCATCTCCGCGTCGCCAGCGTGCAACGCTTCCAGCCAGTCCCGTTGTTCGGGGTTCGGCTGTGCTGGCATCCAGAGGTGGTAGTCCTCGTGGTGCGGGATCTTGACGTACCACTCGATTGCGTTCTCGGGCTTGTGATCGAGCCGTAGACCCTCGTTTGTGAAGCGGACAGGGTGGTCATCGTGAAGTTCGCCCGCGTTGTACGTCGTCGTCAACTGCGGGACGTACTTCTTGAGCGCGTTCTTCGCGTACCCGCTCAGGTCGTAGTTGACCACCACGTCGTTCGCTTCGGTCTGTGTGATACAGCCAGCATCGAAGGCGTCGTGAAGCGCCTGCTGGTACGCCTCTCGCGTCTCTCGGAGTTTCCTCCGCTTGTGTGCGTTCGGCTGAACCAGTTTCAGCTCCAGTGTCTTTGTGAGTTCGCTCACGACTCGTCCTCCTCGTGACGTCGCAAGAACGCCGATAGCGTTCTTGCTGGCCAAACAGAACTCATGAGTTCTGTTGACGCTGGATGTAGTTCGTAATCGTCTCGCTGGAGACGTGTCCCGCCGTCCCTGCGTAGTAGCCCCTCGCCCACTTGATCTTCTCACCGTCGTGGTCGGCGTGTCTGTGGTTGTACTTCCGCGAACTGATGCCTTTGAACCAGTTGGCGAGAAGCGACGGAGCGTGTTTCGGCGGGCTACTGACGAACAGGTGAATGTGGTCGGGTTGAACGGTCAAGTCAAGGATCTCGATGCCCTTGTCGTCGGCTATTTCGTGGATGATGGTTCGCACACGGTCTGCGACCTCGTTGACGAGTACCGAGTTCCGGTACTTCGGCACCCACACTATGTGGTAGTTGAGGTTGTAGGTCGCGTGCCGTGTGGTCTTCATCCGTATTACACACCATGTCTGTGTTGTGTGTTAAAACTACTGTATCAGGTGGGAAATCTAGCCATAGCGTCGTCGGTAGGACTGTACGCTATCGTCCGCTTGACCCCGCCTAAAGACGGGGATATGCGCTCGTGACTCTATCACGATACGATCGCCGGCATCGGCGATCATCTATCCATCTCTCGTAGGGTTCTCGCAGTTTGACCGAGTTCCAGCCGTATTCTTCCCTCTGTCGATGGATACAGAGGATCGGTTCAACAATTGGAACTCTCCGGCGGTCGTACCGTGGTCGGAAGTGAGGCCTCAGAGCGTCGTTCACGACGAATTTCCTTTCTCGTTGGTTCAGGACACCGTCCGCCTCTCGGTGTCGATCACTTCCAAACCCTCACCGACAGTCAGCGTGAGCGTTTCATCACCGATGGTGAACGTGAAGTTCGCTTTGAACGGCTCGGTGGAGACGACCTCCTCTTCGTAATCGGTCAGCGTTCCCAACGCCTGGTTGATCTCGTCGGGTGTCAGTGGATTGACTCCGTGTGAAGCCAGGAACGCGAGGAGATCGGTATCATCGAGGAGACAGCCGGGTGCGATCGCGTTGTACTCGTAGTTGCAGTTCGTGCAGTATCCCTCGAATCGAGCCGCGTATCGGCGGCCACACTGTTCACAGGTTTCCTCAACGGTGTCGTGATCAGCACAGACCGTGACGGAGTGTTCGAGCGGGGCCGAGCATCGCGAGCAGACGCCGCTGCTGTCCGCGACGAAATCGACGTGTCGCCATGTCCATGCCGCGTCGAGAACGCTCGCAGCGCTGCGACCGCGCGTTCCCGCAGGCGGGAAATAAAAGAACCCGAGCGTGCCGTACTCCGTGAACCGTCGGTCACCGGGCGAAGAGAACTGTTTGAACCCCGGACACTCGGTACAGTTCAACTCCACCCGCCCGTCTCGGAACTCCACCTCGATGGGAGCCGAGCAGAACGGACATCGGTGGTCGGTCGTCGTCGGCTCGATACGGGGCGTCTCCGTGACCGCTCCCGAGAGGACGGCCTCGACGACCCGCCGGCCCGCGTCCTCGATTTCGTATCCCTCGTCCGTCTTCCGGACGAAGTGGCCGACGAGTTTGTCGAGGTGGTAACTGTAGTTCGCGGAATCGTCGTATTCGATCCGATCGAACAACTCCGAGTACGTCAGCGGACCGTCCGCTACGGCGAGCGTTTCGAGGACGGTGAGACGGGTCTCGTTCCCGAGCACTGCGAACGCCTCCTCGGGGGACAGCGTCGCGGATTCGTTGTCTGACATAGGAGTGGTTATCGGCCCTTCTACTGATGGACGCAATACTCTTCGGCCGAGTTCACCGTGAGATGACCGACGGTCGAGAGGCCACGACTGGACCACCCCTACCACGCTCCTCTCCGCGAATACTCAATATTCTTAGAATAATTCCGTACAGATTACTGTTATCATCGTGCTGTGCTTGATTGTCATTGGATGACAGAACCCACACCAGTTCCATGGGCATCGGTCGAGCGACGGGGACCAGCACTCTTCCTCAGCGCGGGTGTTCTCCTGGTCGTTGCCGCGGTCTACTACGCGGTCCCGCTGTTGCTCGAGAACGTCGAGCTTAGCTCGTGGCTCGGACTCACGGTCTTACTCGGCCGGTTAATCACACTCCTTGGGATCGCAGGACTCACCGTCCGACTTGTGAATCGGTCGTCTCGTGCAGTGAAAGTGGCTCGAGTCGTCGTGGCAGTCGCAGTGGCCCTCACAGGGGGGCTGTTGGTGTCGGCGGTCCTAGAAAACCTCGGCGTCGGTGTCCCGATCATCGCCGTATTCGGTCTCGGGACCATCGTCCTCTCGATCGTCACGTACGGGTTGGTCGGCGTACTGATCCTACGAACGGGCGCACACGCTCCGGTGATCGGCGGTCTCTTGTTGGCCGCGACGGGCGGGCTGCTGTTCGGGTTCTTTGGCCAGGCGGTACTCCCTGAGAACGTCGTCGGTGCCGTGACCGAGAGTGTTCTGGCGGTCACGAGCCTCGCCATCGGCTACCGACTCAGAATCGGGGTTGAGTCGACACCGCCATCGGATGCAGTATCGGAGACATCCCCTCACCGATAGCCCGCTGCCCCGCCGCTCAATTCCGCCGTGAACACCGTCGCCCGATCACGACCGTGAGTGCGCGAGATACGCAGTCCCGACCTACCAGTCGTTTTCACAGGATTAGCAGGATGACGAACAGAACGGAAGCTATGAGCAGGAGGAGAAGAAACCAGCGGCTTCCGCTTTCATCGCTTTTCTGGAGCTGTTCGCCTCGGTGTTTTGAGTGTGACTGTTGTTCGTACCCCGTGTCATCGTTCATCTTGTTTCTTTATCGAAGGACTAGGAAATAAATCCACCTTCACGGTCCCTTCTTATCAGTTGTTTTGGAGAAATATATTGAATTAATAGAATTTCAGCAGATTTCAACAAGTTGCGATCCTGCTGCATACACCCTCTACATTCAGCAGACATCATTTGCCACCAATTGAACCAGTGGTCATACCGTGAAGTCGAACGCACGTCTGCGGTACCTCCGGTGAAACGCTGTCACTCGTCTTGGATTGCCTTCAGGTCGAGTCGTGGAGCAAACGATTCGTACGCCTCGTCACTTGAAACGATCGTGTCATTATCAGATTCGACGAGGTGGAGTGCATCAAAGGGGGAGAATCCGTGGTCTTCGACGTCGGTTGCAGCTGCGACGACGGTATCCACGTCCCCTCGAACGTCCAGTAGGGCAGCCGCATTTGTCATCAACCCACGACTGAAGTCGTGGGCTTGTCCGTGGACTCCCGGTCTGCCGACGAATCGTCGGAGGCGGTGTACTCGCCATTCCCGTTCAACATCCCAGACTTGAGGGCGAGATGACCGTCGCCCAACCCCGAGGGGCGTTTGCCCTCGGGTACAGTTAGCAATTTGAGGCCGATGTTCTTCGCCGCGTTGTAGTCGCCGTCAACCGAGTACCCACACTCGGTACACTCGAACCATCCATCCGAATTACGGTTCGTGCTGGATTGATGGCCGCACTTCGAGCAGGTCTGACTCGTAAACGCAGGCGGTATTTGCTCGACACGAATACCGTACTCGCTGGCCTTGTACGCGAGCATTTCTTGGAGTTCGCGGAACGCCCAGTTGTGCATCTGACGCTTCACTTGGTCGTTCCCGTTGTCCATTCGCTCGCGGATGTGGGTTAGGCGTTCGACGGCGATGTACGAGCAGTCGTGGGCGTCTGCTTCCTCCACGATACGTCGAGAGATCGTGTGCAGGCGGTTCAGCACGAAGCGGGTTTCTCGCCCCGACAGTCGCCGGAGTACCTGCTTGGCGGAGCGAGTGCCTTTGTGCTGAAGGCTTCGACGCACGCGGAAGTAGTGGTTCTGACCCCACAACAGTTCGCCACCGTCGTAGAACGACCCCGTACTGGTCACGGCGACGTTCTTCAGGTTCAAATCCACACCGAGAACCGTGTCACCGTCGCGTTCTTCGACCTCTTTTTTGATGACGATGTGGAGGTAGAACGCATCCTCGTCCTCGCGGTAGTGGAGCGTTCCCATCCGCTTCTCGTACTCGTCATCGTCGAGATAGGACTTCTGGTAGTCTCCGAGAACGTAGTCGACGGCGACTCGTCCGTCGATGGTCGAGAGGGTGGCGGACCTGTCCTTGATTGTCAGCGTCCGCTTGTCGTAGACTGCTGAGGATTCGGTGAACTGTGGGAGTGGTCGGCTGTTTCCCTTCTTCCAGTCTGCGACGGTGCTTTTCATCGCTTCGACGGCTTTCGAGTAGGCACGAACGCAGAGGTTCGCGGGTAGGTCGGTCTCGTCTCGGAGGTCGTAGTACACCTTGTCGTGTATCTTCGACTTGTTGAGGATGAAGTAGCCGTCGTCGTTCCTGCCGTGTTGGACGGTGTAGTTGCAGGCGTGGTTGAACTGCTCGATAGTCTGATGGAGGTCATCTTCTCGGTCTTCTGGAACCGAGAGTTTGACTGGGATAGTTCGCTTGACCTCCATCTGTAACCTCACATGCGAGGCATTATTTTATAAATTCTGCGACTGTCGTAGGGGAGTCGGACGGCTATCGCTCGTGGATTGTGGAGTCGATTGTCGGATTCCTCCCACGGCTAAAGCCGTGGGCTTCCTCCTTGTGTCTCTGTGACACAGAGGTCCTCGATCGTCACATCCCGGCCGAGGGCATCGGTGAACGTCCGCATCATCGCTCCCCAGAACGCTTCGAACGTCTCCGGGGGGTCGTCGAATTTGAACGCCCGCGCGACGTGTCTCCGGAGTTCGTCGTCGATTCGGTGGGTCGATGTGTCGGAGTCGCTCATCGCAGGTACTCGTAGGCTGCGTGAACCAGTCGGTCTGTCTCCCACGTTCGTGGGTGGGTTTATTAAGCCACAGCCCGGTCAGCCGCTCTCGGCCAGTCCTGGACGCCGGAGGAGACAAGAATCCGCTACGTCGCGTCGAGAAGGCTGGCGAGCAGGTTCTTCTGTGCCCGCTGGAGGTGTTCTCTGACGGTCGAGGCATCGATTCCGAGCTCCGTCGCGAGGTCGTCAGTCGTTGCCTCCCGGGGGACGTCGAAGTACCCGTGTCCGAACGCGAGCGTGAGGACCTCCCGTTGACGCGCCGTCAACGCGTCGAGTGGGTCGCGTGGCCCCTCGTAGTCGGTGAGCGTCCGGAGGACTGGATTCGCCCCGGTGGAACTGAACTCCTCGACGCGGTCGGATAGCGCGTCCTGTTCCCCGACGAGTGTAATGTCGATGCCCTCCCGGGTTACTTCGAGTTCGTTTTGCGAGGCGTCGGACTCGTGGTGCGGCGCGACTTCGTCCTGCACTGCAGGGACCGCCAGTTTGCAGAGATACGTCGTGTGGTCAGAACTGGTCACCTCTTCCCACCACTCGAGATTCGGGATCGAGGAGAACCTCGCGCCGGAGATGGGTTCGGCGACCTCGATCACGAGCAGACAGCCGGGCCGACCACACTGTAGCTCGCTGACGTTCTCGAGACCCGCCTCTCGAACCGACGTGACGAACTCCTCGATACCCAACGCTTCGAGTTGGTCGATCGGAAGGTGAACGGTCGCTTCGCGCATCGTGTCGACCGTGGGATACCGATCCCGTAAACCCCGACACCGGTACTCCGGCGTACGGACGAGAGTCTCTGATCGCCCCGACTGAGATCGAAGTCCGTGCAGTGGTCAGCGTGTGAACGGCAGCGAGTCTTTCGCGGACTGGACAGCGATCCGACTGAGCATGTGAACCGGCCCGCGTTTGGGGAGGCTTTCGACCACGTCGAGCATGTCAGGCGAGTCGCTGCCGGCCAGTGAGAACGTCCATTCGGATTCTGCCTCGAACCGCTCGAGTGCCTCCGTGACACGCTCTCGGACGGCACTCGGCTCGACGGTCAGGTATTCACCGCGATCCAGTAGGACGGAGCCGTCAACGACGACTGTTTCCACGTCCGCCGGTGCGGCGTGGCCGACGAGCTGGCCGGACACGTTTGTCGAGGGAGTGAACTTTGGCACGTCCCACTCGAGGACGATCAGGTCCGCACGCTTGCCGGGCTCCAGACTGCCGATCTCGTCGTCGACACCGAGCGCTCGCGCGCCCTCGATCGTCAGCATCCGCAACAGCTCCACGGAGTCGAACTGGTTGGCACCGTTCTTCAGGTTGGCTGCGAGCCGCGCTTGCCTCGCCTCCCCGAACAGATTGTAGGAGTCGTGCCAGTAGTGGTCGTCGATCCCCAATCCGACAGCCACACCTGCCGCGCGGAGCTGTGGAACCGGCGTCCACTGCATATCCGGGTCAACATTCCAGTGACAGAAGACGGACGGACAGTGTACGACCGACACGCCGGCCTCGGCGGTCCGTTCGATGTCTTCCTCGTCGGCGACGCGATAGTGTGCTCCCACCAGGCGGTCGTTCAATAGCCCGACCTCATCGAGCAGGTCCAGTGAATCATCACCGCCGCTTGAGCGCGCTACCGTATTGCTCTGCTCCAGTTCCAACAAGTGCGTGTGGATCATGATGTCGGGATACTCTGTCGCAAGATCCGCACACTGTTCCCAGAGATCTCCGGTAACCGACCAGTCGTCGTGCGGACAGAGCGTCGCCCGGATTCGGTCATCGTAGCTCCCGTGGTATTCCTCGGCAAACGACCGGAATCGGTCGACCTGCTCGTCAACCGGATGATCCCAAAAGAGGTCGGAAATACTCGGTCCGAAGAACCCCCGGAGTCCGGTCTCGGCGTAGGCGTCGATACCCGCTCGTGGCCGAGCATCCATCGAATTCACCGTCGTTACGCCGCCGCGAAGGAAATTGAGTGCAGCCAACTCCATGCCCGCCTGTATGAGATAGTCGAGATCGCCGGTCCAGAAGTCGTCATACAGCGCAGTCATCCGGCTCGTCAGCTCCGTGAGATCCATGTCACTGACCGCCCCGAACAACGGCGTCAACTCCAGATGCGTATGCGCGTTCACGAGGCCC
The DNA here is from genome assembly GCF_051195075.1 of Halobaculum sp. EA56. Lineage (NCBI taxonomy): Archaea > Methanobacteriati > Methanobacteriota > Halobacteria > Halobacteriales > Haloferacaceae > Halobaculum > Halobaculum sp. EA56. The sequence goes on from NZ_JBNTJX010000009.1 coordinate 19,631, forward strand.
GGCATGACGAGCGTTCCGTCGCCGTCGATGACGCGGTCGGCGCCGCAGGTCGGATCTCGCTCGCGCGTGGCCCGTACCTCGGTGATCTCGTTGTCCTCGATCACCACTGTCCCACTTTCGAAGATCCTGTTGTCCTCGTCAACTGTCACGATCACGGCGTCGTGAATCACGAGGTCCGCTTCGTCCCTCGTGCTGCTGGCACCGACGGAGGACTCTTGATCTGTTGGGGACGTCATATCTGATCAAATCCGTTTGTGAGATACGTGACTGTAGAGTGTTTCGGAGCCAGAACTGTGATCTGTCAGTCCAGTCTCTCGGCAGTGAATGCGTTTTCTACTTCGAATCAGTGGTATCACGGGCCATGTGATTCGTTTACCGTCCGAATTTCACAGGGTGGTGGGGTCAGCGTTTTTGCGAACAACTAGAGGGAAGATACGCGTTGTCAAGATGACAGAAATCCGATGAAGTCCAGACAATATCAGAAGCGACTGCCCCGCTGGGATAGCTGGGTCGGGGCCGATGCTAACCAAGTGCCAAGAGCTGTTCAGCACCCACCTCGTTATCCTGCCGGTCGGTCACGAGTGTCACGTACACCGTCTCGGCAGCGACCGCTAGCCCGTCGAGGTGGTCCTCGAATTGCAATCTCCAGAGGACTGTTCCCGAAGACAAGTCGAGCGCCACAAGCGACGTGTGGCCTGGTGCAGTTGTTTCCACGGACCGATCGTGCGCGAGTGCCAGCAGCGTGTCGTTTCCGGCGGCGAGTTCGGTCACCTCCCGGTCAAGTTGCCTCGTCCATTCGATAGTACCCGCGTGTGAAGCGGCCCGGATCCGACGGTCGCCTAACGCGGTCACCACGAGGTTGTCTGTCACCACTGGCGGCGTCGGGCTGCTAACCGGCTCCGGTGTCCCTTCAGTGGGTCTGAGTGGTGGCGCGGCGATTCTCCACCGTTCGTCGCCGGATGCCCTATCGAGCGCACGGAGCTTGCCGCCGGGCTCGCCCTCGTCCGTGGCCGTAACGAAGACGAGATCGTCGGTAACAGCCGGACTGATCGTGATTCGAGTGTCAGTAACGAACGGAGACGGAGGGAATGACCACTTCGTCGCTGCTTGTTCGCTCACATGGGCAGGAGTATCGTCGTCAGGATCTTGCCAGGGCAATTCGATCGGATTCCCAGTCAGGTCCACGGCCTCCGCAGTGAACGACGTCGCGACGTATGCCGTCTGATCGAGAATAGCGGGGGAGCCTCGGGCATCGTGGGGAGAGGCCCACGTTATGTCACCGTTCGCGTCAAGGGCTGAAAAATATCCGCCGTATTGCAGGTAGAGTCGTCCATTGGCGATCGTTCCGCTCGCGGTATTCGCGCCGTGACACGGGGTTCCGTGCCAGGTCTGTTCGCCGTCATCGAGATCGAGACCGAACACGCACTCCGGGCCCGTAATATACGCCCTGTCGGTCCCGAGCGTCGGCGTTGGATATCCCCACGGCTCCGATTGGGATCGCCAGACTACCTTGCCATCGGCGGTCCGGAGTCCGACTGTGTCTCCCTCGGCATTCATGACGACACGGTCGTTCCGAACCATCGGCTCATGGCAGAACTCAAATGATTGCCGCCATCGGACAGCGGGGGTAGAGCGTGGGACTACTGCGTCTGGATTATATCGACTGTTCCGCCTGTCGTATCCGTTCGTCGGCCAGTCATCGGATCCGGAAGCGGCGCTTGGGAGCGGGGTCGCTTGCTGTCCACTTGGGAGTGCCGCGCATCCACTGAGGCTACTGACGACACCGACTATGCCAGTACGGAGCACCGCCCGTCTGGAGGGAGAACGGGAAACCATCACGCGTGCCGGGATTTCGGAATCTAATAAATGCTATTATGAGAAATATATAGAAATGCGTGCTGACAGCACCACAGTTTCGGAGGATGGGCCAGTACCGGGTCACATATCCGCTCATTCAGCGTACTTCTTCCAACTATTTGCTCTATTTCCCCTCATCCAAGACATCCCAATCGAATGTTTGTGGGAAATTGCGTGGATTTGGGTGCTGCTACAGAGCGTCGCCACTCCCAATCGGCGACCCCAGTGGGGAATCGGTCGCTCAGTCAGGCGGAATCAACGCCGAAGCGACGATCTCGACACATTCACCCGCAGTTAGCACGGGTGCGTAGTCCATTTCTCCATCGACGCCCGCTTTCAGCAGAAAGTCCGTGAGTCGCCAGATGTTGTACAGCAGCACGGCGAATATGAAGTAGAACAACCGCACGCGGTAGTCCTTCGATGATGTCTTCGCGAGAAAATCGCCTTTGATGCTCTTGTATTCGTTTTCGATCTGCCAGCGCCGACTGTAGCGCCGACAGAACGTTTCGGCCTCCTCGGGGCCGACTCGGAGATTCGTCGCGAAGACGGTCGTCCCCTCGCCGCTCGTCGAGGGAACGTACAGGAACCGCATTGGGTGTGATCCAGTTTCGACGTGGACGAACGCGGATTCAACAGCGACCGCCTGGTTGTCTTCGTCCATCCGTTTGATTGCCTCGCGTTCGGAGCTGGTGATGCGCTTCGGGATAAGGTAGTTCACGTCAAGGTTCGAGAGCGTCTGGAAGACGCGCATCGAGTCGAACTCCCGGTCGCAGAGCACCGTCTCAATGGGGACGTGCTCTTTCGCCCGGTGGACGAGACGCCGGACAACGCGGTGGATCTGGTTTGACCGGTTGTCATCCCACGCTGAACTCTCGCGCACTGGCTCGACCGCGAGGACGAGCGGGATGTTTTGACCGATGATCGAGAGGGTTGTGAACTTGAACGCTCGGCCCTCGCCGTCTTTCGTCCCGCTTACCATCGGCATCTCTTCGACATCCCCGTAGTAGGGAATAGTCGTGATGTCGATGGCGGCAGTAACAGGCCGCCGGAAGGACGTTTCGGAGGCGATGGCCGAGAGCAAACGATCCGTCGTCTCATTAAATCCATCTACGAGGTCTTCGGGGTCGAATTGTTTGACGGCGCGGAGGTGGGTGTCGCCATGCGGGCCGTACTCTTCCCCTCGCCGATACTGGAACCGGGCTGATCCCTGGGCGGTACCACAGCCGGCCATCCCCATGAACGTCTGTAACTCACAGAATTGTGTGTCCTCGTAGGAGGCGTTCGCGGCCCGGCCGGAGTCAAAGTAGCCGAAGGCGTGATCACGCGCGAGCCGCGTCGTCTGGACAATCTCGTCCTGCGAGAACGAATCAACCTCCACTGAGTCCTCCTCTCCTAGAGGCTCGTCGACGATCTCTGCTTTGGGGCGAACTGCGGGCGCGGGTATGTCGCGATCGTGGACTTCTTTGACGACGAAGTGAGCCGCGGTCTGCACGTACTCCTGAACAGCGTCGTCGAATCGATTCCGCCACGCCCGCGAGAACGCCGATGCGTCGGGCACTCGACTGAAGCCAAAGATCGTGGCCACTTCCGGTTGCCGGGTCAGTCGTCGTGCGAATTCGGCATACGAATCACCCGTAATCTCCATGAAAACGAACCCGAGGACCATCGCCCGAAAGGAGAGCGGAGCAGGATGCCACGCTGGATACCCATCTTCGAGTGTGTCGATTGAGCGTTCCAGATTTTCGAATACGGTGACAATATCGGTCTTGCGGAGGTCGGTTCGGATGTCGATCCCGAACTGATACGCTTCACAGAGAGAGCGCATCCGGGATTCGCTATGAGCAGTCGTATCGTTCACGTAAGCGGATGGAAGGAGCGGATCGATATTAAATGAGGAAACGCATTGAACTCGTACTTTGAGATTATAGAAGTCGAGACCGTTTATTGCAAGGACCAGGTTTGTTAAATAGATCGGTTAGTGCGTCTCTGACTGATGCCGGCGCTCTTCAAGGAACTGTTGCATTTGCTCAAGTGCTTTCTGTGCTTCAATTCGATTTTCGTTCAAATTCGACACCGTTGGATCTGGGAGATCAAGTTCATCGGCAAGCATAATAAGTCGGTCGAGGAGCGTGATCTCGAGTCGTTCGTTGATCATTCCAATGCTGATTACATCCAGATCCCGGAGGTCGTCGTCCTCTACCTCGGCCACGAACTGGTCTTTCTCGGCAAGCAGACCCTCCATAATCGGGCTCCCTTGCTCACGGGGCTCCATATCGAGCACCGCGAAAATTTCCTCGATGCGGTCGATCTGGTCAACCGTGTCGCCTTCGTGGCCACCGAAGATCGCTCGTACCTCTTCGCTCGCAGCAGCATCGGAAAGATCGCTGTGCAGATCGAGGATTTCGATCTCGGCGTGGTAGAGTTTCCGGAGTTCCCGGTCGAATAGCTCGCGTTTCGATGTAATCGACATAACTCACACCCCCTCCAGCTCCTCATCAGAGAGCTGCTCGCGCAGGCACTCCTGAACAACGTCTGTGTCGACAGCACCGCTCTCCATCAGCAGATAGAGACTGCCGGCGGACAAGGGTTCGTCCGACTGAAGCCCCTCGAGGAGTTCTGGAATCCCCACATCCGTCGCATCGATGTCCAGCGAGACCGCGTCGACGAGCAGCCCATCTCGATGCCCGGCGCGACGAAGGGCGGTCGTGAACATCCGCTCCGGAACCGTCCCCTCCGATGTCTGCCCGTCACGCATCAGCGCGGCGATACCAATCGTCCGGAGGAGAAACGCCAGTCCATCACGAACCCCGGCTTGGAGATCCTCGTCCGCGTTTTGCCAGTGTTGTCCCCCATCGGAGATCTCACCAAATATCTCGTGCCACTCTTCATCGTCGAGTTCGTCGAGCAGGATCGAGAAATCGAGCATCGAATTATAGACGCGTTCACGGATGTCGCGTCGGCGCTGATACCGTTGCTGTTTCGCGTGTTGCCCCTCGTAGACCTTTTCCCCGGTCAACCACCGCCGATCTTCGGTGGTGAGCATCGCGTTCTTCCTGCCGGTCATAAAGGCGATGAAGGTGGGAAGCAGAATAAAACCCCGTCAAAGTAAATCGATTCTAATAGACTACTGTGGGAAAACGATTTATCCCCAAGGAACAATGGTGAAGTATGGTGCCAGAAAGCGACCGACCTCCGGTAGAGGGAAATAAGGAAGAAACAGAGGTTCCGATCGGTGACACTCCAGACGCTCTCGCGCAGAGCTACACTATGTGGCGCTGTAGCGAATGTGGAGAGATAGGTGATCTTACAGACAAAGAAGTCCTCCCAGAGCAGTGTCCGGACTGTAACGCATCGAAGGAAGCGTTATTCTACAGAGAAGAGGACTGACTCGACCGTCTTTTCTGTAGAATGGACGTCAAACTCCGGATGGGTACCGTCGCCGACGCCGGCCTCTCGCCAAACAGCACACCGACCCTGTTTGACCCTCCGAAGCTCGGCCAGAACCCCGAAATACCAGCGCTGATCTGGTCGCTCTTATCGTTTACTACGGTCTATCAACGACAGTCAATCGGTGTATCGGACGAAAAGGTTCACAAATAGCACTATCTCACTGGGAACGATGGAAGAGGAGCACCGGGTAGAAAAAGACCAATCAGATGGGTTGTCGGTATCGATGCCGACGCTCCGGGAGGCGACGTGGACCTGGGCGCGGGTTGCAGCATCCAGCTTCGGGGGACCGGCCGGCCAGATTGCGGTCATGTTCCGGTACGTCGTCGAGGAACGCGGCTGGGTGAGCGAGCGACGCTTCCTTCACGCCCTCAACTACACGATGTTGTTGCCCGGGCCGGAAGCCCAGCAGTTGTCCGTCTATCTCGGCTGGCTTCTCAATGGGACCAGAGGGGGGCTCATCGCTGGGTGGTTGTTCGTCCTCCCCGGCTTTCTCTCGATCCTCGCACTGAGTATCCTCTACGTTACCTACCGGGAACTCACGGTCGTGACGGGCCTGCTCTTCGGTCTCAAGGCCGCCGTGCTCGTGATCGTGTTCGCGGCCGTCCTCAGTCTGAGCCGGCAAGTGTTCGAAAACCGGGCGATGGTCCTGCTCGCCGTCGCTGCGTTCATCGGCATGTACGTCTTCAATGTCTCGTTCCCCATCATCGTCATCGGCGCAGGGCTGATCGGGTATCTCGGCTACCGACTCGCTCCGGACACGTTCACCGTGATGACCGGGCACGACGCGGACGCCACCACAGCAGTCATCTCCGATGCGCCAGCCGACGGCCGTCCATCCAGACGGCAGGCGTTGGTGACGCTAGCCACCTGGCTGGTCGTCTGGTTCGGGCCGCTTCTCGTACTCGGTGCCCTCCTCGGCCGCAGCAGCGTCCTCGTTCAGGAAGGACTGTTCTTCAGTCTCGTCGCGGCGGTGTCGTTCGGCGGAGCGTACGCGGCGCTCGCGTACGTTGCCCAAGAGGCGGTCCTCACCTACGAGTGGCTGCTGCCCGGCGAGATGCTGGATGGTCTCGGATTCGCAGGGACGACACCGGGGCCGCTCATCCAGGTTGTCCAGTTCGTCGGGTTCATGGGGGCCTACCGGAATCCAGGTACCCTGGATCCGTTGGTCGCCGGTATCGCAGGCTCGGTCGTCGTTACGTGGGTGACCTTCGTTCCGAGCTTTCTGTGGATCTTTGTTGGCGCCCCGTACATCGAATACCTTCGTGGTCGAACATCTATCACGGCGGCATTATCGGCGGTCACCGCCGCCGTCGTCGGCGTCATCGTGAACCTCGGCCTCTGGTTCGCCGTCCAGACACTCTTCGATTCAACTATTCTCGTCGACAGCTACGGAATGCAGCTGCTCCTTCCGATCGTAACATCGGTCAATCTTCCGGCGCTCGGGATCGCGGGACTCGCTGGAGTCCTCCACCTTCGATTCAACCAGAGTGTCCTTCGGACGATCGGGGTGGGTATCGTCGCAGGTATCGTCTACGAACTACTGGTCGCTCTCTGACCCCCTGCCGAGCGACCCGTCGAAACTGGCACAGGAACAGAGAGGTTTATTGTCCAATAAACGATTCCGGGGCGTTCTCGTAGAGTTCCCACATCGTGACTGCTGCGTCTCGGACGTCGTCAGCCCGCGGATGGGACTCGTCGATGAGGTCGTTCCAAGTGAGCAATCCCGGGAACACGAGGGGCAGCGTGTACGTTTCGATACGGTCCCAGTCAGGTGTGGCGCCGGTGAACTCCGTCGCAACGAGTTCGGTCGGCCCGGCCGTATACTGGTCGCCGGCGTAGTCGGGTTCGGCCCCGAGTCCGAGCTTGTAGGGGTACCCGACCCAGTGCCAGCGCTGTCCGGCGCCGTGGTGGACGGCCGGCGTCCAGGTGTAGACCCCGCCCGGTTCCAGCTGTGTCGTATCCAGCGGATGGTCTGTCTGTAGGTCGCGCCACATCTCGACGACCCACTCGCCATCATCCCAGACCCCACTCGCCTTCCAGTCCGCCGCGCTCCCCACAGGGTCGCGGAGCGGCCGGCGTGGAATCATCGCTCCTTCCCACTCCGCGACGGTCGGGTCGAACGGCACGGCGTCCTCCATCTCCAGTGCGTACGTGCCCTCCTGCTGATCGGGGAACGTCCCGTCACGAATCTCGTGGTAATCGAGTGCTCCACCCTCCACGACCGCAGGGTCCCACATGAGCTCGGGGCCGTCCTCGGGATCCCACTCCTGAGTTGTGTACGTGTTGTGGCCCTGGTCGCTGTGGCGATAGTCGAGGACGTGGTGGTCCGTGCCGAATCCCTTGGGATTGCTCCGGTGGGCCCGCCACATCGGGAGGTCGAGGAACACGCCCTCTCGCTTGAGACGTTCGAGCTCCGTTTGCGATTTCATTTCCCGCCAGTCGTTTTCCCACCACTCGCCATCGCAGGCTTGCGGAATGTACTTCCGGATATCTGTCTTGTCGAGGCCATCCGGGCCGAAATGCTCGTGCGCCTGTACCTCGGGTTCCGGAACCTCGCTGGGCAACGACCGCATTCCGTCGTGGACAGTCAACCAACCGCCGAACTCCTCGAAGCCCCTGACTGAGCCGTCGTCGAGCAGAAAACTCACGCGGTCCTCGTAGAACCCAGTGTGCTCTGGGTTCTCGGTAGCGGTCACCCACGGCGACGGATCCGCAAACTGCCGCCACTCTCCGTCCTGATACACCAGCATGTCGTGGATCCACCCGCCGGGGTGGGGCTGATCCCAGCGGAATCGGAAGTAGATGCGGTCCGAACTGAAGGCGATCTGTGTATCCAAGTGTTTCAACGTCTCCGCTGGCAGCCAATCCTCAGTCATCGTGGACGGCCCCCGGAATCGCAGACCATCGAGGTATAGTCACGGGTTGGTGGCTAGGTTTCTGGTTCATGGGTGTGGACACACTCGGTAAATCTGTTTGAGTTAGCCGTCCATAAGAATCTATATACCTGGGCGTTCACGTTGTGAGTATGATGAGCGGGTTCCCCATTCGAACAACAGGCAGTATTCCAGGAAACGTACGTTTGCGGTGGACCGAATCACATGACCAAACACGGCATACTCGCAAGAACCTATGAGTCAGGAACAGGTTTCCGTCGACGTAGAGGAAACGGGCCCACTGGACACCTTCCGGCAGTTCTTCGCCCTCGAGCGAGACGTACTGGTACTGTCGCTGGCGATGTTCGCGTTCAGCCTCGGCTTCCAGATGACCAGTCGATTCATCCCCGAGTACATCGTCGCACTCGGAGCGTCCGGATTCGTTGTCGGTCTTTTCGGGACTGTCAGCAATATCGTCTCGGCAGTGTTCCCGTATCCCGGTGGCGCTATCTCGGACCGCATCGGCTCGCGATACGCGCTCACGCTGTTCGGGTTGATTTCGACTCTGGGCTTCGGCGTCTGGTTGGTCGCACCGAACCTCGGCGTGATCACGATTGCCAGTGTGACGATCCCACCCTGGATCTGGATCTTCGTCGGGTTGCTGCTCGCGCAAGGCTGGAAGTCATTCGGGTTGGGCGCAACGTTCGCCGTCGTCAAGCAGGCGACCGATCCCTCCAGGCTGGCTGCTGGCTTCGCCAGCACTGAGACGTTCCGCCGGACAGCCTTCCTCATCGGTCCGGTACTCGCGGCCGTCCTCATCGGCTTCCACCCGGACTTCACGGTGAGTTTCCAGTACGTCCTCGCCGTCGCCGTCGTCTTCGGAATCATCGGGACAGTCGCTCAGCACGTCCTCTACGACGCCAGCGAGGACACCATCGGCGACTCCTTCGAGGGGGTGGCACAGATTCGGGCAGACCTCCGCGAGATGCCGTCGGCGCTCCGGCCGCTGCTCGTCGGTGACACGCTCGTCCGGTTCGCCAACGGGATGGTGTACGTCTTCTTCGTGCTGGTGATCACCCAGTTCTACCAGGTTGGCTTCGAGACGACCGTCTCACTGGCTGGCTTCTCATATGCGATCGATCTTTCGCCGGAGGCGTTCTTCGGGTACCTGCTCGGCGTCGAGATGTTGATTGCCCTCCTCTCGATGGCGCCAGCCGCGAAAGTCGCCGAGCGAGTCGGCCTCAAGCCCGTCGTCGCGCTTGGGTTCGCAGTCTACGCCCTTTTCCCAACCGTACTCATCAGTGGGCCAGAGGTTCTCACGTCGGTGATGCCTCTCTCGTGGGCGATGATCCTCATCTTCGCGTTCTCCGGGCTTCGCTTCGCTGGTTTACCCTCGCACAAGGCATTGATCGTCGGACCTGCCGAGGCCGACGCCGGCGGCCGCGTGACGGGTACCTACTACCTCCTCCGGAACACGGTCGTTATTCCGAGTGCCGCTCTTGGTGGCTATCTGTGGGAATTCGTGAATCCGGAGATCGCGTTCACTATCGCGGCCGTGATCGGTGTCATCGGGACGGGCTACTTCCTCGCATTCGGGGAAGAGTTTGAGGCGTACGTATGAGCGAATCACAAAACACATACAACAACCACCGGAGGTGTCGGTAGTGCGCCGCCCTCCGTTGTCTCTGGCATGGCTCCTTCGTGGGAGCTTGGCCCTTCTCATCATCGCGTCGTTCGGAGCAAGCACAGCCCTCACAGCGACCTACGAACCCCCTGAGATTCAGGCTGGAACCGTCGAGGATGCAGCAAACGGAACCACGTATGTTGCCGTCCAAGGTTTCCATTTCCAAGGCGAAGGGGCGAAAAAGAAGCCAGCCCGGCTCGTCGCAGCTGGCCCCCAGGCGCAACCAGAGTGGATATACAACGGCTCGAAACGTGGCGTTAGCTGGTTCTATAACACCGATCCACTTCCGAACGGGAACCTACTCGTGGTGAATACTGCACCTGGAAAGACGCTAGTCTACGAGCTGAATCCCGAAACCAAAGAGCGCGTTTGGCAACAGAATTTCAGTATCGAAGACACGCATGACGTGGACCTAATCAACGGCGATCAACTGCTCGTCGCCAACATGCGCGAGTACGAGAACGGGACGAGCAACGACCGGGTGTTCATCTACGACCTCTCCGAAGACCGCATCGTCTGGGAGTGGTACTTCAAAAATCACTATCCGAACGGGACCGACGGCGGAATGAGCGAGGACTGGACACACGTGAACGACGTCGACAAAATCGGAGACGGCGAATACCTGGTCTCCCCACGGAACTTCGATCAGGTCATCGTCGTCAATCGGTCGACCAAGAACATCACGATGCGACTCGGCGCCGACCAGAAGTACTCGGTCCTGAACGAACAGCACGACCCCCAATACCTCGAGTCGAAAAACGGCACGCCGACAATCCTCGTTGCAGACAGCGAAAACGACAGGGTCGTCGAGTATAGCTGTGTCAACCGGACTGATTCGGGAGCGTGTAACTGGCAGCAGATCTGGACAGTGGGTGATGACCAACTGAACTGGCCGCGTGATGCGGACCGACTCCCGAACGGGAATACACTCATCGTCGATTCGCTGGGCCACCGCGTGATCGAAGTGACACCAACGGGTGAGATCGTCTGGGAAGTGTACACGCCGTGGGCACCCTTCGATGCCGAGCGCGCCGCCTACGGAAACGAAGCCGGCGGCCCGACGATGCTCGACCAGAACGTCTCCGGCTCGTACCAACTCTCCGGAAGCGCCGGTGAGACGCCGGGAACAGGCACGGGAACGGCGACGTTCCCCGAGTGGCTCAAAACGACGTTCGGCGGAACGCCGCTCGAATCGCTCACTTCGGAGATCGCCGAGACGTGGGAGGGTGTCTCCCAGTGGATCAAACCGGTCTGGATGGCTCCGTGGAGTCTCGTCTACCTCGTCTTTGGGGCCGTACTTCTGCTTCCATGGATCATCATAGAGGCGGTTATCAATCGGCAGCGGATTTCGGCCAAGGCCCGACAGACTGGCGCACGCGTTCGCCGCCTGAATTCATCATAATATGGAACATGACATCGTACCCCGTCAATGGCTCGGGTCGGGATCTCGGCGGAGTCGGCTCCTCATCGTGCTGATCCTCCTGTCTGCCGCCCTCGGAGGGCAAGCAGTGTTAGCAGATACATCCGAAACCGTCGCACAGTCCGGAGACACCTATCCCGGAGCGACACTCATCAGCGTCCAGGATTACAAGTACGACGGCCGACTCATCGAGGTCAGTCAGAACGGGACCGTCAACTGGGAGTTCGACCCCCCGAACTCGCGGGTCTTCGACGCAGAATACCTCGAGAACGGAAACGTACTCGTCGCGGTTGCTACGAAGACAGCTCCTGAAAACTGTCCACCAGACCAGCTCAACCAGATCGAGGACGAATGCGTTCACAACCGTGTCCTCGAGCTTGACGGGGATGCACTCCAACACAACGAAACCCAGATCGTCTGGCGATACACCTGGTACGACGAATTCGTCCAACACCACGAGGTCCACGATGTGGACCGCCTCGACAGCGGGGAAACAGCGATCATCGACATGGGGAACAACCGAGCGTTCACCGTCGCACAGAATGGGTCGATTACCTGGAACTGGAACGGGACAAAGCGACTGGGCGAAGGGTCAGAGTTCGACCAGCAATACGGGAGTCCCGAGCGACAGGGGCCCGAAAGCGACTGGACCCATATGAACGATATCGACCAGTTACCAAACGGGAACTTCCAGCTCTCGATCCGGAATTTCGACGTGATCGTCGAGGTGAATCCCGAGACCAATCGAATCGTCGATGTCATCGGCCAGCCGGGGAATCACAGCTTCCTCTACGAGCAGCACAATCCGCATCGCCTGACGGAATGGGGGACGGTCCTCGTTGCCGACAGCGAAAACGACCGAGTCGTCGAGTATGATCTCGAGAGCGGAACCGCAGTCTGGACGTATGGCGGTGACGACATCCTCCAGTGGCCGCGTGATGCGGATCGGCTGCCGAACGGCAACACGCTGATTGCCGATTCCCTTCACAATCGCGTCATCGAGGTGAATGCAGCAGGAGAGATCGTCTGGGAGTACTCGGGTGTCCAGCTCCCGTATGCTGTAGACCGAAAAGGCGTTCCCGAGGAACGTGGAGAAACCGTGCCTGGCTGGCAGCTAGAAGGGCGGACGGAGAACGCGAACGCAGCTGTTGGCTTCGTCCGCCAGGTCGAGGGATGGGCGTCATACGTATTCCCAGTCTGGATGAAGCTTCCAGAACTCCTCTCGCTCGTCGGGATCGGGGTGACTACTGTGGCGCTCGTGGTTGATTTCACCTGGCCGTTGGTTTCCCGAAGGCACCGGTCAGACGAAAATTGAAGCGCGACTGGCCAGCGTCCCACAATACGGTGTGACCCGGTTCCGGTCATCCATCCGTTCTGTTCGGTCGCCACCCGCGCAGATAGGCAACACAGACTCCACCAGCGATCGCGCCAAACGGGAGCGAGAGGGTTCGTACGAGGAGGACAGCTGCTGTCGCACTAACGCTCGGGGCGCCAGTAACGAGGACCAGTGCTCCACCCAACAGCAGGTCGTATGCCCCGAGGCTCCCCGGAATCGGGACGACGCTAGCAACCTGTGGGAGCGGGATGATGACCAGAATTGGGAGAAACACACTGTTGCCACCCAATCCTGAGAGGGCGATCCAGAGCGCAGTGGCCGTCAAGAGCTGTTCAACGAGTCCTCCCACTGCAATAAGGACTAGTAGTCCGGGTGTCTCTCGGAAGTCGACGATGCGTTGCCAATACCGATCGACAGCATCCGCGACGATCGCACGGTCATATGGTTGGTCGCGGTAGAGGCCAGAAACCCGTGTGACAACCGGTGTAAGCCCTGCGACGAGACCAGTCGAGAGATATGTTCGCGACCGAAGAATGACGCCACCAAGAACTACGAGGCCAGTAATCGAGACTCCCAGTGTGAGTAGAACTGGTGTTACTTCGGGGGAACCAGCGAGAATGAACAGTCCGGCGAGACCGGAGAAGATAACCTGTGATCCTGATTTTACGTATTTCGCGGTCGAACGGACCCCGAGTGCATCCGAATACCCAGTCCCCGTCGCGACGCTGAAAAATCGTGCCATAATCGGCTCCGAACTGACCGGTCCGGCTGGACTGAGTATATCGAAGAAGTCTCCTGCGAGTGCAAATTGAACGCTCTCCGGCCCGGAGAGTCCGTCGCCCAGCGGTTCAATTGAGGCCCACACACCAATTGCGTCCGCCAACCCCTCCAGAATTACGAGGAGGAGGACGACTCCGACCACCCACGGGCTGACAGCGATCACTCGATTGAGTACCGTCTCTGCACCGACTGTGTAGAGATATCCCCCCAAAATGAGACCGCCCATACCGACACCAACAATAAATCGAACCGCTCGTCGCACAGGTTATATGCTCCTCTGAGCAGTAATTGAGTGATTCAGAGTCGATTCCATATAGTGTACTGATTGCACGTGCTGGTTGACGAGAAGCTAGTTCTGATTAAAGCACATTCGCATTTGTCGACACCTTCGCGATACCGAACCCGACAGTGACAACCGACTGCGCAAGGAGAACAGCGAACGGTATCCGGAGATCACGTTTGAAGAGCAGTCCCATTACGTCTCCGTACTGGGGTCTCCGTCTGTCTCCGTTGCCTCCAGCTCATCGAAGAAGGCAGTGACGCGACGTTCGATCTCGTCACGCTGTCCGCGCATCTCGTCGACGTCGTCACCGCCGGGATGTTCAAGGTCCCACTGCTGGCTCTGACCGGTCCAATCAGGCGGTCGGAACTCATCCACTGAACACCCCATCGTGACGACGGAATCAACGTCCTCGATATCGTCGGGCGTGATCTTCCTGGGCGTTCGGTCGCTGATATCGATATCACGCTCTTGCATCGCGTCGATGACCGCTTGATGGACGTGATCGGCCGGGTCCGTTCCACCGGTCACGATGTCGATATCGAGTCCTCGTTCACTACGTTCCCGCTCTGCAAACGCCGTCGCCATCTGGCTCCGGCCCGCGTTCCCCTTACAGACAAATGCGATCCGATCAACAGACATACTCCCAGTTAGACTGCTCGCAGTAAATAGATTCTCATAGGGCGTATACTCCAACAAATATACGACTAATGATCGTCGGCTGAATGCAATCGAGACTCTCCCCCCCCCCTCCTGTGTGGATCCTGATTTCCTATCCGGTTCTTCTATTTTATTAATATTTTATATTGAAAGTAAGGTACGCATCAAATCCATCCTCCGAAGTTGTGCAGCACTGTTCATACTGACATCCTCCCACGGCTAAAGCCGTGGGGTTCCCCCACTGGGGGTTGAACCCACGGATACGGAGAGGTTCGCAGGTTCGTCGTCGCGTGGGACGATGACCTGCGTTTCGGGCCGTGCCAGTACGGCCCCCGCCTCGGACAGCGGTTTCGAGAACTTGCCCAAGGCTCGTTTGCCGATATTCAGCGCACCGTTCTTGTCGGCGTTGTCGTCCAACCCACACTCGGGACACTCGAAGCGGCCCTGCGTCTCACGGACGCCCTCACAGGCACACCGATTGCAGGTCTTCGACGTGTCGTATTCTTCGACCAACTGCACCTCGATGCCCGCGTCGTGGGCCTTGTACTCGATGTAGTTGAGCAGGCTGGCGAACGGCATCTTGTGGGTCTTGTCGTTGACGTACCGTCCTTTGTCGTTGTCCGTGCGAATCCCGCCAAGGTCGCCCACAACGATGACCGCGTTCCGTTCTTCGGCGTCTCCCACGATTTGCCGAGCAATCTTGTGGAGGCGGTCGTCAACCTTCCGCGCCTCAGCGTCACCGATACACTCGACTACCTGCTGTCCCTGTCGGGGTTTCGCCTTCCCGATGGACTTGCGGAGTTGCTTGTAGTGTTCGCGGATACGGCGCACTTCCTTGCCGTAGAACGTGGTCTTGCGGTCGGAGAGGAACGCGCAGGTAGCGACCCACCGTGCGCCCATGTCGATGGCCAGTACGTCGTCGTACTCGTCTTGGACGGTCACAGACCGCTTCACGACGAGATGGACGTACCAGTCACCGTCACGGCGCACCAGTTCGCTGTCCCGAATATCGCCCTCACGGACGAGTTGTTCGTCTTTGTGTGGGACGTGGGCGGGGCACCAGATGGAGTTGCCCCGTCCACGCTCGGGGTCGTAGACGGGAACTTTCACCCACCACGACGAGAGAACGGTGTCCTCGTCGTAGGTCACGTCGAACACGTCGTTGCGGAGGACGACAGGCTGTTCGGTGTCGGGGTTCGGGTCTTTCTGTCGCTGGACTTTCGACGCCTGCTGGTCAGTCGCGGAGTAGAGGTTGGCGTCTCCGCCGTGAACCTCGGTCTGGAACGCCTCGTACTCACGGGCGAGCAGGTCAGCCTTCCTGTTGGTCAGCGAGTGGAGTTTGACCCGCACCGTGGTTGAGACGTTCCGTTGCATCATTATTCACCTGCTTGGGCGTCGATGTACTCCTCGATGACTTCGCTGGATACGTCGCCCGCACTTGAGACGAAGTACGAGCGCGTCCACAGCGACGGCAGACCGAAGTCGAACTCGTCCCGAAGTCGGCGCGAGGAGTAGCCCTTGACCTGTTGCATTATCTTGTTCGGGGCGAGCGTCGGGTCGCCCGTGATGAACAAGTGTACGTGGTCGGGGCGAATCGCCAACTCCAGTATCTCTAACCCGAGTTCGTCGGCCTTCTCCTCGATGAGTGCTTCGAGACGGTCGCGCACTTCGCCCTCAAGCACCGATTTGCGGTACTTCGGGCACCAGATGAAGTGGTACTGGAGTTTGTGGATGTTGGTACGTTCCCTGTCGAACCCACGAGGCATCGTCAGTATATAGAGTATCCTCACCTAAAGATGTTACACAAGTATCTAACCCCAGCCGTGGCTACGAGCGTAGATAGATTCCCAGTTGTCGGCTTCATCCCACCCGTAAACGGGTGGGCTTTCGCCTCGCTACCGCTGTAAACTCTCAATCGGAAGACACGGGGTCGCTTCCCGCTGATACGGACGGTTCCACGCCCACCACCGGCAAACCCGGTGGGGAGTACGTGGTTCGGATTCGTTCGCCGTCCTCACAGTACCCCTACCCGTCACTGGAGACGGTCGGCAACGACCGCGCAAACGAGGGGGCGACAGCATACCAAAACACGCCCCGTTCGCGGTTGCACTCCGCATTCGTCGGCGGAGTACGGTCGATGGCACGACCCGTGTCCGCCCACGTTCCAACCGTGGGTGGTTGCCCGGTATTCGGACGCCTCGGTTCAGGCGGTATCGGGTACGGCACAAGCGGATACCGCGTCCGCCTCGGACGCCGAATACGCCATACCCTCGTTTCGAGGGCCGACGTGTAGCGCACGAACCCGGTACCCTCCAGCGGGAGGAGAAGTTGCCTTCGGGGTAGCGTTGGACGGCCCGACGCCCCACGAAGGAATCCTCGCGCTTTAGCGCGGGGAGGATGTCAATGATACCGAGGTCGATACCCGCTGTGTTGTCGCCCGGTGCGTCTTCGACTGGAATTTCCTTCTTGCAGACGAGGTGGAGTTCCCACTCGTCACCGTTCCAGACGCCACGCACCTGCTGGATGGTCTCAACCTCTACGTCAGGGCGGGTTTCGTACTCGGCGAGGATGAAGTCAGACAGACTCTCTTTCAGGTTGAAGCCTTTCGAGAGGCGAAGTTGGCCGTGTTTGTCGTCGTGCTTGATGGCCCGTTTCTTCCACGTCACAGTAGAGCGTGGGTGTCGGTCGCCACGTTTCCGGTAGCCCGGTGGGTTGTTTCCGTCGGCGGAGTTGTACCAGCCGGTGAACGCTTCAGCAAGTTCTTCGAGAACTCGCTGACTTGACTGAGAATGCAGGTCACTGTAGCGTTCGTGGTCTTTCAACGCCGATTTCAGGTCGGCTTCCTCGGGTATCTCACCGTCGTCGTCCCACCGTTCTTGGATGTAGTAGCGTCCGACGTTCCACAGTTTCGAGGCGGAGAACCCGCACTGGTCGAGATCGTCACGAACCTGTTCGTGGTTCGTGATGCGTGCGACGTACGTGCGGGTCGTCTCCAGCATCGTACTGCGCTCATAACTCATTATGAGTATTTGAGTATCAAAACAAACGACCGAAAGTACAATATCCGGTTAGAGTGCCATCGAGGGAGTGCAGGTCAGAGTGTCGGATTCATCCCGCGCCTGAAGGCGCGGGTATTCTCCTTGTTCTCTATAAGTCACCTGTATCGACCATTACCGGGTCAGAAATATCGACTTCTGGGTGTTTCAGGAGAGCCAACGGGACGCGAACGACGAGAACTGAGCCGGGCGGGGGAGGGAGCGGTTACTCCCGGCCGGCCATCCGGCGCGCGACCGCGAGGAGGTCGCCGTGGGCGGCGCCGTTCGACGCGACGAGCCCCCGGCTGTCGGGACGCCAGTTCTCGCCCGCCAGATCGGTGACGACGCCGCCGGCGGCCCGGACCGCGTGGACGCCGGCGACGCTGTCCCAGGGAGGCGTCCGGCGCGGCGTCACGACCCCGTCGAGCGCGCCCGCGGCGACGCGCCCGAGGGCTAGCTGGAGGCTGCCGACCCGTCGGATCTCTCCGAAACGTTCGAGGGCGGCCGCGACGCCGGCGGCGTACGCCGCCCGCTCGCCGAACGGGGGGACGACCGCGCAGGCGACCGCGAACGTCGCGGGGTCCCGGCGGTCGCTGACGGCGACGGGCGTCCCGTTGCGGCTGACGGCGCCGTCGACGACGAGGGAGCGCTCGTCGACGGCCGGGGCCGCGACCGCGGCCGCGAGGGGTTCCCCATCTTCGACGAGCGCGACCGCCGTCGCCCAGGCGGGCAGCCCGCGGACGAAGTTGTACGTCCCGTCGATGGGGTCGATCACCCACGCCGTGCCCTCGGCGGGGAGCGTCTTCGGCGCGTCGCCCTCCTCGGCGACGACCGCGTCCTCGGGGAACCGCTCGCGGACGGACTCGAGGCAGGCGCGCTGCGCCTCGCGGTCGGCGACGGTCACGACCGACCCCGCGTCGACCGCGGCGCCGTCACCCTTGACCTCCGCGTCGAGGCCGGTCCGGAAGCGGTCGACCGCCGCGGCCGCCCCCGCCTCGGCGACGCGCTCGACGTGCGCGGGGCGTCCGTCGGCGTCGCCGTCGACGTCGTCGTCTGGCCCGGCCGCCGTCACGACTCGGACCCTCGCGAGGCGGCGGCTGCCTCGGCCGGGTCCGCCACGCCCTCGCCGGCGCCCTCCGAGTGGTAGAGCGCCTCGCCGGTCTCCGGGTCGAAGAGGTGGAGCCGGTCCGGGTCGCACTCGACGTGGACGGTCTCGCCGGGCTCGAACTCCTCCCGGGGGTTCTCGCTGCGAACGCGAACGTCCCGGTCGCCGACGCTCCCGAGGATCAGCAGCTCGTCGCCGAGGTTCTCGGTGACCGACACCTCGATGTCGAACGAGTACTCCGTGGGCGCGTCGACGGGCGTGGCGTCCTCCGGGCGGACGCCGAAGTTCGCCGGCTCGCCGACGACCGGCTCCAGCGACGGCTTCGCCGGCAACGGTACCTCGAAGTCACGGTGGACCGCGACGTACTCGCCGTCGCGCCGCCCGCGCTCGACCGCCACCGGGACGACGTTCATCGACGGGCTGCCGATGAACTCCGCGACGAACTGGTTGTCCGGGTAGTCGTACAGCCGCTGGGGCGGGTCGACCTGCATGATCTCCCCGCCCGCCATGACGACGACCCGGTCGGCCAGCGTCATCGCCTCCTCCTGGTCGTGGGTCACGTAGACGGTCGTCGTCCCGAGTTCGCGGTGGAGCTCCTGCAGTTCGGCGCGCATCTGCACGCGGAGCTTCGCGTCGAGGTTCGACAGCGGCTCGTCCATGAGGAACACGTCGGGATCTCGAACCAACGTGCGGCCGATGGCGACCCGCTGTTGCTCGCCCCCGGACAACTCCGAGGGCTTGCGGTCCAGCAGGTCCTCGATGTCGAGCGTCCGGGCCGCCTCATCGACCCGACGGTCGATCTCGTCGCCGTCGAAGTCGTTCGAGGACGTGATCCCGAACGTGATGTTCCGACGCGCGGTCATGTGCGGGAACAGCGCGTAGTCCTGGAACACCATCGAGACGCCGCGCTGTGCGGCGTCCAGGTCGGTCACGTCCCGGTCGCCGATGCGGACGCGGCCCGCCGAGACGGTCTCCAGCCCGGAGATGAGCCGCAGGGTGGTGCTCTTGCCGCACCCCGACGGCCCGACGAGGACGACGAACTCCCCGTCGCGTAGTTCGATGGTCAGTCCCTCGACCGCCGTGACGTCGTCGAAGCGCTTCGTGACGTCCTGTAGTTCGATGCGTGCCATGGTTACAGTTCGAGCCCCATCGTGGTGAGGAGGTTCTTGCGCAGCGCGAGCAGCAACACCAGCATCGGGATCAGCGAGATCACCGCGCCGGTCATCATCAGGTTGTACTGGGTGAGCGTCCCCTGCTGGGCCGACTGCAGGAACCGCAGGCCCACCTGGATCATCTGTCTGTCGCGGGTGTTGATCGCGATCAGCGGCCAGAGGTACGCGTTCCACGTGCTGACGAAGAGGATGACGCTCAGCCCCGAGGTCATGCCCTTCGTCATCGGGATCAACACCCCGCGGAGGAACGTGAGCGGGCCGACGCCGTCGAGGCGACAGGTCTCGACCAGTTCCACCGGGATCGACTTGAAGTGCTGGCGATACAGGAACACGCCCGTCGCCGTCGCGAGGAACGGGACCGTCACGCCGAGCCACGTGTCGTGCCAGCCGAGCGTCACGACGAGTTCGTACAGCGGGACGACCCGGATGATGAACGGCACCATCAGCGTCAGCAGGATGAAGAAGAACGCGAGCTGTTTCCCGCGGAAGTCGTAGAAGACGATCGCCATCGCGGCCAGAAGCGACAGGGCGATCCCCCCGAGGGTCGTGACGCCAGCGATGAACAGCGTGTTCAGCGTCAGCCGGAGGAACCCGAACTCGAACAACACCTCCCGGTAGTTCGAGATCATGACGTCGAGGCCGCCGGGGCGGACGTAGTTCAGGTCGTACACCTGGGCCGTCGTCTGTGTGGTCAACAGCAGCGCCAGCCCGATCGGCGCGACCAGCACGAGGCTCGTGGTCAGCAGCGCGAGGTGTGACCCGGGGTGGTCGGCGAGGTCGTCGAGCCAGTGGCGCAGCCGCCGGCCCGTCTCGCTGCGCATCTGCCCCACGTCGAACGTGTCTTCGGTTGCCATGCGTTATCCCCCGTAGTGTATCCGCCGGTCCGAGACCAGGATCTGTCCCACCGCGAGCACGACCGCGATGAGGAAGAGGAACACCGACTGGACGGCCGCGAGGCCGATGTCGAAGTTCTCGAACCCGGTCCGGTACAGCTGGTAGATCATCAGGTTGGTCGCCCCCAGCGGCCCGCCGTTGGTCGCCAGATCGACGATCGCGAAGCCGCCGAAGAACCCCCCGAGCGTGTTCAACACCAGCAGGAACAGCAGCGTCGGCGCGATCATCGGCAGGTACACCCGGAGCAGCATCCGCCACTTCGGAACCCCGTCGAGGCGCGCCGTCTCGGTGAGCGTCTCGGGGATGTTGTGGAACGCCGCGAGCAGGAAGATGGTGTCGAACCCGAGGGTGTACCACAGCGTCCCGATCGCGACCAGCCAGAACGCCTGCGTCCCGTTGACGGTGTAGTCCCAGTTCAGTCCGGTGAGGGCTTCCACCGGGGCGGTGATCATCCCGATCGACGGGTGCAGGAGGATCAGAAGGACGGTCCCGGCGACCGCTCCCGGCATGGCGTACGGCCAGATGGTCGCGACCATGTAGGCGGTCTTGCCGCGCTCGACGGTGTATATCCAGAAGGAAACGAGGATCGAGACGACGAGCGTCCCGACGACGGTGACGGCCGCGAACTTCAGCGTCACGAGGACGCTGTTGTGGTACTCCTCCCACGCCAGAACCTCGACGTACTGGTCGAGGCCGACGAACGTCCCGCCCTGGCCGAAGAACTGCGTCTCGTAGAGGCTGAGCCAGACTGTCCGGCCGGCCGGCCAGTAGAGGAACAGCCCGAAGATGGCCAGCGTGGGGAGCAGCCAGAGGATCGCCTGTGGCGTGCTGTCGTATGCTTCTCTGCTTGTCATGTGATGGGTCTGTGGAATCCGTGTGGTCGGTCGAGCGGGCGTTCCGGCCGCCGGGGCGGGCGGGGTCGACCCGCCCGGGTCCCGGTTCGGCGAGGCGCTATCGGTTGTCCTGGAGGATCCCGTCGATCGCCTCCTTCTGACTCGACAGCGCCTCGTCGACGGGCGTCCCCTGACGTATCTTCGTCCAGGTGTCCATGAGGTCCTGGTTGATCTTGGGTAGCTGCGGGACGATGCTCATCCGGGTCGTCGGCCCCGTCTCGCTCTCCTCCAGCGAGCGGAAGCCGGCGGTCCAGGCCGGCCGCTCCTCGAAGAACCCCTCCTCCTCGAGAAGCTGCCGGGAGTCGGCGTTGATCGGGAAGTACCCCGTCCGCTTGAACCACTCCGCCTGCGGCTCGGGGCTCGTGATCCAGTCGAAGAACTCGACGATGGCCTCCCGCTCGGCGTCGGATTTGACCGCCTGCCGCGGGACGAACAGCGACCCGCCGCCGATCCGGTTGCCGAAGCGGTCCTCGGTCGGGCTGAACAGGGGTGCGGCACCGAGTTCGAACGGCTGGCTCGCCTCCTCGGCGATCGTCGCCGTCCGGCCGAGCCCGGCCGTCGACCCCAGCGTGATCCCGACCTTCCAGCTCTGCATCGCGGCCCCGGAGGCGTCGCCCCATCCCTGCTGGGTGGGCATGTACAGTCCGTCGTCGAGCATCCCCTTCCACCAGCTGTAGATGGTCCGGGCGGGCTCCCGGTCGAAGTAGATCTCTGACGGGCCCTTCTGTGGCGCCGCCCTGCCGTTCTGCTCGTTGTACATGAACGAGTCGTTCCAGCCGTGCCACTGGCCGACGAACCACCGGACGTTCGCCCAGGCACAGCCGTGTTCGGCCTGCGTCTCCGAGACGAGCTGCTCGGAGACCTGCCGCACCTCGGCGAACGTCCGCGGCGGCGAGTCGGGGTCCAGCCCCGCCTCCTCGAACATGTCCCGGTTGTAGTTCATGATCGCCGTCGAGTTGTTCATCGGCATCGAGAAGAACTTGTCAGACCCCGGGAATTTGAAGTAGTCCGTGAGCGGCGAGATGAACCGATCCTCGAAGTCGATCCGGTCCCCCAGCAGGTCGCTGGCCGGGATGAACTGGTCGGAGGCGATCGCGGCGACGCCGTCGCCGGTCGAGAAGTGCCCGATGTGGGGGGCGTTCCCCGCGTTGATCGCCGACATCGTCGCCTGGAACGTCGGGGTGTACCCGCCCTTCGAGGTGAGCTCGACGGTGATCCCGTTGTCCCGGCCGTTGAACTCCGAGACGATGTCTTCGAGGTGCCCCCCGAGCACGTCCCCGAAGATGTGCCAGAACTGGAGCGTAGTCTCCCCGCCTCCCCCCGTCGTTCCCGCGGTCGATCCACCCCCGCTCGATCCGCCGTTCCCCGAGCCGCCGCCCCCGGACCCGCCGGAGGCCGCACACCCCGCGAGCCCCGCGACCCCGGTCGCACCCGCGGTCGCGACGAACGCCCGTCGCGTCGCCATCGATCCGGCCCGTCCGCCGCCGTCGTTGTCTGTCATGGCTACGGGCGATCGTCCGGAAACCCGGATAGTGATGGTTGCTATGAGGTGTTCGGGCCCGTCGGACCCCGTTCGGAGACTACGGATACCGCCGGTCGAACGGGGATCGCTCTGACCGCCCCGGCGTGCTACGGAGCACGCTGTACCGCTACCGGTCGCTCATAGTCGGTCATTTGTGACCGCGCACCGAACCTCCGGTCGAACCGGCCGGCGACGGGCCGAACGACGGTCCCCGTTTCGGACCAGCCACCGCCCGAACCCGCCGGCGGCGAGGGAGCACTGCACAACCGTGACCGGACAACCGACCCACCCGATCGAACGGACAGTCCAGATGGCCGGCGGATCGACGTTCACCCTCTCGCTCCCCCGCGAGTGGGGGGACGACCACGGCCTGTCGAAGGGGGACACGCTGTACCTCTACCCGAACAGCGACCGGCTGATCGTCGCGCCGTCGACGATCGACGCCGAATCGAACGCGACGCGGATCGACGTCGCCGACGTCGCGGAGGAGGGGATCGTTCAGCGGATCAGGGGCGCGTACACCGCCGGCCTCGATCGGATCGTCGTCGCGAGCGAGAGCGGCCTCGACGACGACCTCCTCAGGCGCGTCACGGACGCCGTGGAGAGCTTCATCGGGATGGAGGTCCAGACGGTGGCCGACGACGAGGTGGTGATACAGGACCACCTCGACCCCGACGCCGTCTCGATCCCGCAGTCGATCGAGCAGATGCGACAGCACGCGGTCGAGATGCAGCGGGACGCGGTCACGGCGGTCCGGACGGACGACGACACCCTCGCCCGGATCGTCCGGGAGCGGGACACCCACGTCGACCGGCTCTTCGCGTTCGTCTCCCGCTGTCTCCACAGGGGCCTGGAGGACGTCAACGAACTCGGCCGGCTCAACGTCACCCGCAAGGACGCGTTCCACTACTACAAGGTAGCGCGGGAGCTGGAACGCGTCGCCGACAGGGCCGAGCGGATCGCCGACGCGGCGGTCGAACAGTCGGCTCCACCCGACGAGGACCTCGGGGAGCGCTTCGAGACGCTGGTTTCCACCGCGACGGACGTCGTGACCCTGGCGCTGGCCGGCAACACCGGCCGCGCCATCGAGGCACACCGGGCGGTGACCGAACAGCTCGACGAACTGGACGCCCAGCTTGCCGCCCGTGGCGACCCCGACGCCTACCGCTACGGGAGAGATCTCGTGGAGAGTGCCCGCCGGACCTCCGCGCACGGACTCAACATCGTGAACATGACCGTCGAGGCGTCGGTTGCGAACAAGCTTCGACCCGACGAGCAGGGACAGTACGGCAGATCACAGCCGACGGCACGCCTCGGACGGGGAACCAACTGACACTCCGAACGCTCCGCCCTCGCCGACCTATTCGCACAGTGTCGTCTACGGGGACTGTACCGGACCCGTTTCGCGGTCGGCGTGCCTGCCTGCCCCTCCAGTCGCCTGAAGGGCGTCTCCTTCACGCCGGAACGACGAGCGCGGATCTCGGGTACACCATCCCGTTGAACCGTAGTCGACCTACTGAACGGTCACGTCGCTACTCGATCGGTGGTACTCGACGCGACCGAAGGGACGGTGATCACGGGTGAGTGGTGAGCGACCCGAGCGACGCAGCGGTGCGGGCGGTCTTCGCGTCGAGCCACGAGCGACGCCGACTCGGAACCGGGGGCGTTCGGGCGGTCGCCCCCGTTCGTGCGGACGTACTCACCCGCACCGCCGCGACAGCGTCGTTCGCACTCGTCGCGCGGGACCCCGGGGCGACTCAGTCAGTCGTCCTCGACCGACAGCGCAGCAGGCGCCGTCTCGACCACGCTGACGCCCGCCGCGGGAACGTCCGGGCCGCCGATCGTCCAGGTCGCGTCGCGTGGCGCCGTGACTGTCGCTTGCTCCAGCCCGAAGTTGAGGACCCAGGTGAGCCCGTCACGCTCGGCGAACCGGAGCGTCTCGGGCAGGCGCTCGTCGGTGTAGGCGACCCCGGCGCGGTCGAGCAGGTCGGTCACCAGCGCGTCGGCGAGACGCGTTTCGGGCCAGACGCCGCAGTACGCGACGCTGCCGGCGCCGTGGTCCCGAGAGACGATGGCCGGTTCCCCGTCGGCCACGCCGGCCGTGTGTCGACCCTCGACGGTTGCTGCATCGGGCGAGAGCCACTCGCCGAAGGTCCGGTACTCGAAGCCGTCCCCGCGATAGGTCACGGTCGTCTCCACGTGCGCCGGGAGGCTCTCGTGGCGGGCGACGGTCGCGCCGACGAGGTCCGTCAGCGGC
Source organism: Halobaculum sp. EA56 (assembly GCF_051195075.1). Classification (NCBI taxonomy): domain Archaea; kingdom Methanobacteriati; phylum Methanobacteriota; class Halobacteria; order Halobacteriales; family Haloferacaceae; genus Halobaculum; species Halobaculum sp. EA56. The sequence continues at coordinate 44,849 of NZ_JBNTJX010000009.1, forward strand.
CCCGGCGGGAGTTCCTCCCGGAGCTGGTTGGCGGGCGTCTTCACGCCCGAACGCAGCGTCACGAGGAGGTGACCGCCGTCCTCGACGAACGACGCGAGCTGGTCGGCCAGCGTCCCGTCGGCGAGGTACAGCGTCGGGGCGACGACCGCCTCGTAGCCGCCGAGGTCGTCCTCGGGCGGGACGACGTCGACGCCGACGCCGCGAGCCCGGAGCGCCCGATAGTAGGTTCGGGCGTGCGTCCAGTAGTCGAACTCCGGGGCGTGGGGCTGGGCCGACAGCGCCCAGTCGTGTTCGAACGCGTCGAGCAGCGCCACCGACCGGTCCGGCGGCGCGAGGTCGAGGTCCGCGAACTCGTCCGCCACACGGTCTGCGTCGCGGTACCCTCTGTCCGCGCTGCCGTCGCGTCGCCGCAGCCCCGCGTGGTACTGCTCTTGCCCCTGTCGGCAGCGCCGCCACCGGAAGTACAGTACCGCGTCGCCGCCGTGGGCGACCGCCTGGTGGGCCCAGAGTCGCATCGCCCCCTCGGCGGGCTGCGGGGCGTAGGGGGGCCAGTTCACGTCACCCGGCTGCTGTTCCATCACCCAGAAGGGCGCGCCGTAGCGGTCGTGGTTCAGCGACACCTCGTCGGGGTCGCCCGTCCGCAGCTCCGCGGGCGTGGCCGCGCCCTCGCGGCGGTCCTGGACGAACCCGGTGGGGTACGAATCCCAGGCCGGGAAGTCGAGGTCCGCGCCGAGGTCGTGGGCGTCGAGCGTCCCGAAGTCGCCCATGAAGTTGTGGGTGACGAACCAGTCGTCGTTCGCGTCCCTGAGCACCTCCGTCTGCAGGCGGTTGTACGACGCCACGCTGTCGTGTGAGAAACGAGCGTAGTCGAGCAGCAGCGAGGGGTGGTGTTCCGCGGGCGTGTGCCGCGGCGGGTCGACGGCCGCGAACGAGCCGTAGCGCTGGCTCCAGAAGGTCGTGCCCCACGCCTCGTTCAGCGTCGCGGGGTCGCCGTACCGCTCGGCGAGCCACCCGCGGAAGGCGGCCGCACAGTCGTCGCAGTAACAGCGGATCGTGTCGTGGACGCCGTACTCGTTGTCGGTCTGCCACCCGATCACCGCGTCGGTGTCGGCGTAGCGGGACGCGAACGCCTCGACGATCCGCGCGGTCTCCCTGCGATAGACCTCCGAGTTGAAACAGTAGTGGCGCCGGGAGCCGAACCCCCGGACGGTCCCGTCCCGCTCGGTCTGGAGGATCTCGGGGTGCTCGTCGACGAGCCACTTCGGCGGCGTCGCCGTCGGCGTGCAGAGCACGACGTCGAGCCCCTCGGCGGCGAGGGTCTCGACCGCCTCGTCCAGCCACTCGAAGGAGATCGCGCCGCGCTCGGGTTCGACCGTCGACCAACTGAACTCCGCCAGCCGAACGACGTCCAGGCCCGCCGCGGCCATCTGCGCGGCGTCGGTCGCCCACCGCTCCCGCGGCCAGTGTTCCGGGAAGTAACAGACCCCGACCCGCGGCTCCGTCCGGTCGGTCGAACTCACGACGGGTCACCCCGCTCGAAGTCGACGCTCGTGACGCCCGGATCGGCGGTGAGGCGTACCGCCCCGACGTCATCGGGTCCGCCGTCCCCGGCGCCGTCGTCCCCGGGGCTCGTCCATCCCTCGGGGACCGCGACGACGAGTTCCATCGGCCGGGGCGCGTCGAGATCGACCGTGAGCCGGCCGCCGTCGTCGGTGCCGGTCCACTCGACGCCGCCGACCTGCCCGGCGGCGTTCGCGAGGTGTCGGCTCCCGACGAGGTGCGGTCGGTCGCGGGCCGGCACACAGTGGAGGAGGAGGACGTCGTGCGGGTCCAGCGAGCGCTCGACGGGGCCCTCGACCAGTTGCTCGGCGAAGGGATCCCAGACGCGGACGGGTCCGTCGAACCGGTCCGCGGGCGCGACCGTCACCGTCCGGTCCTCGTCGGTCCAGTTGAACGCCGCGATCGCCAGCGCGCCGTCCGCCGGTCGCTCCGCGACCATCCGGTCCGGGAACTCCCGATACCCGACGCCCTCGACCGTCCCGTCCGAGATCGGGGGGAGCGTCCGTTCGAGCAGGTCTCGCCCCGCCGCGTCGATCTCCTCGACGGCGTCGCTGAACACGTTCGCGCCGCCGGTCAGGGCGACGACCGTGGCGAAGGCCCGCCGTTCTGCGTCCGTGAGCTGCGTCGTCGTCCGGACGAGCTGGCAGTCCGGGTCGGTGACCCAGAGCCGCCGGTGACAGAACTGCCGGTTCAACACGTTGCGGATCGCGTTCTCGTGGGCCGGCTCGCTCGCCGGGTCGTCGTCCCTGCGCCAGTACGGCGCCGTGTCGGGGCCGACGCGCATCGCCTCGACGATGCCGACGCTCGGGAACGCCGGCGCGCCGCACCCGAGCAGGAACGTGTCCTCGCCGACGGCCGCACGGATCGTCTTCATCCCGCGGCGGTACGCCTCCGCGCGCGTGACGTCGTCGTGGCGCTCGCCCGGAAGGGCGGCGGCGTACAGGAAGTCCAGCTTCAGGTACGAGAACCCCCACTCGTCGACGATCGTCTCGAACGTGTCCTCCAGCCAGGCATTTGCCTCCGGGTGGGTCGTGTCCAGTCCGTACATCTCACCGTGGCGTTCGCCGGCGTCGACCGGTTCGCCGTCCCCGTCAGTGACGAGCCACTCGGGGTGGTCGGCGGCGAAGTCGGAATCGCCCTGAACGTAGAAGGGGGCGAGCCACAGCCCGGGGCGATAGCCCGCGGCCTCGATGTCGGCGCCGAGGTCGCCCATGTCCGAGAACCCCTCGTCGAGGGTCCGCCAGTCACCGAACGCGGTCTCGTAGCCGTCATCGACTTGGACGATGTCGACGGGCACGTCCCACTCCCGGAGGGCGTCGACGTTCGTCCGGACGTCGTCCGCGGTGACGTCGGTAAAGTAGTGGTACCAGGAACACCACCCCGTCGGCGTATCCGTCGGCGTTCGGGCGTCCATCCGGTCGCCGACGGCGGCCGCGGCGGCGGGGAGGGCGTCCTCGACCGGCCGGGTCGCGTCGATCCGCAGCGTCGCGCTCCGGCGCGTCCCGCCGGGCGGGATCGTCACGCCGTCGCCGGGACAGACCGCCGAGACTCGCGTCCGGTCTCCCGTCGTCACGTCGAACCGCGAGAGGTAGGCGTCGTGGTCGAGGAAGGCCATCGTCAGGTGCCCGGGGTCGCCCGACAGCGCCGTGAGATAGTGGCTCGTGCGTCCGTCGTCCGGGGCCGCGAGATCCAGCATCTGCGGGCGGTTCTCCGGGGGTTCCGACGGGAACGTGTCGTCGAGCGGTAAGGCGGCCGTCGGCGTCCACGACTGGTAGCCGTGTTCGAACATGCGGTCGGCGTCCGCGAACGGGGTCGTCGCATCCGCGAGCGGGCTCAGTTCCCGCAGCGCGACCGGCTGATCGGTGTCGTTGGTGACGGCGACCGACACGTCGACGCCGGCGTCGGCCGCCTCGATCCGGACGGTCGTCTCCAGGGGGCCCTCGTGGGTGACGCGAACGCCGATCCCGTTCTCGACGACCGTCGCCGTGCCCCGGTCGCTCGGAAGGCAATCGTCGTCGACGGCGACCCGGACGCGGCCGGTTGCCAGTGCAGTGCCGTCGCGCTCGACGGTCAACTGTGCGGTCTCGGGGTCGTAGCTGACGCTCGTCGCGCCGGCGGACCGTTCGACCGTCATCGGTCGCCCTCCCGCCGGGCACGGTAGTCCGGGAGCCGGTCGTCCTGCATCACGGCGCTGCGGCCGCCGTCGACCGTGAGCTGGGCGCCGGTGACGAACCCCGCCTCGTCGCTCGCGAGGAACGCGACCGCCGCGGCCACGTCTTCGGGCCGCCCGATCCGACCGACGGGGTGGATCCCTTCGAGCTCCTCGCGGTAGTCGGGGTCGATCTCGTCCATCGTCCGCTCGATGGCGACCCATCCCGGGTTGACGGTGTTGACCCGGACCTGCGGGCCGAAATCGAGCGCCATCGCCCGCGTCATCCCGTCGATACCCGACTTCACCGCGTTGTACGGGAACATCTCGGGCATCGTGAGGAACGCGTGATTCGAGGAGACGTTGACGACGGCCCCCTCGTCCATCGCCGCCTCCGCGTGTTTCGCGGTCAGCCAGTACGACCGGAAGTCCGTCTCGACGACGAACGACCAGTCCTCCATCGTCGCCTCGCCCGCGCCGGTGTTCGTCTCGACGCCGGCGTTGTTGACGAGCACGTCGAGGCCGCCGTAGGTGTCGACGGTCGCCTCGACGAGCGCCGCGATGTCGTCGGGGTCGCGCACGTCCGCCCGGACGAACTCGGCGTCGCCCCCGGCGGACCGGATGTCCTCGGCGACCGCGGTGCCGTCGGCCTCGGTCCGCCCGGTGACGATCACCCTAGCGCCCTCCGCGGCGAGCCGGCGGGCGATGCCCTCTCCTATGCCGCGGGTCGACCCGGTGACGAGCGCGACCTCGTCCCGGAACCGCCGTGCGGCACGGTCGGCGTCGGTCGTCACGCGTGCTCACCTCGTCTCCGAGGCGTCCGCGGTGCGTTCACGGTCGGTACAGCGATCGGTAGCGGCTGGTGTCTGTGGTTCATCGGTCGTGTATTACGGAGCGGATCGTGCTGACGGTGCGGTCAGGTGTGTGGCTGACAGGATCGGTTCATCGGACGGGAGACGCGTGAGACGCTCACGCGTCCCTGTATCGGTCCGGCCGGAGAGCGCGGAGACGGGCGACTTATGACGCGCCCGGGCGTCGGTCCGTCTCGATGAGCCAGGAGGTGACGCCGGGAGCCGTGTTGTGGGCGGCGGCTCGCGTGCTCTACACCGAACTCGTCACGGTCGTGAGCACGAGCCTGGCGTTCGTCGTGGTCGCCCTTCCGCTCGTGACGGTCGGTGCGGGCGTCCTCGCGCTGGTCGAGACCTGGACGACTATCATCGGGAAGCGGGACACCGGAGCCCCGGTGACAGAGCGCGCCCGGCTGCGGCTGTTCGTCCGGTCGGTCCGGCGGCACCTGTGGGCCGGGCTGCCCTACAGTGTCGCTCTGCTCGGGGTCACAGGACTGACGGCGGTGTACGCCGCGGTCGGGCTGTCGACCCGGTCGGGCGTGTTCGTCATCGCGGCGATCGTCGGAGTGTACGCCGTCATCGGCGTCACTCTCTGGTGTCTGCGGGCCGCGAGCGTGGCGGTGCGGACGGAGCCGACGCCGCCCGCTCGCGTCGCCATCGAACGGGCCGGCCTCACGTTGCTCGATCGGCCCTACTTTACCGTCCTCGTCGCGACGCTCGCGGCGGTCGTCGTCGTGCTCGGCGCGCTCGTTCGCGTTGCCGTGCCGCTGCTCGTGCCCGCCGTCCTCGCAGTCGTCGAGGTGGTGGCGTTCGAGGAGCTGGCCGGCGAGGGGGCGGCCGCCGTCCGGGCGACGTACACTCGGGAGTCGTAGGGTCATCCCTTCATCCCGCTCAGGGTCATTCCGCGGATGAAGTACTTCTGGGCCGACATGAACACCAGGATGACCGGGCCGACGATGACGGTCGCGGCGGCCATCACCAGCCCCCACTCGGTGAAGTACTGGTTCCGGACCGCGTACAGTGCGACCGGCAGGGTGTACATCGACTCGCTGTTCGCGATGATCAGCGGCCACTCGAAGTTCTTCCAGGTCGTCACGAAGGTGTAGATCCCGAGCGTCGCGAGCGCCGGCTTCGCGAGCGGGAGGTACACCTTGTAGAACGTCTGGAACTCGTTGCAGCCGTCGATCTTCGCTGCGTCGCCCAGCGCCGACGGGAGGCCCTTGAAGTGTTGACGCAGGAGGAAGATCCCGAGGGGATTCGCGATCAGCGGCGCGATCAGTCCCTTGTAGGTGTTGACCCATCCGAGTTCCGAGAGCAGCACGTACACCGGGATCAGCGTGACCATCGCGGGCACCATGACGGTCGCGACGAACAGCAGGAACAGTTTCTCCCGGCCGACGAAGTCGATCCTCGCCAGCGCGTACCCCGCGAGGCTGTCGAAGACGAGGTTGAACAGGGTCACCGTCCCCGCGAACACGATCGTGTTAAGGAACCACCGGAACACGGGCTCGCTAGCGAACAGGACCCGGAAGTTTTCGAGCGTCGTGACCTCGGGGATCAGCGACACGGCCCCCGCCGTGGGATCTGCGCTGAACGCCGTGGATAGCATCCACCAGAACGGCAGCGACCAGATGATTGCGCCGAGCGTGACGCCGCCGTACAACAGCGTCGTCTTCGACCAGTAGCGGGCGCCGGATGCCTCGTACCCGGGGTACTCGTAGTTCGAGCGGCCCATCAGTAGGCCACCTCCTCCTGCTGTTCCATCCGGTAGCGCCAGTAACTGAACACGAACACGACGGCGAACAGGAGGAACGCCATCGCCGAGGCGCGGCCGAAGCTCGACTGCTGGAACGCGACCTCGTAGATCAGGACGACCACCGTGGTGGTCGCCCGCGCGGGCCCACCCTGCGCGAACGCCAGGGCGATGCCGAACACTTGGAAGGTTCCGATGATCGCCAGAATGGTGACGAAGAAATGGGTGTTGCGGAGGTTCGGCCAGGTGACGTGTCGCATGCGCTGCCAGGCCGTCGCACCGTCGATCCGAGCCGCCTCGTACAACTCCTCGGGGATGTTCTGGAGGCCGGCGAGATACAGGATCATGTTGAACCCGATGCCGCCCCAGAGCCCGATGAGCATCAGCGCGCCGAGGGCGGTTTCGGGACTGTTCGCCCACGGGTGATCCAGCCCGAAGGGACGCAGGAACTGGTTGATGACCCCGTTTTTGGCCATCAGCCAGCGCCAGATGACGCCGCTCGCGGCGGCCGACAGCATGACCGGGAGGAAGTACGCCGAGCGGTACACCTTCTTGCCGCGGATGCGGCTGTCCAGCGCGAACGCGACGACGAACCCGCCGACGATCTGGAGCGGCACGACCAGCGACGTGTAAATGACCGTGTTCCGGACGGCGAACCACCAGAGGTTGTACGACGGGCTCGACAGTGCGGCCCAGTCGTCCGCCCACGGTGCCGGCGTGAGAACGTCCGCGTAGTTCGCGAGCGGCAGCGTCATCCCGAACAACTGCATGTTCGCCGGCGTCGTCGTTCCCATGAAGATGTTGTACTCGTGGAACGACAGGTAGAACGCGTACCCGATCGGCCCGAGCAGGAAGATCGAGAACACGATCACGTTCGGCAGGACGAACAGGAACCCGGCGAGGTTGTTCTCGTCCTGCGGCCGATCGAGGAGTGCCGCGACCGTCTCGCGGGCCTTCCTGGCGAACTTGCCGGGGGTCGCGAGGGTGCGGTCGAGCGCGCTCACGGCGCGTCACCCCCGGTCGCACCCGAGACGCCGCCGCTCCCGATAACACCGGGAGCGGTTTCCTCGGTCCGGGTGCGGTTGAAGATCGCGTCGCCGGTCGTCCCGTCGAAGACGTGGACGTGGTCGGCGGGGAACCGGGCCCGCACGCGGTCGCCCTGCCGGACGACCTGGGAACCGCCGATCGTCGCGACGACGTCGCCGAACTCGTGTTCCAGGTGCACGACGTTCTCGTTGCCCATCGGCTCGACGATCGAGGCCGTAAACTCCGTCGTGCGGGGACCGCTCTCGTCGACCAGTTCGACGTCCTCGGGGCGGATGCCGAGGACGACGGTGTCGCCTTGGACGAGCGTCGTTAGCTGCTCCCGCTGACCCTCGGTGAACGTGTACTCGAATCCGTCGAGGACGAGCGCCTCGCCGCCGTAGGTCGCCTCGACGAGGTTCATCGACGGCGACCCGATGAAGGAGGCCACGAACTCGTTCTCGGGCTGGTAGTACAGCTCCATCGGGGTGCCGATCTGCTGGAGGCGGCCGTCGTTCAACACGGCGATCCGGTCGCCCATCGTCATCGCCTCCGTCTGGTCGTGGGTGACGTAGACGGTCGTCGCCTCGAGTTCGTCGTGGAGCTGCTGGAGTTCCGCGCGCATCTGGGCGCGGAGCTTCGCGTCGAGGTTCGACAGCGGCTCGTCCATGAGGAAGACGTCCGGGTCCCGCACGATCGCGCGACCGAGCGCCACCCGTTGTTGCTGTCCCCCCGACAGCGCACGCGGCCGGCGGTCGAGCAGGTCGGTGATGTCGAGGAGCTCGGCGGCCTCCCGGACGCGACGGGTGATCTCCTCGTCGTCGAGGTCGGTCGCCATCTCCAGCCCGAAACGCATGTTCCCGCGGACAGTCTTCTGCGGGTACAGTGCGTAGTTCTGAAACACCATCGCGATGTTCCGGTCTTTCGCCTTCACATCGGTCACGTCCCGGTCGCCGATGCGGATGGTGCCCTCGGAGACGGTCTCCAGGCCCGCGATGGTCCGCAGCGTCGTCGACTTGCCGCAGCCGGATGGACCGACGAGGACGAGAAACTCCCCGTCTCGGATGTCGATCGAGAGATCGTCGACGGCGACGACAGTCTCGCTGTCGCTCTCGAACCGCTTCGTCACGCCGTCGAGCGTGGTTCGTGCCATGATCTGATTGGATTGATTGAATACGATGAGGGCCGCCGCCGGCTACAGCGCGTCGTTGATCTGGCGCTCGGCGTCCTTCATCGCCGTGTCGGGGGCCTTGTCGCCCGTCAGCGTCGCCTCGGCCTCGGTCATCAGCGTCGATAGGATCGTCGGGGTCTGTGGGCCGAACAGGAACGGCCGACCGATGTCACCCAGCTGCCCGAGATTGCTCAGCAGCGGGCGGTCGTCGTAAAAGTCCTTCTCCAGCAGGGCGGGTCGGGCGGGGAGCGCGTTGCCGGTCTTGACCCACTGCCACATCCCCTCCTCGCTGGTGAGCGCCTTGACCAAGCCCGCCGCCTGTGGTTTGGCGTCCGTGTTCGCCGACGCCGACCAGGAGGTGGTGAAAACGATGGTCGCCTGGCTGCCGCCGTCCGCCTTGGTCATCGAGACGTCGGTGACGTCGTATACGTCGCTGTAGTCCGATTTGAGCGTCCCGATCGTCCAGGCTCCGGTCATCATCATCGACGTCTGCTCCTTGCCGAGCGACGGCGCGCCCCAGGTGCCCTGGATGTCCGACCCCAACAGGCCCGCGAGGTCGTCCTCGATCATCCCGTTGAGGAAGTCGAGCGCCGCGATCGCCTCCGAGGAGCCGACGACGCACTCGCTCAGGTCCTCGGTCAGCACGCGCCCGCCGTTCTGCCAGATCAATTGAACGAGCGTGTTCCGCGGCTGCGAGTTGAACACCATCGGATACTCGATGTCGGTGTTCGACTTCACGGCATCGGCGGCCGCGCGGACGTCGCTCCAGGTTTCGGGGGCCTCGACGCCGGCCTCCTCCAGGTGGGCGGTGTTGTGGAAGAAGCCGATCGGCGAGATGTCCTTGGGGATGCCGTAGATGGTCCCGTCGTAGGTGAACGCGGTCAGCATCTCGTCGTAGATGCCGTCGAGGTCGTAGTCGTCCGCGTTCCGGACGTACTGGTCGAGGGGCAAGAGCGCGCCGTTGCGCATGAACTTGGGCGCGTCGTCCGCGATCAGGTAGAACACGTCCGGCTCGTTTCCGCCAGCGAACTGCGTCTGGAGCTTCTGTGAGTACTGTTCGAAGGGGGTCTGTGCGTACTCGATCTTCGCGACGCCGGGGGCGCTCTCGGCGTAGTTCGTGAGGATCCGCCGGTTGATCTCGACCTCACGTCCCTCCCCCCAGCTGCGGACCTGCAGGGTCACGGGCTCGGGCGGCTCGGTCGTGGTCGCGGCGCCGTCCGTCTCCGCACTGCCGGTCGTCCCGCCGCCGTCACCGTCCGTCGTACTGCCGCCGCCGCCACCACCGAAACACCCGGCCAGACCGGCGATGCCGGTCGCGCTGGCGCCCGCCAGGAGGCGACGCCGCGTGAGTTGGTCGATATCGATTCCGTCGTCGGTCCCGCGTTGTCGTGTCATTGTCGTGGTCTGTCGTGTCGGTCGGTTTGTCGATCGGTCCGTGTCCGTTCGTGTGCCTTCACAGGCTGTGCTCCCGTTCACTCGGCCGGCTTCGGGGGCGGCCAGTGTGTCGCTCCGTCCCCCCGCGATCTGCCGACCGTGTGCCTGGCCCCAGTCATGACTACCACTCGGCGACGCTGCCGTCCTCGTGGCGCCAGACCGGGTTGTGCCAGTCCACGTCCCCGGCGGCGTCTCGGACGTGGGCCTCGTCGATATCGATGCCGAGGCCGGGTGCCTCCGGCAGCGCGACGAACCCGTCGCGGTAGTCGAACACCGACGGGTCCGCGAGGTAGTCGAGGACGTCGCTCGTCTCGTTGTAGTGGATGTCGAGGCTCTGCTCCTGAATCAGCACGTTCGGTGAGCAGGCGTCGACTTGGAGGCACGCCGCGAGGGCGATCGGCCCCAACGGACAGTGTGGCGCGAGCGCCACGTCGTAGGCCTCGGCCATCGCCGCGATCTTCTTGACCTCCGTAATGCCGCCGGCGTGACTCAGATCCGGTTGGATCACGTCGACGACGCCCTGCTCGAAGATCTCCTTGAAGTCCCACCTGGAGAACATCCGCTCGCCGGTCGCGATCGGGACCGACGTTCGGCTCGCGATCTCCGGGAGCGCGTCGTTGTGCTCCGGCAACACCGGCTCCTCGATGAAGAACGGCTCGTGGGGTTCCAGTGCCGTGGCCAACCGCTTGGCCATCGGTTTCGACGCCCGGCCGTGGAAGTCGACGCCGATGTCGATCGAGGGCCCGACGGCTTCCCTGACCGCCGCCAGCCGGTCGACCGCGTCGGCGACCGCCTGCGGGCTATCGACCCGGCGGAGCTCCGCCGTGGCGTTCATTTTCAGCGCCGTGAACCCCTCCTCGACTTTCTCGGCGGCCGCCTGGGCGACCCCTTCGGGACGGTCGCCGCCGACCCACTGATACACCCGAACCCGGTCACGGGCGCGACCGCCGAGGAGCTCGTACACGGGGGCACCGAACCGTTTGCCCCTGATGTCCCACAGCGCCTGATCGATGCCGGCGAGTGCGGACATCAGCACCGGGCCACCCCGGTAGAAGCCGCCGCGGTACATCGTCTGCCAGTGGTCCTCGATCGGCATCGGGTCCTCGCCGAGGAGATACGAGTCGAGGAGCTCCTCGACGGCCGTTTCGACGGTCCGCGCCCGACCCTCGACGACGGGCTCGCCCCAGCCGACGGTCCCGTCGCTGGTTTCGAGTCGGAGGAACAGCCACCGCGGCGGTACACGGAACAACTCGTAGTCGACGATTCGCATCCGTGTTACCTCCCGGGTACCATTCGCGACCGCCGTGCTGTCCCGCTCCGGTGCATGAACGTATGTGATCGTTTCACTACTGTGGCCTTCACCGTACCCACAGAAAACAGTTTCCCCGGATCGCCAATTTTCAGGCATTACAGGCCGCAACGCGTCTGTTTTCGGTTAGGAAACGAGTGGCGATCCCCGGGGTTCGTTCACTCATAGAGAACACGAACGCCGATCCGGTCTCGTCTCCCCACCCTGGGTTGCTCGCGGGCTAACTCGGCCGATAGCCGTGTTCCACGACACCGATTCACATGCGCCCGCGTCCGGTGTCCGTTCACTCATGAAGAACAATTAACCGCCCGGCGTGCGACCGTCACCACATGGGCGACTATCCGGTCGGCGCGACCGCGACGACGTTCCGCGTGATCGCGGCGCTCGACGAGGCGGGCACGGCCGGAGTCACGGAACTCGCCGACCGTCTCGACCTCTCGAAGAGCGCCGTCCACAACCACCTCGCCACCCTCGAACGCTTGGAGTACGCGATCAACGAGGACGGTCGCTATCGTCTCAGCCTGCGGTTTCTCGACCACGGCACGAGCGTCCGGGATTCGCTGCCGGTGGTGACCGCGGGGCGCGAGGAGGTCGACTCGCTCGCGAGCCAGTCCGGATGCACGGCGTTTCTGGCCGTTCCCGAGGGTGACGTAGCGGTGTACGCGTCTATCGCGGCCGGCGGCCGAGGCGACGACGTGACAGCGGGTATCCGTGCCGGCACTCGGATCCCATTACACGCCTGCGCGCCGGGGAAGGCCATCCTGGCTACCTGGACCGCCGAGGATGTCCAGGCGTATCTCGACCGCCAGCCGCGATCGGACCGGACGACCACGAGTCGCGACGAACTCCGGTCGGTCCGTGACCGCGGGATCGCCTTCGATCGTGGCGAGGCGATCGAGGGACTCAATTCCGTCGCGGCGCCGGTTACCGACGGCGAGTCGGCCGTCGCTGCTATGGGCGTCTCCGGCCCGGCCGCGCAGGTGACCGGGAAACGCTTACAAGAGGACCTTCCGGGCCTCGTCCTGAACCACGTGACTTCGCTGGAACTGGCCCTCCGTGGCTGACGGGCTCGCCTGATCCCGCCTTTCGTCGAGCCGCCGCCCGACTCTCGCACGCGAACCCGGTGTTCGGCGACGCTGCGTTCACGGTACCGCCCGCGTCGATACCGTCCGGCGCGGAACAGGACAGGTGTCGGACGACTTCTTTCCGACCACCGTCGGTCGGTAAGCCGGTGACGGCGGTCCGGCGATCGGGACCGCTGTTGGACTTGGAGTGGATCGCCGCATCGTATCGCTCCGCGCTACTCGGGCGACCACTCGCAGGCGTCGCCGTACGTCAGCTCGTTCTCGTCGATGTACGCCGACAGACACGCGTAGTTGCAGAAATACTCGGGGGAACCGCAGTCGGCGCTGCAGTCGCGGACGCAGATCGGGTCGTGGTCGAAGATGCGCGAGCCGCAGTACGCGCACGGTTCGGTCGCGTCGGGGGTGTCGACGGTCGTCGCCATACCCGCCGTTCGTGGCGGACCACACAAAGCGTTCCGGCACCGGCGACCGAGCGACGGCATCGCCAGGCGCGGTCGACGCTCCCCGAACCCGAGCCGTGTCGCTACCCCAGATCCCTCGCCGGGCAGGGCAATACACTTGTGATGGTCGCGTGAGGATCGGCCCGGACGATGCCCTCCACCTCCACTACGGGCCTGCGCTCCGACCTCGGCCTCGCGGCCGGAGCCGGGATCGCCGGCCTCGCTGGCTGTCGCGTCGGCGAGCACTCCGCTGCCTCGTCGACTCCCGAGAGAACGACGCCCGCGTACGCCCACGGATGGGTTCTCGCGCCCCTCGACACGTCCTTCGCCGGCTGTTCGAGGCTCCCCCTCGACGATACCGGTCCGACGCTCGCCGCCGCCGACCCCGAAGCGACCGTCTCGGAGTCGGCACCGTTGCTCCCCGACCGCCTCCCGATCGATCTCGCATGGTGAGCTTTCTGACCCGCCTCTCGGACGGATGGGATCGGGCGATGCGGGCGCCGCTTCTGGCGCTCGTCCCGATCGCCTTCGCGGTCATGAACACCGAGAAGATCCGCAGGGTTGCGACGTTCGACGGGGCTCACGTCGGCATGACGTTCGGATATCCCATGCCGGTGGTCACGACGTGGCAGTTCGTGAGCGTACCGAATACCGGCGTCAACGCCTACACCGGCGTCCCCATCGAAGCGCTCCCGTTCGCGCTCCTCACCGTCCCGCTGGTCGTGCTCGCGCAGACGCTGTTGACCGCCGGGTATTTCGGCAGCCTCCGTGACGTCCTGACCGGTAGCTCTCCGACCTTCTGGCGACACTGTCGGGCCTACTTCCTCCCGTTTCTCCTGTTGACCGTCGCTCCGCTCCTGGTGCTACTGCCGATCGGACTCGGGATGGTCGGGTCCGTCGCTGCCGGTAGCGGGGCGGGTGCCGCGGCGCTCTTTCTGGTACTCGTGCCCGTGTACCTCCTGCTGGGCTACCTGTTCTGGGCCACGCCGTACCTCGTCGTCCTGCGGGACAGCGGGCTACTGGAGGCCGCCCGGGCGTCGTACGACCTCGCGATGGACGTGGGGCCGTACGCCCGCTATACCGGCGGGTACGTCCTGTTCGTGGCCGGGCTCTCCGTCGTTGCCACCGCTCTCGTGGTCAACGTGCCGATAGTGGGGCTCGTGGCCGGCATCCTCGGTGGCGGACTGCTCGGCGTGACCGTGAACGTCGCGACGATGCGCTTCGTCGCCGAGATCGACCCGGAGACGAACCTCGGAGTCGACCGGGACACTGACGACTTGTCGTAGGCACCGATGAAAGACGGCGAGTACGGCTACGAATCTGGGAATCCACCCTCCTGTGTGACCGACGAGTTTCACGCATCGGACGACGCCGAACCGGGTTCCGGGGTGCCCGTCGCCGTCGCCCCTCTCTGAGAGCTCCCGTCGCCCGCATAGCTTTATGTCGGACAGGCGTCCGACATCGGGCATGAACGAGAAGCGCCTCGTCGTCGCCCTCTTCGGCCTGGTGGTCGCGGTCGTCATCGGCGCCCTCGCCTACCGCTTCATCGCCGCCTTCACCGTCTCCGTGTTCCTCTACTACTCGACGCGCCGGTACCACAAGTTCCTCAAGCGGTTCCACCTCCCCGCCCGCGTCCGCGCGGCCGTCGTGCTCGCGTCGCTCGCGATCCCGTTGGTCCTCCTCATCAGTTACGCGGCCGTCCTCCTGGTCATCGAGGCGCGTCGATTCGCCACCAACACCGCGCTCGTCAGCACCGCCGCCTCCGACATCGCGTGGTTCGAGGCGATCGAGCGCATCCCCGAGTTCACGATCGAGGGGCTCTACCAGGCGTACCAGTCGGGCGACCTGGAGCCGTTCATCGAGTTCGCGACCGAGAACGCCGCGTTCCTCACGACTGTCGTCTCGGAGTTCGCGCTCAACCTCTTCGTCGTCACCATCGTCACCTACTACCTGCTCGTGGACGGCCACCGGATCAGCGAGTGGCTGCTCCGCTTCGACGACGACGCGCTCATCCGGGAGTACCTCGAAGCGGTCGACGAGGAACTCGAGGCGGTTCTGTTCGGCAACCTCCTGAACGTCGTCGCTATCTCGCTGATCGCCATCGCGACGTTCAGCGCGTTCAACGCGCTCGTCCCGGCGCCGGTCCGGGTGCCGTACCCCGCGCTCGTGGGCGCGCTCACCGGGATCGCGAGCCTCGTCCCCGTCGTCGGCATGAAGATCGTCTACCTCCCGGTGACGGCGATCATGGCGATCCCCGTGCTGATGGGCGCCCCCCTGACGCAGTTCGTGTACGTCGCCGCCTTCCTCGCCGTCACGGTCGTCGTCGTCGACACCATCCCCGACGTCGTCCTCCGGCCCATCCTCAGCGGCGACGAGACCCACGTCGGCCTGCTCATGCTCGCGTACACGCTCGGGCCGGTCGTGCTCGGCTTCTACGGCCTGTTCTTCGCCCCGATCGTCCTCGTGATCGGCCTCACCTTCGCCAACACCGCCCTCCCGCGCCTGCTCGGCGCCGACGAGTCCCAGACGACGCTCGCCGAGTCCGAGCCCGAACCGGACGGCGTGAGCGACTCGGGCACCGCGAGCGACCCCGACCTACCGGGCGACCCCGACGGGACGCCCGAGTGATCCACCGCCTCGGCCGACGACGCCGTACACGATTCCGAACCCGCGCCCGCGAGGCGCTCGGCGCGGCCGAGTGAGGGGCGCCCGACTCGACACGCCCCCGAGTCAGAGGCGACGTCCGTTTCGACGTCGGCAGCGAACTCGGTCGGGAACGCGATCGACGCGGGGGGCCGAGAAACCCGACGGAGAGGGGGTTCCGCTGCGAGCGGCGGTCGATTTCCGGCCGCGGCGTCCTACATCCCGCCGTCGGTGTCCTGTGCGACGATCAGGTCGAAGGGCGTGTCGGCGGGTTCGTCGTCGGGCGTGAGATACCCGGCCGCGAAGGCCGTGTACACCTGTCCCCCCTCCAAACTCACGTCGAAGTCGGCGACCACGTCGCCGTCGTTGCTCCCGGTGTCGCCGCGGATCTCGACCGTGTAGTCGCCGCCGGGCACGGTCGTGTACCCCGAGTCGCCGTAGGCGACGCCGTCGAACAACGCGTCGCCGGTGGAGGCGACCGTCACGTCGACCGGGGGCGCGTCCGGCGACGCGTGGACGGCGCGGAGGCGCGCGGTGTCGTCGCCCGGATCGGAGTTGTCGTCGGTCAACACGAGCGGGGCGAACGGCTGGTCGGCGTCCTCGCCCACCTCGCCGGCGGCCGCGACCGTGTAGTCCGTCCCGGCCTCGACGGTCACCTCGCCCTCGAACACCGACGCGTCCGGGTCGCCGGCGGCGGTGATCTCGACGGTCCGTTCGCCCGCGGGGACCTCCAGATACTGGCTCACGGCGCCGAACGGGACGTCCTCGAGGACGGCCGGGCTGTCGACGTACACGTCGACGTTCGGCGCGTTCGGCGAGAGGTGGGCGACGCGAACGTTCGCCGTCTCCGTCTCGCCGCCGTCCATCCCGCCGGCGGTGTCCCGCGTGACGATCAGGTCGAAGGGCGTGTCGGCGGGCTCGTCGTCGGGCGTGAGGTACCCCGCGGCGAAGGCGGTGTACACCTGCCCGTCGGCGAGGCTCACGTCGAACTCGGCGACGACGTCGCCGTCGTTGCTCCCGGTGTCGCCGCGGATCTGGAGGGTGTACTCGCCCGCGGGGACGGACACGGAGCCGGACTCGCCGTAGGCGACCCCGTCGAAGACGGCGTCGCCGGAGGAGGCGAGCGTGATGTCGACCGGCGGCGCGTCCGGCGACGCGTGGACGGCACGCACGCGGGCCATCCCGTCGTCGGGGGTCGAGTTGTCGTCAGTGAGGACCAGCGGGGCGAACTCCCGGTCGGCGTCGTCGCCGAGTTCGCCCGTCGCCGCGACCGTGTAGTCCGTGTCGGCCTCGACGCCGAGGGGGCCCTCGAACACCGAGGTGTCCGGGTCGCCGGCGGCGGTGATCTCGACGGTTCGCTCGCCGGCGGGCACCGCGAGATACTCGCTGACCGCGCCGAAGGGCACGTCCTCCAGCACGGCCGAGCCGTCCACGTACACGTCGACGTTCGGGGCGTTCGGCGACAGGTGCGCCACCCGTACGTTCCCCTCCCCCTCGGGCGTCTCGGTCTCGGTGTCCGTCGGCGTGTCCATGCCCTCCGGGGTGGGGGAGTCGGTCTCCGTCTCCGACCCGCCACCGCCGCCGGCACACCCGGCGAGCCCGGCCGTCGTCCCGGCTCCTACCCCGACCAGTACGCGTCGGCGCGTCACGTCGGATCTGTCTGTCGTCATCCGTCCGGTGCAACGACGGAGACCGGAATAACTGGTTTCGTGGTTGTCACTAAACGCTCTCTAGAGTTCCCCGAAACTGTCTCCGAACTCCGTCCGAAATCCGTAGCAAGCGCCGCGATACGGTGGACGAAAGAGTTTTGCTGTCGATCCCCACACACCGACACGAGGACGACCGTGTCTCACGCTCCCTCCCTCGCTCTGTGTCCGTCGGCGCGGCGTGGACAGCCCCGCGGTCGCGTCGCAGGGCGTCCTCGGGTGCGTCCTGCCCGTGTCGGTGGATTCTTTTCGCGCCACCGAGACCGGACGGGTGATGGATTCGGTCCTCTGGCAGACGCTCGCCGGGACGCGCGGAGGGCCGAACCGGGCGCGGATCCTGCGGGCGCTGGACGACCGCCCCCGCAACGCCAACCGGCTCGCCGACGATCTGGACCTCGCGTACAACACCGTTCGCTACCACCTGGAGGTCCTCGAGGAGAACGGCGTGATCACGAAAAGCGAGGCCGACTACGGGACGGTGTACCTCCCCAGCGACCGGGCCCGGGCCAACTGGGACACCGTCGAGGAGATCGTCTCGCAGGTGGAGGAGTGACCATGCACGACACCCGACACAGACAGCGACGGCGCGTGGCCGAACCGGCAGGTGTGAACGAATGAGCCTCATGCTCGACGCCGCGCGGGTCGCCGCGGCCGCGAACGTCGTCCTGCTCGTCGGGCTGCTCGCCGTCTGGGGGCGCACCTACCGGGAGATCAAGGCCCCGATGACCCTCGGGTCGATCGCGTTCGCGGTGCTGCTGCTGGCGGAGAACCTCGTCGCGCTGTGGTTCTACTTCACCGCCCCGGCGATGCCCTCGATCGCGGTCCGGGTGATGATGCTCCTACAGATCCTCGAAACGGGCGCGCTCGCGATCCTCTTCTACTACACCTGGAAGTGACTGTAGGACCGGCGAGGTCCCACGACGGCGGTCAGTGCAGCGTTCCCTCGCGGTGGACGGCGTCGTACGCGAACAGCGCGTACCCGACCTCCGCGGGCGTGTGGCCTGTGTCGGCGGCGATCTCACGGATCGGTCCGACCATCGTCACGTAGTCGTCGGCGTCGAACGACTCCTTGCGGCCGTCGAGGTGGTCGAACCGCTCCAGCGTCGCCCACACCCGCGTGTCCACGACTGCGTGTCGGTCCGGGTCGAGCGCCGCGAGCACGCACGAGGCCGTCGGCGCCCGGAACCCGCTCAGTCCCGTGATCAGCCGGACCTTCGAGAAGTCGCCGTCGACCGCGCGGACGTTGCGCGTCACCTCGCGACACCGCTCCTCGGGGTTCGACTCGACGTGGTACGCGCTGCGCGTCGACGACAGGTACGCGATCTCGTGGAGCTGGTCGCGCGTGAGATACCCCTGCTCGCGGTACTGCTGGCCGAACGCTTCCAGTTTCTCGGGGAGGAGCCCCTGCGTCTCGTCGTAGCGATCGAGGTATTCGGCGACCGTCGACTCGTCCATGGGCGGCGGGTGGTCCGCCCGCGGGAAAGCGACTGTGTCCGATCACCGGGCCGGATTCTCCCGTTCGATTTCCCGACGACAAGATTCAAGTGGGTTCCCAGTTACTCACGAACTGAGTAACCATGACGGTCATCGTCACGGGCGCCGACGGCTACCTCGGCTGGCCCACGTCGCTGCGGATCGCCTCCCGAACGGACGAGCGCGTCGTGCTCGTCGACAACTTCGGTCGTCGAGAGTGGGTCTCGGAGGTCGGCTCCGTCTCCGCGACGCCCGTCGCGGACATGGAGACGCGCCTCGCGGCCGCCGAGGAGGTGCACGGCCTCACCAACCTCTCGTTCGTCGAGGGCGACCTGACGGACCGGTCGTTCGTCGACGAGCTGTTGCAGGTACACGAGCCGGACGCGGTCGTCCACACGGCGGCCCAGCCCTCGGCGCCGTACTCGCAGATCAACGGCGAGCGCGCCAACTTCACCCAGCACAACAACATGCAGGCCACGCGCAACCTCGCGTGGGGGCTCCACGAGAACGACCTCGCCGACACGCACCTCATCGAGACGACCACCACGGGCGTGTACGGCGCCCCCGAGTTCCCCATCCCCGAGGGCGGCGCCACGATGGAACACGGCGACGAGCGCGACGAGGTGCCGTTCCCCGCGATGGCCGGCAGCTGGTATCATCTCACGAAATCGCACGACGCGGCGAACCTCCGGCTCGCCCACTCGCAGTTCGACATCCCCGTCTCCGACGTCCGCACCGCGATCACCTACGGCGTCGAGACCGAGGAGACGGCCGCGGACGACCGTCTCGCCACGCGCTTCGACTTCGACTACTACTTCGGCGTCGTCGCGCACCGGTTCGTCGCGCAGGCCATCGCCGGCTACCCGATCACGGTGTACGGCAAGGGCGAGCAGCGCAAGCCGTTCGTCGCGCTCGAGGACGCCGTCGAGGGGCTGGCCCGCCTCGCCGTCGAGGACCCGGACGAGCGCCCCGACGACCACGTCGTCTACAACCAGGTCACCCGGCCCATCTCCATCGTCGAGATGGGGACGACCATCGCCGAGGTGGCCACGGAGTTCGGCTTCGACACCGACGTCGAGCACTTCGAGAACCCCCGCGACGAGGACGAGACCCACCAGATGGAGATCGACAACGACCGCTACGCCGACCTCATCGGCGGGCAGTCGGTCACCTTCGAGGAGGGGATCCGCGGCGTCTTCGAGGCGCTCTCGGAGCGCGCCGACCGCATCGGCGCCTACGAGGACCGCTTCCTCCCGGGCGTCCTCGAGGACCGCCTGGAGGGCGACGACGAGGCGTCCGCCGCGACGGCGGACGACTGACCCGCCGATACCTCGATCTCAGCCATGCACGTCCTCGTCACCGGCGGCTGCGGCTACATCGGCAGCGCGCTCGTCCCGATCCTTCGGGACGACGACCGCGTCGACGCCGTGACCGTCCTCGACGACCTCTCGATGTCCTCGCCGCGCAACCTCATGGGCAGCGGCCTCGCGGACGACCCGTCGGTCCGCTTCCGCCGCGGCGACATCACCGAGTACGGCGACGTGGAGTCGGCGATGCGCGGGTGCGACACGGTCGTCCACCTGGCGGCGATCACCGGCGCCGACAGCACCCACGACCGCCGCGAGGAGACGTTCCGCGTCAACTACGACGCCACCCAGAACGTCTTCCGCGCGGCGGGCAAGCTCGGCGTCTCGAACGTCGTGTTCGCCTCCTCGTGCAACATCTACGGCCGCGCGGCCGCCGAGGACATCGACGAGACGGTCGAGCCCGACCCGCTCAACCCCTACGCGGAGACGAAGTACGAGGCCGAGTCCCTGCTCGCGGACGCGACCGAGGACTACGGCTACGACGGCACCGCCCTCCGCATGAGCACGAACTACGGCTACTCGCCGGGCATGCGGTTCAACCTCGTCGTCAACCACTTCGTGTTCCGCGCGATCACCGACCGCCCGCTCACCGTCTACGGCGACGGCTCGAACTGGCGGCCGTTCGTCCACGTGCGCGACGCCGCCCGCGCGTACGCCGAGGCCGCGGTCGCGCCCGACGATTGGCCGGCTCTCGTGTACAACGTCGGCGACAACGACGCCAACTACCGGATCGAGGAGATCGCCGAGGCCGTCCGGGACGAGCTCGGCCGCGACCTCGACATCACGTACCTGGAGGACGAACACCCCGGCCCGTCCTACCACGTCAACTTCGACCGGGTCGCCGAGACCGGCTTCGAGACGCGCCACACGCTCCGGGAGGGGATCGCCGACCTCGCCGAGCGGTTCCGCACGGCCGACGTCGGGGGGTACCCGTGACGCGAGCGATCGGGGCGCCCGTGGCGACCGCCGCCGCACGCCGCCGCGAACCGAGGGGTATTTGCGCCGCCGCGGACGGTGACCGGGCATGAGTTCCGATCCCGACGCCGCGACCACCGACCCGTTCCACGTCGCCGTCACCGGCGCGGCGGGCTTCATCGGCAGCCGCGTCGTCACGCTGCTGAACGAGCACCACCCCGAGTGGGAGATCACAGCGATCGACAACTTCTACCTCGGGACCGTCCGACGGATCGGCGACGTCGAGGTCGAACACGTCGATGTCCGCGAGCGCGACCGGCTCGACTCGGCCCTCGACGGCGCCGACGCGGTGCTCCACCTCGCGGCGGTCAGCGGCGTCGACGACTGCGAGCAGAATCAGGATCTCGCGTACGACGTGAACGTCACGGGGACGAACAACGTCGCCTGGTTCTGTCGGCGGACCGGCGCGGGGCTGGTGTTCCCCTTCAGCATGGCCGTGCTCGGCGACCCCGAGTCGTTCCCCATCTCCGTCGACGACCCGCGCGACCCGATGAACTGGTACGGCCGCACGAAGGTGATCAACGAGCGGGCGATCGAGGACTTCGCCGCCGGCGCCTTCCCGGCGCACCTGTACCTCAAGTCGAACCTCTACGGCGAACACGTGGTCGGGGACACGCGCGTCTCGAAGGGCACCGTGATCAACTTCTTCGTGAACCGCGCGGTCGCGGGCGAGCCCCTCACCGTCTACGAGCCGGGGACGCAGGCCCGGAACTTCATCCACGTGAAGGACGTGGCCCGGGCGTACGTCCACAGCTGCGAGCGCCTGCGCGACCAGCTCGCGGCCGGCGAGACGGGCGTCGAGAAGTACGAGATCGCCTCCCGCGAGGACCCCGGCGTGATGGAGGTCGCCGAACTCGTCCGCGAGCACGCCGCCGACGTGCTCGGCGCGGCGGTGGACGTCGAACTGGTCGAGAACCCCCGCAGCGCCGAGACGATGGTCGACGCCTTCGCGGTCGACATCTCCGCCGCCGAGGAGACGCTCGGGTGGAGCCCCCGCGAGACGGTCGAGGGGTCGATCCGGAAGCTTCTGGAGGCGAAGGCGGACGAGCGGTAGGATCGCGGTCCGACACTGGCCGAGTGGGTACGGAAATCGAGGAGAAAGCCCCGCCTTTCAGGGTGGGGATGATGGCAGGAGATTGCAATATGTTTCTGACGTAGCGACGAACGCGTCTCGGCGAACGTGGAAGACGGCCTGCAATCCGGGGCGACGGAAGACTTTAGCTTGTAAGGATTGTAAATATTGTAAGCGAGGTAGGGCTCCCAGGTCCTATCGGACCGGATCATACCATCATGTCCAACGCCAACAAGCGGATTCCCGTAACCGAGGAGCGCTGGCAGGAACTCAACGAACTGAAAGACGCTGGGGAGACGTACGATGACCTATTAGCGGAACTGATCAAGGAGCACCAGCGTCACAAGCTCGCGGCGAAGGCGCGAGAGGTCAGGGAAGCCGACAGCGACGAACTGACTTCGCTGGATGAGCTATGAGGTACTCCTCGCGGATAGCGCCCGCGAGTACCTGGCCTCCCTCGACGAGAAGAGTACACGGATCGTGAAAGACAACCTCCGGAAGCTCGGGGACGACCCCCACCCTCGACCCGGTTCCGGATCCGGCGACAGGGAGAAGCTCGTCGTCGACGGCGAGGAGATCTATCGACTCCATATCGGGCGGACGCACACGGCCTTCTACGACATCATCGAGGGGAAGCAGGAAGTCCGTGTGATCGAGATCATGGATATCGACGAGGCACACAAGCGGTACGGGTACTGATCGTCCTACACCTCTCCCGATCGATCACTCGGTCCTCCCACTACTCACCCGCGTACGGGTCCTCGGCCAGCGTGTCGTGGTCCCAGGTCAACTCGAAGTAGCGGCCCAGCCCCGCGACGAACGAGTGGTTCTCCGTGACCGCGGCCTGCCGCTTGTGCAGGGGGACGTCCTCCTCCTCGACGAGCAGGACCGCCTCGCCGGAGTCGTAGTCCATGCTCGGGTCCGCGAGCGTCCCGCGCCACGGGAGCCGGGTCGCGCTGAACCGGAACTCCGCGTCGGGGTACTCCTCCCGGAGCCGCTCGACGGACTCGCGCTGGACCGGGCGGTTGCGCTCGGCCAGGAGCGTGGGATCCAGGAACAGCACCCGCAGGCGGCAGTCCCGGTCGTAGGCGTCCGCGAACGCCGGCTCGATCGCCTCGAAGTACTCGAAGCTCTTCGTGATGACGCGCACCTCGTCGGCGGCGTCGCTGTAGAGGCGGCGCGTCTCCCGCTCGCTGGGGTCGCCCACGTCGACCACGTGGAACAGCTCCTCGGTGGCGGAGATCTCCTCGCTCGCCTGCTCGTACAGCGGGCCGAACGCCGCGACGAACTCCTCGCGGACGGACTCGATCGCCGCCCGGTCGGTCTCGTACGCCTGCCGGCGGTTCTCGACGGCGCGGTCGAGGATCGCCTCCGGCGGCTTCGGCTGGTACTCCTTCGGGCGCCCGGGGATCACCTTCAGGTACCCCGCGTCGGCGAGCTCGTCGAGCACGCCGTAGATGCGGGCCTTGGGGATCCCGGTCGCCTCCGAGAGGTCCGGCGCCGTCGTCCGCCCCAGCTCGATGAGGCGTTCGAGCGCCCGCTCCTCGTACTCGGTGAGGTCGAGCGGGTCGAGGAGGTCGCCCGGGTCGTCGGTGGCCATGCCGGCCCGTAGACGCCCGGTCTGTTAAGCGCCGGCGGTCCGGGCCGGCGGCAGAACGGTCCCGATCGGCGACAGATTTATGATGCTGGCTTCTGCAGTTACTCGCAAGATGAGTAACCGAACGTCGGCCGACGATCACCTCCGCGACCTCGAGGACGGCGCCGGCTGCACCGAGATCTGGGAGAAGTTGAGCGAGCAGCGGGAGCCCGACGCGGCGGAGGCGGCCGACGGCGACGCGGCCGCCGAGGATCGGCCGACGACGGAGGCGCGGGCGGCCGACGCCGGCGAGTGATCCCGGACGTAGCCCGAGCGTAACAAACACCTAGTCCATCCCCAAGTCACAGCCATGTCTATCGACTCCGCCGTCGTCCTCGCCGCGGGCGAGGGCAAACGGCTCAGACCCCTCACGAAGTACCGCCCCAAGCCGATGCTCCCGGCGGCGAACCGCCCGATCCTCGAGTACGTCTTCGACGCGCTCATCGACGCCGGCATCGACGACCTCCACGTCGTCGTCGGCTACGAGGGCGAGCGCGTCCGGGACCACTTCGGCCCGACGTACCGCAACCGGACGATCACCTACCACACCCAGGAGAAGCAGCTCGGCAGCGGCCACGCGCTCCTCCAGGCCCGCGAGGCGCTCGACGGCGACTTCCTCGTCGTCAACGGCGACGAGGTCGTCGACGCGGGGCTGATCCGGGCGGTCGTCGACGACCACTCCGCCGGCGACGTCTGCACGCTCGCGGTCGTCGAGTCGACGGACGCGCCGATGTACGGCGCGGTCACCCTCGACGGGCGCACCGTCACCGCGCTCATCGAGAAGCCGGGGTCCGGCTCGTACCGCCTGCTCAACGCGGGGGTGTACGCGTTCGGGCCGTCGTTCTTCTCGGCGGTCGAGAACGTCGAGCGCGAGGACGGCGAGCTGGCGCTCACCCACGCCATCTCGGACGTGATCGACCGCGGCGGCCACGTCCGCGGGGTCAGGACCGAGGGGATGCACTCGGAGGTGACGTACCCCTGGGACCTCACCGAGCTCGCGGCGACGCTGCTCTCGGACGGCCGGGTGGACGAACCCGAGCGGGAGGCGGGCGTCCACGTCGCCGCCTCCGCGACGGTCGCCGACGGGGCGACGCTGTTCCCGCCGGTCGCCGTCGGCGGCGACGTCGTCGTCGAGCCCGGCGCGGTCGTCGGGCCGGACGCGGCCGTGGGGCGCAACTCGACGGTCGAGGCCGGCGCGGTCGTCCGCCGCTCGGTCCTCGACACGGACACGCGCGTCGGCGCGAACGCGACGGTCGTCGACTCGATCACCGGACAGGGCGTCGAGATCGGCGTCGGCGCGGCCGCGCCGGGCGGCCCCGCCGACGTCCGCGTCGGCGACCGCGTCCACGAGGACGAGCGCCTCGGCTGCGTGCTCGCCGACCGGGCGCGCCTCGGCGGCGGCGCCACGGCCTGTCCCGGCCTGCTCGTCGGCCCCGGCGCCGAGATCGCCGCGGGCGTCACGCTCCGTCGCAACGTCGGCGAGAACGCGGAGGTGCAGGGCTGATGTGCGGGATCATCGGCTGCGTCGGCCACGGGGACGGGACGCTGGACGTGATCCTCGACGGCCTGGAGACGCTGGAGTACCGCGGCTACGACTCCGCCGGCGTCGCGCTCGCGGGCGACGGGCTCGACGTGCGCAAGAAGGAGGGTCGCCTGGAGGTGCTGCGCGATCAGATCGAGGCGGACGGCGAGCGACCCAGCGGCGAGGTGGGGATCGGCCACACCCGCTGGAGCACGCACGGCCCGCCGACGGACGCGAACGCGCACCCCCACACCGACGAGGCGGGCCGGGTGGCGGTCGTCCACAACGGGATCATCGAGAACTACCAGACCCTCCGGGACGAACTGGAGGCCGACGGCGTCGACTTCTCCAGCGACACGGACACCGAGGTCGTCCCGCACCTCCTCGGGGCGTTCCTCGACGCCGGCATGGAGGTCGAGGAGGCGTTCCGCCGGACGCTCGACCGGATCGAGGGGAGCTTCGCCATCGCCGCGGTCGTCGCCGGCGAGGACCGCATCCTCGGGGCGCGCAACGACTCCCCGCTCGTGCTCGGCGTCGGCGAGGAGGGGCGCTACTACCTCGCGAGCGACGTGCCGGCGTTCCTCGAACAGACGCGAGACGTCGTGTACCTCGACGACGGCGAGACGGCGATCATCGACGCCGACGGCTGGCGCGTCACCGACCGCGACGGGGAACCCGTCGAGAAGGAGGTGTCCACGGTCACCTGGAGCGCCGAGCAGACCGGCAAGAGCGGCTACGACCACTACATGCTCAAGGAGATCCACGAGCAGCCCACCGCGCTCCGGCAGGGGCTCAGCGGCCGCCTCGACGAGCTCTCCGGCCGGGTCACCGTCGAGGAGTTGGACGACGTGGGTACCCCCGAGACGGTCCACTTCGTCGCCTGCGGCACCTCCTATCACGCCGCGCTGTACGGCGTCGAACTGTTCCGCGAGGCGGGGGTCCCGGCGCAGGCGTTCCTCGCCAGCGAGTACGCGACCGGCCCCGCGCCCGTCCCCGAGGACGGCCTCGTCGTCGGCGTCACCCAGAGCGGGGAGACGGCCGACACGCTCTCGGCCCTCCGGGAGGCGGAGGGGCGGGGCGCCGAGACGCTCGCGCTGACGAACGTCGTCGGCTCCACCGCCGCCCGCGAGTGCGACCACGCGCTGTACATCCGGTCGGGCCCGGAGATCGGCGTCGCCGCGACGAAGACGTTCTCCTCGCAGCTGACGGCGCTCAACCTCCTCGTCGAGTCGCTGGCGAACGGGTCGCCGGGCACGCGCGAGCTGATCGCGGCCCTGCGCGACCTTCCCGGCGACATCCAGCAGGTGCTCGACGAGACGGACGCAGAGGCGGTCGTCGACGAGTACGCCGACCGCGAGTCGTTCTTCTTCATCGGGCGGGGGCCGAGCTTCCCCGTCGCGCTGGAGGGGGCGCTGAAGTTCAAGGAGATCACCTACGAGCACGCCGAGGGGTTCGCCGCCGGCGAGCTGAAACACGGCCCGCTGGCGCTGGTCACCCGCGAGACGCCCGTGTTCGCGGTCGTCACCGGCGACGACGAGCGCGCCCGCAAGACCATCGGGAACGTGAAGGAGGTGGAGGCGCGCGACGCGCCGGTCGTCGCCGTCACGGACGGCCAGTCCGACGTGGAGCGGTACGCCGACCACGTGCTCGAGATCCCCGAGACGCACCCGCGGACGGCGCCGATGCTCGCGAACGTCCAGCTCCAGCTCGTCGCCTACCACATGGCCGACCGGCTGGGCCGGGCGATCGACAAGCCGCGCAACCTCGCGAAGAGCGTCACGGTCGAGTAATCCGGAACGCTTCCGTACGGCGGCCGCTCGCCGAAGCCGCAACCGCTTAGGAGCCCCCGACAGTCTCCCACTCCATGCAGACCGTCCTCCTCGCGGCCGGCCAGGGAACCCGGATGCGGCCGCTGACAGACCGACGCCCGAAGCCGATGCTGCCCGTCGCCGGCGAGCCGCTCGTCGGCCACACCGCCGCCGCGGCCGTCGCGGCCGGCGCCTCCCGGCTCGTCGTCGTCGTCGGCTACGAGTCCGCGGCCGTCCGCGAGTACTTCGGCGACGAGTTCGACGGCGTCCCCGTCGAGTTCGCCGACCAGCCCGAGCAGCGCGGCACCGCCGACGCCGTCCGGGCGGCCGCCCCGCACCTCGACGGCGGCCCGTTCGCTGTACTCAACGGCGACGCCCTGTACGACCACGACTCGCTGTCTACGCTGTACGATTCGGCTCCCGCCGTCGGGTCGTTCCGCGTCGACGACCCGAGCGCCTACGGCGTCCTCCACACCGAGGACTCGGACGACGGAACCGCACGCGCCACCGGTGTGACCGAGAAGCCCGCGGACCCGCCCTCGGACCTCATCAACGCCGGGGCGTACGTCTTCCCGGCGGACGCACAGGGCTGGCTCGACGTGGGCGAGAGCGAGCGCGGCGAGCTCGAACTGACGGACGTGCTGGAGCGGGCCTGCCGGGAGGCGACGGTCACGGTCGTCCCGTTCGACCGCTGGCTCGACGTGGGTCGGCCGTGGGAGCTGCTGGAGGCGAACGAGTGGAAGCTGGCGGACCTGGAGCGCCGGGTCGACGGCGACGTGCACGCGGACGCCGACCTCCGCGGCGCGGTCGTCGTCGAGGACGGCGCGGAGGTCGACGCGGGCGTCGTGATCGAGGGGCCCGCGCTGATCCGGTCGGGCGCGAGCGTCGGCCCGAACGCGTACGTGCGCGGGCGAACACTCATCGAAGCGGACGCGAAGGTGGGACACAGCGTCGAGGTGAAGAACAGCGTGCTGATGCGGGGCGCCACGGTCGGCCACCTCTCGTACGTCGGCGACAGCGTCCTCGGGCGGGACGTGAACTTCGGCGCGGGGACGACCGTCGCGAACCTCCGGCACGACGACGAGGCGATCACGACGCTCGTGAAGGGGGAGGTCGTCTCGACGGGGCGCCGGAAGTACGGCGTCGTCTGCGGCGACGGCGCCAAGACGGGCATCCAGACGAGCCTGAACGCCGGCGTGAAACTGGAGACGGACGCGCGGACGATCCCCGGCGAGCGGGTGTTGCGGGACCGGACGGAGGAGTAGGGCGGTCGGAACTGACCGATAAACTACCTGCTGCCAACGGCGTTAAGCGCGCTATTCAGTTCGAAGAGTTCCCGAACGACGTCACTGTCTGCGACCCGGTACCGGCGTGGAGACGTGTTCGGAACCTCCTCGATGAGGTCGACTTCGAGCAGGAGGTCGGTGTAGTTACCGACGGTCTGTCGCGTGACGCCGGCGTGCTCCGCGAGTTCGGTCTTGTTGAACTCACGACCGGGCGGGAGATCGAGAAGCGCATCGACGAGGATCGGAACGGCGTCGTGCCGGGTGAGGTAGAGCCATCCGCTGGGGTGCTCCAGTCGGAGTTCCTTCTTCTCCCCGCGGTCGGCCGCGTCCTCAATACTGCTCATACGGAGAACCATCGTCCGTATGTGTATAAGAGTTTCCACCACCGTTAATTCCCATTGACGGTATTTATATACTGGCGGTCGTATCTCTCCGACGATGGAGAAGCCGTCGGTGAAATGCGCCCTCTTGGCGACGATGATAGCGAAGCACAAGCGGGGAACGCCGATCGCGGAGGACGCCCTCCTGAATCTCTCAGCGATCGACGACGACTATCCCACTGCGCGTGAGGTCTACGCCGACCTCCGTAGTGAGCCCTACATCACGTATCGCGGAAACCGAGGTATCGAACTCGACGTGACCAACTTCGCCGAACTCGCCGACGTTCTCCACGACGAGTGTGGATGGGAAGCATGGGAGATCGACAGCCGGCTGAAACACTACGAGGGCATCGAAGACCACGACTGGGCGTAAATCTCCTCGGCGGTGTTCGTGCCAGACCGCTCGCTGACCGTTCTGACTCGTCGCAAACTCGCGGGTCGCCCGACACCGACGATCAGGCGTCGGCCAGTCGGTCGGGAACGCGGTCGAGTTCCCCCTTTCGGCGGGCGCGCCGTTCCTCGACTGCGTCTCGGAGGGCATTCGCCTCCTCGTCGCTCAGTATTCCGGCGAGCTCCGAGAGCGATCGCTCGCCCGCGAGCCTGAGAACGACGTCCGAGAACGTCTCGTCCTCACGTTTGTGGCTCACGAGCCGCTCGTAGGCGGCCTCGGAGAGGCGGATACTCTTCGACATGTGCATACAATTGTATGCACCGGAATAAAACGGTTCAGTCGACGGGACCAGGCGTCCCACGTCCGCGGGCCCGGTGTGAGCCCCACCACGTCACCGAGGTCGCGGTCAAACACGGACGTGACCCCGACTACACCAGCGCTGTCGGACCGCGCGCGAGCCGAGACGGGGTCGAGCACCCCGCAAGTAGTATAAGATTACCGACAAACTGTCCACAAAGTACTTATCCCCGATTCGGACGAGCGGGCCGCTACCCCCCGAATCCGGGTGTGTAACGCGTTGTCGCGCCCGCCGAATTACCACAAGACATTTATAAGGTCCGGTGTTGGCTTACACCGTACCCCTACCCATGGTGACAGCAGTAAGTATCCCTCGCCGAGTCCGCCTCGCGGGCGTTCTGAAGCAGGCGCGGGAGGACGGTGTTGTCGCCGATTGCAGTGCGACTCAGATCAAACCATGACAGACACAAACGACAAGATCCGCGCGCTGTTCCTGACAGCGCTGATGGTGTTCAGCGTCTTCGCTGGCACCGTCGCGTTCACAGGTGCGGCTGCTGCGGCCAATACCGAAGCCGGTGGGAGTTCTATCTCTCCGGACACGGTGCCGGAACAGTCCACGAACACACACACGGTGACACTCAACGCTACGGATGTTGACACCAGCGGTGACGGCAACCAGGTCTTCGCCGTCGATCTTCCTGACGCGCTGGGCACGTCCAGCACTCAGGTCACGAACATCGTGGTGAACGAGGGTGCAGTCACGGCCGGGTCGACGAATGTTGACTCGACCAACGACATCATCACGGTCACACTTGAGGACGCCACGAGCATGTCCGGCTCCTCCAGCAGTGACACGGTGAATGTCACGTTCGACATCACGAACGTTGTGGCCCCCGAAACGACTGGCAGTGACTTTACCGGTCAAGCTCAATTCGCTGTTGACGCGAATGCTGACGGCGACTACGCCGACAGTGATGATTCGAGCTTCGCGAACTTCCAGCAGCTGACTGTCAGTGAGACAACCACGAGCAGTGACGCCGACCGAACTTATCTCGGCGGCGACACCCTGTCCGACGGTGCAATCGTCTACCAGGGTCAGGAGATCATCTTCGACACTGGCAGTGACTCTGACGGAGACGGTCGGTACATCCTGTACTCGGGCAATCCGGGATCGGATGCTACGACTGAGACCGTCCTGACTGGAAGCAACCCGGCAGGCAACATTTCGGTCGACACGACGAACCTCGACTCGAGCACCGATTACTTCATCTCGAACAACGGCCGCTCGAGCGCGGACTTCAACTTCACCGTCATCGAGCAGTCGTTCTCCGTGAGCCTCGGTTCCGACACCGTCGGCAACCAGGGTACGGACGCCACGACGACGTTCGAGGTCTCCTCGGACAACCGTCCGAGCGAGAACTTCGACGTGTACGTGTCCGCTGACGGCATCTCGGACGAGGACCTCCGCGATGTCTTCGACGACTCCTACACCACGTCCGACGCGGACGTCGACGGTGACAGCGAGGACGACGACGACGGTATCCTCGTCTCCGGCGTTCAGGACGGCGACGAGGCGACGATCAACTTCACCGATGTCGAGGCCGGTTCCTACAACCTGACTGTCGACGTCGTCGACACGACGGCCGAGGACGAAGTCTCGGTGACGGTCGAAGACACGTCCGCGGGCGCCGCGGACCTGCCCCAGCGGACCGTTCAGGTCCAGCAGGGCGACATCGCGAGCATCAACGTCTCCGTCACGGGGGCGACTGACTCCGCCAAGCTCGTCGTCGGTAACTTCGACGACGACGGATACCAGGCCAACATCTCGGTGACGGACGGCGACGACGACGGCAACGTCGAAGTCGAGTTCAACACCTACACGGCCGGTATGACCGGTTCCTCGACGACGATCGTCTCCGCTGTCGACTCCGACGACAGCGCGACTCTCGAGAACAAGAACACTGGTGACTACCAGACCCTCGGCACGATCCTCGACACCGGTCAGTACCGGATGTTCGTCGGCACGTCGAGCCAGTTCTCGACTATCGTCGACACGCCGGATCAGGTCGGTACGCTCGTGATCAACGAGCGCTCCACCGACTCGATGCAGCTGTGGACCGCGCCGACCAACGCGGAATTCGATAGCGACGACAGCGGCACCACGATCGATGCGGACGAGGTCGCCTCCGCGGTCGAGTCCGGTACGGTCACTCAGGACTCCGACATCGCCCTGCAGGACTACGTCGTCCACCAGGTCAGTGCTTCGGGTCTGGAGGGTGCCCTCGCGTCCTACAAGACTTCGAGCAACAGCTGGTCCGACGCGCTTGCGAGCGCTATCGGTGCCGGCGTGGTCGACCTGACGGTCGTCCAGCAGAACCCCGGCGCCAACCGCGCGCCCAAGGTGCTCAACGTCTCCTCGTCCGGAACGAGCCTCACGGTCGTCCCGAACGCGAACGCTGACACCTACTACATCCTGGTCAAGGCGACGAACGATCAGGACTGGGAGCGCGCAGTCTCGCGCGACAACCTGACGGCCAGCGGGAATGACGTCGACGTTGCCGCCGACGAGTCCTACCAGGCCGAGCTGACGGTGACTGGTGCTCGCATCCTCGGTGGCGCTGAGGACACCGACGGTGACGGCGTCGCTGACGACAGCGACCTGTTCCAGTCGGTCAACGCGACCTTCGAGCTCAGCGAACGGACGCTCGAGTTCGATCAGGACGCATTCAGCGTGACTGCCGCGACGAACCAGTCCATCACTGGTACGTCCTCGGTCGCTCCCGGTACGGAGATCACTGTCCGCCTTAGCTCGGACAGCGGTGTGCAGCCTGCCTTCTTCAAGCAGTCCACCGTGACTGTGCAGGCAGACGGCAGCTTCACCGCGATGTTCGACATGACGTCGCCGGATGGTATCAGCGCCGGTGACACGTTCAGTGTCGACGCCTCCGGCCCCGGTGGCATCAGTGCCTCCGCCGACGGCAACGTCGTCGAGGCGACTCAGACGACTGAGCCGCCGGCGACGACGACGGCGCCTCCGGCGACGACGACGGCTCCGCCGGCGACGACGACGGCTCCGCCGGCGACGACGACGGCTCCGCCGACGACCATGGCCACGACCGAGCCGCCCGCGACCGAGACCGAGTCGCCGACCTCCACGTCGACGCCCGGCTTCGGCGCGGTCCTGGCAGTCATCGCCCTCATCGGCGCTGCGCTGCTGGCGGTCCGCCGCGACAACTAACTAACCACGACTGACCGGGCGTAACCCGGTCGCCACCCGCTTCACGCGGACCCATTCTTTCGACGCGCTCACGTCGGCCAGCGACGGCTCCGTCCCGCGGGCTCGCGTCGCGAGCACACGAGACGACAAGGGCTTTACCCGACAGCGCCGATCCACGAACGAATGGCGAGTCCCCTCACCGACCTGCTGGGCTGGGCGGTGATCGCGACGTTCCTCGCGAGCGCGGGGGTCGAGTACCTTCGTCGCCGTCGCGTCGGCGGCGACGCGGGCCCGCTCGCGTCGCTGCGCCGCCGGCTCGACGGCCTCGCGGTCGCGCCCGAGCGGGCGCTGTCGACCGCCGGCTGGGGGCTGTTCGCGGTCTTCTGGCTGGCGCTGTTCCCCCACTTCGCGTTCACGCAGAAGAGCTACGTCGAGGGCGTGCTCTCGCTGCTGGCCGTGCCGGCGTGTCTGTACGCCGGGTGGCTGCTGTGGAACGGCCGCGACTCGCTGCAGGTGCTCTCGCGGGCGGTCGCGGCGATGGGGATCGTCTACTTCCCGTTCGAGACGGTCGAGCCGCTCAAGCGCGGGCTGATCCTGATCGTCACCGACCAGACCGGCTGGGCGATGGCGCAGTTGGGCTACACGCCCGAGCGCGTCGCCGGCCCCATCCTCGGCTACTCCAACGCTTACCGGTTCGTCACGCCGGAGGGACACACCCTCCTGTTCGAGGTGGTGCTCGCGTGCACGGGGCTGGGGAGCATGGCCATCTTCGCGGGGCTCATCGCGGCGGTTCGGGCCCCCCTCGGACGCAAGCTCCGCGGGCTGGCCGTCTCGATCCCGCTCATCTGGGCGCTGAACATCGTCCGCACCACGTTCATCGGGATCACGTTCGGCAACCAGTACCTCCAGCTGTTCGTCGACGAGGTGCTGTTCCTGTTCGGCGCCTCGGACCCGTACATGGTGTCGTTCTTCCTGTCGGACCGGGTCATCTCCCAGGTGCTCGCGGTCGTCGCGCTCGTGGGGATCACCTACCTCGTCGTCCGGGAGCTCCCCGAGCTCGTCACCGTGATCGAGGACGTGCTGTACATGCTCACGAAGGAGGAGTACGACCTGCTGGAGTCGCTGGACCTGCCACGGGAGCCGATGAAGACCGACGGCGGGGTGCCGGACAGACGTGATGGGCCGGACGGGTAGCGGTCTCGACCGAACTCGACACTACGGTGGCCGGTCACCTCACCGGACGTACTGTTGCAACCTCTCCACGGCGTCGTCGACGAACGCCTCGGTGACGCGTCCCTGCCACGCAACGAGATCCTCGGTTCTGGGAGAGTGGACGGCCCACGGTGACACGTACGATTCCCGTGGAACGCCGCCCACCTCCCACACGTCCTCGGCGAGCGGGATCGAGTCCTCGTATCGCTTCGTCGAAACGGCGAGCGCGACGAACTGCTCGTCGTCGAACGGATGGGAGTCGTTGCTGACGATGATCCACGGTCGCTGGCGGTCGTCACCGAGCTTGAACGGATCGGAACTGCGGACGACGTCTCCGCGCTCGGGTTCCATCAGGTTCGTTCCTCCTCGCTGTCCGGTCCATCGGGATGATCCGGGTCGGGAGCGACGGCGTCCCACTCGTCCGGATCGATCCCGCCGTCGTCGGCGTCGAGTCGCTCGGTGACGGCATGGATGTCGTAGGCGGCCTCGATACGGCTCGTATCGTTCGTGATCGCCCAGTACTCCCCCTTGTGCCGAACCAGGTCGCGGTCCTTCAACCGGGACAAGGCCGTTCCGACCGTGTTCGGGTTCGCGTCGATCGCGGTGGCGATCTCGGCCCTCGTGAACGCGTGGTCGCGGTTCGAGAGGAGATATTGGACGACCCGCTCCGGAACGCTCGGTCCACTGGGGAGGTCCCCGGATTCGAACTCGTCGATGCTCACCGGCATGTCCCGTACTACGTGTACTCGTGTAATTAATGTACGGCAGTGCTCTTCACCGCCGGTACTCGCGAACTGTGGGGGCGAGTGGGACATTTCGTCACTGTGCTACACCCCCGCCGGCAACGCGTCCCGCGGACACCCGGCCAGCTCCGCCAGCGCCTCCGCCTCCAGGTGGTGCAACTCGCCGGGGATCACCAGCATGTGCAGCGGGTCGCCGAACTCCCGTTCGCCCAGCGCCGCGAGCGTGTCGGCGGCGACGACCGGCTCCGGGCTCCCCGCCCGGGCGACCGCCACCCCGACGGCCTCCCCGTCCCAGTCGCGCGCCAGCGCGGCGGCGGCGTGGTCGGCGGTCATGTACTCGTCGGGCTCGCCCTCGCTCGGGCCGGCGGGCGAGGAACCCGCGACCTTGATGTCGAGGTACACGAGCGTGTGGAGGCCGCGCTCGCGGTTCGCCTCGATCCCGTCGGTCACGCTCCCCGGGGTTCCGTCGGCGCCGTGGGCGTACTCGAACGGGAGCGTGACGGCCTTGCCGAAGCGGTAGTTCTGCAGCCCGGTCAGCGAGGAGGCGGCCGACTGGGCGGTGACGCCGTGGATCACGCGGGTGTCGATGCCGCGCTCGGACGCCCGCACCCGGAGGTCGACGTGCGTCGTCGAGATCATCGTATCGCCCGCGGTGCAGAAGGCGACGTCCCCCTCCTCGGCGGCATCCAGGATCGGCTCCGGGCGCTGCTCGACGCCCGCGCGGTCGCGGACCTCGACCTCGACGCCGTGGTGCGCCGCCAGGTCCTCGACGGTCGTCCCGGCGAGGCGGCTGGTGTAGAACTCGGCGAAGACCCGGTCGGCCGCCCGGAGCGCCTCCCGTCCCTCGACGGTGACCGAGCGCTCGTCCCACAGGCCGAGGCCGATGAAGGTGAGCATGGACGGACCGACGCCGGCGCGACCCTTCGCGGTTTCGCTCCGTCGGCGACGGCCCGGTCCCGCCCGTCGGCGGCCGCTCCCCGGCCGTTCAGCCGAGGATAACGCCGCGGGGACCCGGGATAGCCGTGTCATTACAAACTCGATATGCTCTCACTCCCGCGTATGTTCACGGTTCGACCGATCCAGCCCGGCTCCCCGGCCGCGGCGCGTCCGGCGGTCGTCCCGGGTCGGCGTCGCCGGTCCCGGCGCCCCGGCGGAGCCGCCGGAGCCCGCGGGGTGAGCTGACGTGGCGTCGGAACCGACACGGTCGACCCGCCTGCGGCGCCGCCTCGCGGTCGCCGTCCGTCACGAGCTGGCCGCGCCGGTCGCCGTGGTCGCGGTCGGGGCCGCGCTGCGCCTGTTCCAGTTGACCGACGAGAGCGTCTGGCTCGACGAGGGTATCGCCTACCACACGGCGACACGGCGGTCCGTCCCCGAGATCGTGTTCGGGCTGGCCGGGGGACCGAACCCGCCGTTGTACTTCCTGTTCCTCCACGGGTGGGTCGACCTCGCGGGCACCTCGCTGTTCGCCCTCCGCCTCCCGTCCGCGGTCGCCGGGGTCGCGTCGGTCGCGCTGACGTACCTGCTGGGGCGGCGGCTGTACGACCGGCGCGTCGGCCTGCTCGCGGCGGCGGTCCTCGCGCTCGCACAGTTCCACCTCGAGTACGCACAGATGGCGCGCATGTACGCGATACTGGTCGCGCTGACGCTCGGGTCGTTCCTGTGGTTCGTCCGCTACTGGGAGGACGGAACCCGACGCGCGGGGGCGGCCTACCTGCTCGTCACCGTCGCGATGGTGTACACGCACACGTTCGCGCTGTTCACTGTCATGGCCCAGGCGGCGTTCGTCGCCGCCGCGGCGCTGCGCGAGGGGACGGTCCGGTCGACCCTGCGGCGGTGGGCGCCGGTCGGGGTCGCCGGGACGCTCCTGACGGGGCCGTGGGTCGTCCATCTCGCCGCCCGGGTGCTCAGGCCCGTCATGCGTTCCGGAGGGGGACCCGACGGGGGCGGCGGCGTCGGCAGCGGCATCCACGTGACGCTGCCGCCGCCGCACTCGCTCGCGAGCGCGTACGTCGACTACCTGATGCCGCTGGAGCCGTTCGTGTCCGGGATGCGGCCGTGGGCGCTCCCGGCGCTGGCCGGGACGGTCGTCGCCCTCGGCGGCGCCGCGGCCGCGGGAGTGCGGCCGCTCGTGGCCGGGCGGCTCCTCGACCGGTCGGACGGACCCGCCCCGACGACCGACGGCGGGACGGCCGTCGCCGGTCACGCGACGGTCCCGCGGTCGCTCCGAGGCCGCCCGCGGACCCGGGCGCTCCTGCTCGGCTCGTGGGCGGTCGTCCCGGTCCCCGTCCCGTTCGTGCTGTCGTACCTCGTGACGCCGATCTTCCTGCACCGGTACACGATCGCCGCCTCCGTCGGCGTGTTCCTCCTCGCGGCCGCGGGACTCGCGAGGGTCCGGCGGCGCCACCTCCGGTACGCGCTGATCACGGTGCTGCTGGTCGGGCTCGCGGCGCCGCTCCCGTGGCACTACGGGGTCGACCAGAAGGAGCAGTGGCGGGAGGCGGCCGCGACCGTCGAGCACGGCGCCGACCCCGGCGACCTCGTCGTCGTCTCCGAGCGGACCGCCCGGTACTCGTTCGACTTCCACTTCGACGACGAGGGCGTGCGGGTCGTCGCCGTCGAGGAGGGCGCGCCCGCGTCGCGGCTGGCCGGGGCGACCGCGGGCCACGACGCCGTCTGGCACGTCACGTCGCACCTCTCGGAGGCACGGGAGCGGCGCCAGACCGCCGTCCTCTCGGACCTGTTCGAGCGCACGCGGACGGAGCGGTTCAACAACATCGTCGTCCGGCGGTACGAGCGGACCCCGAGCGACGCCGGGGCCGACCCCGATCCCGGCCTCGACCGCCGGCTGCGGCGGTGAGCCGGTCCACGATCGGCCGTCGGCGCCGTCGACCGTGACTCACTCCCCGGGGACGTCGACCGGGTCGCCGACCAGCCGGTCGAGGTCGATCCCCTCGACCAACTCCCCGGCGGCGACGTACGGCGACGTTCGGGTCTCGGCCGCGGCGGGGCGCGCGCGCCCCGCGCGGGCGAAGACGGCGTCGACGAACGCCTCGCGGACGGACTCGTTCTCGAAGGCGCCGTGGAGGTACGTCCCGAGCACGCGGTCGGTCGCGGCGCTCCCCGGCTCCAGCGGCGTGTCGAGGCCCGCGTCGTCGAGCCGCTCGGTCCGGCCCATGTGTATCTCGTAGCCCGAGACGGCCCCCGAGACGCCGGCGAGCGGGCCCGCGCCGTCGGCCTCGACGGTCACCTGCCGGACCCGCTTGTCCTCGGAGAAGCGCGTGGCGACCGGCAGGAGGCCGAGCCCCTCGACCGCGTCCGCGTCGCCGGTGCCCTCGATCGCGGCGTTCGTGATCCGCTCGCCGAGCTGCTGGTAGCCGCCGCAGATCCCGACGACCGGCCCGTCGAAGCCCGCGAGCGCGTCGTCGAAGCCCGCCTCCCGCAGCGCCAGCAGGTCGTCGACCGTGTTCTTCGTCCCCGGGAGCACGACCGCGTCGACGCCCGCGAGGTCCGTCGACAGCGGGAGGTACGCCACCCGGACGCCCGGCGTGCGCGCCAGCGGCTCGAGGTCCGTGAAGTTGGAGACGCGCGGGAGCCGGGGCACGCCGACGGTGACGGTCCGCTCGGGGGCGACGCCGTCGTCGTCGCCGAGGACGCCCCGCTCGCCTTCGGCGGGGAGGGAGACGCTGTCCTCCTCGGGGAGCCCGGGGTCGTCGTAGGGGAGGACGTCGAGCACCGGCACCCCGGTCCGCGCCTCGATGTCGTCGATGCCGGGCGCCAAGATCGCGGGGTCGCCGCGGAACTTCGTGATCGCCGCGCCGGCGACGCGCTCGCGGAGGTCAGCGGGCATCAGTTCGAGCGTGCCGTAGAGGCTGGCGAAGACGCCGCCGCGCTCGATGTCGCCCAGCAGGAGGATCGTCGCGTCCGCGAAGCGGGCGGTCTCGACGTTCGCGAGGTCGCGGTCGTGGAGGTTGATCTCGGCGATGCTGCCGGCGCCCTCGGCGACGATCACGTCGTACTCGGCGGCGAGCCGCCCGTGGGCGGCGACGGCGGCCTCGCGGGCGCGCTCGAAGTGCTCGTCGTAGTAGCGCCCGGGCTCGTAGTGGCCGACCGCCTCGCCGTCGATCACGAGCTGGCTCTCGCCGTCGCCGCGGGGCTTCAGGAGGACGGGGTTCGTGTCCGTCGTGGGGGTGATCCCGGCGGCGCGCGCCTGCACGAACTGCGAGACGCCGATCTCGCCGTAGCCGCCGTCGGGCGTCACGACCGCGCGGGCGTTGTTGCTCATGTTCTGGGCCTTGAACGGCGCGACCGACACGCCCGCGTCGGCGAGGCGCCGGCACAGCCCCGCGACGACCGTGCTCTTGCCGACGTGGCTCGCCGTGCCCGCGACGAGGAGGGTGCGCGCGCCGGCGCCGGCGTCCGCGTTCCCGGCGCCGGCGTCGACGGCGTCGCCGACGCGGTCCCCGTTCCCGTCGCCGGCCTCCCCGCCGTTCTCCTCCATCAGTACTCGGTGCCCTTCCGGGCGCGGTGGCCGTCGTCGAACGGGTGCTTCTCCTTGCGGACGTTCGTGACCAGGTCCGAGGCGTCCGTCAGGTACTCGGGGCGCTCGTGGCCGCCCGTGAGGACGAGTTCGAGGTCGTCGGGCTTCGACTCGATCAACTCGAGGAGGTCGTCGGGGTCGACGAGGTCGCGGTTGGCGGCGTACACGATCTCGTCGAGGACGAGCATGTGCGCGCCGTCCTCGGGGTCGCCCTCCAGCGGGAGCGGGGCTGTCAGGTCGACCGACTCCCACGCCGCCAGCAGGTCGCGTGCGCGGCGGATCCCCCCCTTCGCCCGCGCCTCGTGGTCGACTTCGTCGGTGCCGTCGGCCATGCCGTGCCAGCCGTAGTGGCCGGAGTTCTCGTAGGAGACCCCCGGCATCGCCGCGATGGCGTTGTACTCGCCGCGGACGTCCTCGACGCTGGCGGCGCCGCCCTTCATGAACTGGAGGACGTGCACGCGGTAGCCGTGGCCGGCCGCCCGGAACGCCATCCCCAGCGCGGCGGTCGTCTTCCCCTTGCCGTCGCCCCACCACGTCTGCACGAGGCCGAACTCCTCGGGCGCCGCGGGCGCGATGTCGCGGGCGGCGGGCGTGACGCCCCCGCCCGGCGTGCGGGCGTGGGGGTCCCCCTCGGCGGGCTCCTCCTCCTCGTCGGCTCCGCCGTCGGTCCGTCCGTCGCTCAGTGCTCCCCCCTCGCGTCCGTCAGTTTCGTCGGTGTGGTCGTCGGTCATGGTCGTGTGGTACGCGGTCGGTCGGCCAAACTGTGTCGCCGCCGCGGTCGGCATCGCCGCCGCGGTTCGGGGCGGCCGGCGGTCCCGCGGAGCCCTCGCGGGTCGGTCACGGCGCGAACACCTCCGTCTCGCGGTCGGTGACGACGCCGTACTCCGCGTCGGCGACGGAGTCGGGAACGGTCGCGTCGCCGGCGCCGTACCGCGCGTTCAGGCTCGCGCGGACGGCGTCGCGGACGCACGCCCGCGCGGCGCTCCCGACGGGCGTCGCGCTCCCGGAGAACGCCGCGGGCTCGCCGTCGGGCGCGCACCCGGCGACGACGGCGTCGGTGGTCGTCCCCGGGAACCCCGTCGCGGACAGCAGCGTCGCCGCCTTCGCCTCCGCGGCGACCGCCACGAGGTTCGCCAGCGCGCCGTCCGCGAGGCTCCGGGTCGTCGCGACGAGGACGTTCACCGTGCCGCGGCCGACGGGGTCGCGGTCCCGCTCCCGCTTGGCGTTCCGGTCCGGGTCCGGCGCGCTGGCGTCCTCCGCGCCCGCCCCCATCGGGAGCGCCGCGGGGTTCGAGACGCCGGCGGTCGCCGCGACCGTCACCGTCCCCGCCCGCGCGACGCGGGCGTGGCGCATGTCGACGCCGGTCAGCAGGGCCGGCCCGGCCTCCCTCCCCGATTCCTCCGACCCGAATCCGGCGCCTGCGAGCCGCTCGGTCACGTACTCCCCGAGGTCGGTGCGCTCCCACCCCTCCGGGACGGAGACGTTGTACGCGGCGTCCGCCTCCGAGAGGCCGCCGTCCCAGCCCGTCGAGAGCCAGCGCGTCCCCGGGCGACGGAGCCGGAGCACGCCGTCGGCGACGCGTGGCTCAAACGGCACGCAGCACCTCCAGCAGGCGGTCGTTCTCGGCGGGCGTGCGGACCGCGACCCGGACGTGGGTGTCGAGCCCGCGGAACGTCGTCGCGTCGCGGACGGCGATCCCCGCGTCGGCGGCGTCCCCGACGACCGCGTCGACCTCGCGGTCGCCCACGTCGAGCAGGAGGAACGGCGCGTCGGAGGGGTGGACGCCGTAGCCGGCGTCGGCGAGGGCCTCGCGCATCCGCTCGCGCTCGGCGGCGACGCGCTCGCGCGTGCGCTCGACGAACCTCCGCTGGCGCATGCAGTGGGCGCCGACGGCGAGCGCGGGCGCTCCGAGGTTCCAGGTGCGGCGGGCGTTCGACAGGGCCTCGCCCCATTCGCCGGTCGCGACGGCGAAGCCCGCGCGGACGCCGGGCAGGCCGAACAGCTTCGTCAGCGACCGCGCGACGACGACGCCCGCCTCGCCCGCGAGCGAGGGGCGGTCGGTGAACCCGAGGAACGCCTCGTCGACCAGCAGCGGCGTCCCCGCCTCCCGACACCGGGCCGCGAACGCCCGGAGTTCCGCGTCGTCGTAGGCGTTCCCGGTCGGGTTGTTCGGGTTGCAGACGACCGCGAGCGCGTGGTCCGCGGGGTCGGTCTCCAGTATCTCGGCCTGCGGGACGAACGCCGGCTCGCCGCCCTGCAGGCGCACCTCGCGGGCGTACTCTCCGAAGCTCGGGGAGGGGACCGCGACCGAGTCGCCCGGCTCCACGGCGAGGTCGACCGCCAGGCGGATCGCCGCCAGCCCGCCGGGCGTCGGGATCACGTCCTCGGGGTCGCAGTCGACGTACCCGGCGGCGGCCTCGCGGTACTCCACGGGCGGCTCCCGCGGGTAGGTGCGCGCCGCGTCGAAGGCGTCGCGGTAGGCGTCCGCGGCCCCGTCGGGGACGTGCGGGTTGGTGTTCGCGCTGAAGTCGAGCACGTCGGGGTCGTCGCTGCTGCCGTGCGGGGTCCGTGGGGTGTCGCGTGCGGTGTCGAAGTTCATTGGTGGTCTCCGTGGTCGGGCACCTGGTCGGTTCTCTCGCGCCGCCGCCGCCGCAGCAGCGCCTCCGCGACGCGCAGGTCGCGCGGGCGGTTCACGTTCACCGCGAGGCGCTCGTCCGCGACGACGAGGGCGTTCTCGTCGCCGTGGTCTCCGTCGCGATCGCCGGTTCCGTCGTCGGCGCCGACGACGTTCAGTCCGGTCGGCGCCACCGCCCGGCCGTCGCGCGTCGTCGTCGTCTCCGGGTCGACGCTGACGCCCAACTCGCGCTTCAACTCGACGGGAACGTACACCGACAGCGACGCGTCGCCGGCGGCGTCGATCGCGCGGTCGACGACCCCGGCCGACAGCAGCGGGAGGTCCGCGGCGACCGTGAGCACCGGGCGCTCGACCCGCTCCAGCGCGTAGCCCAGATCGGCGACGTAGCCCTCGCCGGGGGCCTCGACGACCGAGACGCCCGCCGTCGCGGCGTCGTCGCCGTCGCCGGAGTCGTCCGCTCCGCGGAGGGACGCCGCGGTCTCGGGCGCGTCCGGGGAGACGACCGCGTGGACGCGGTCGACGCGACTGGCCGAAAGCGCCGCGAGCACCCGGTCGATCATGGGTTCGCCGCCGACCCCGACAAGCGGCTTCTCCGCGTCGGCGCCGACCGCCCCGAGGCGGGTGCCCCGCCCCCCGCACATCACGAGAGCGTCCACGCGATCACCCCCACGTGGAGCCCGACGACGCGGGCCAGTTCGTTCGTCGCGCCGAGCACGTCGCCGCTGACGCCGCCGAGGTGGGCCCTCGCCCACCACAGCGCCGCGGCGGCGACGACGCCGGCGGCGACGAGGACGGCGAGGCCGGGCGCGAGCGCGGGCCATCCGACGAGCGCGACGGGCGCGGCGACGACGCCGATCCCGGGCAGCGAGCGCGGGCCGGACTCGCCGGTCAGCGCGGAGCCGAGTCCCTCGTGGGGCGCGTCGCCGAGACACACCGCCGACGCCGTCGCTGCCTTCGCAGCCACCTCGGCGGCGACCACGAGGCCGACGGCGGCGGCGGGGGCGAACCGCGCGAGGTCGACCAGCGGCAGGGTCGCCGCGGCGAGTCCGAGGACGACCAGTCCCAGCGCCAGCGCGCCGCCGACGCCGAGAGAGCTGTCCTTCAGCACCTCGCGACGGCGGTCGGCGTCGCCGTGGACGACCGCCGCGTCGCCCAGGTCCGCCACCCCGTCGAGGTGGGTTATCCCGGTGACCGTGTACAGCCACGCGACGAACACCACCGCGACCGTCTCTGTCGGAAGGGCGGCGCCGCGGGCGGGGGCGACGGCGACCGCCGCGATCGGCAGCGCGACGAGCGCGCCGATCGGGTACCCCGCCGCCGGGATCGCCGCGGGCGTGCGCCGGAACGCCTCCCAGCCGTCGTCGGTGTGGCCGACCGGGACGCGAGAGAGGAAGCCGAGCGCGCCGCGCAGGGCCGACAGCGGGGCCGGGGTCACGTCCCCACCCCCGCCCACACGCCCGTCCCCGGGGTCGCCGCCGCGGCGGCCCCCGCGAGCAGGAACGCCAGCGCCCCCGCCAGCGCGACCGTGCGGACGCCCCGCCGCGCGTCCGCGGCCGTCGGGAGGTCGGCGTCGGGGTTGAGGACGTACGCGCCGGGCTTCGCCAGCCGCACGTCGAGGGCGGCCGCGAGCGTCGCCATCGGCCACCCGGAGTTGGGCGAGGCGGGGACCCCGGCGGACTCGCGGGCCGCGAGGAGGGCGCGCGGCGACCCGGCGGCGACTGCGAGCAGCACGGCCGAGACGCGGGCGGGCACCCACATAACCGCGTCGTCGAGGCGGGCGCTCGCGGTCCCGACGGGCTTGTCGGGGTAGCCGAGCATCGAGTCGAGCGTGTTCACCGCCTTCACCCAGGCGGCGCAGGCGACGCCGACCCCGAGCGAGACCTGCACCCCGACGGCGAACGCCAGCAGCGGCGCCACGAGGCCGTCCGCGATGTTCTCGGCGGCGCTCTCGACGGCGGCGCTCCTGATCTCCGCCGCCGACAGCGACGAGGTGTCCCGCCCCACGAGCGCGACCGCGGCCTCCCGGGCGGCGTCG
The DNA here is from genome assembly GCF_051195075.1 of Halobaculum sp. EA56. Taxonomy (NCBI): domain Archaea; kingdom Methanobacteriati; phylum Methanobacteriota; class Halobacteria; order Halobacteriales; family Haloferacaceae; genus Halobaculum; species Halobaculum sp. EA56. The sequence goes on from NZ_JBNTJX010000009.1 coordinate 88,556, forward strand.
GCGTCCTCGTCGACCGACCCGACCACCTCCCGCGCGACCGACACCAACATCCGCAGGCTCGTGGTCGCGAACAGGCCGACCCCGGCGACGACCGCGCCCGCGACGGCCGGCACGAGGGGGGCGCCGGACGGTCCCGTCCCGGCGACCGTGGCGACATCTGTGGTAACGCCGGCGACCCCCGCGACGGCGCCGGAGACGACCCCCCACGCGACCACTGCCGCCGCCAGCGGGAGGACGACCGCGACCGCGGCGCCGACGACCCCGGGCGCGGCCCACTCGCGGTCGAACGGCTCGACGACGCGCCCGAACAGCGCGACGGGGTGGACTCGACCGGGGATCTCCTCGAACGCGCCGTCGAGGACGGCCGCGAGCCCCACGGCGGCGGCGGCGGTCAGCCCCATCGCTCCTCGACGACCGACGGCAGTTCCGCGAGCGGCACCTCCCCGACGGAGACGAACCGGGCGCCGGCCTCCGTCGCCCCGCCGTCGGTCGCGGGGTCGTCGCCGACGTGGACCAGCCCCGAGAGCGGGGCGTCGAGCGCGTCGGCGACGGCATCGAACGCCCGGCGGTCGGGCTTGCGCCACCCGCACTCGACGCTCGCGACCGCGGCGTCGAACGCGTCCGCGTCGACCGACGACCGGTCGAGCGTCCGCCCGACGAGGCCGGGGACGCTGCAGTTCGAGAGGACGGCGACGGGGTACCGCCCCGCCAGCGTCGCGACGGCGTCGGGGGCGCCGGGGCGCGTCCCGACCGGCCGGTCGAACGCCGCGCGGACGGCCGCCGCGGCGTCGTCGACGAAGGCACGCGGCTCGCGCTCGGGGTCGCGGCTCGCCAGCGCGGCGGCGACGTGGTGGTGGAGCGGGCGCTCGACCCCCTCGGCGTAGTCGAGGTGCGCTTCGGCGTACGCCTCCGACCAGTCGTCGGGGACGGCCACGCCGCGCTCGCGGAGTTCGGCCGCGACGGCCTCGGCCGGGTCGTCGGGCGCGTCCGCGTCGACGAGGGTGCCGAACAGGTCGAACGAGACGGCGGCGATCGGGGCGGCGTCCGCGTCGGCGCCGTCGGGCCCGCCGGCCGCCGCGTCGGGGGCGGACGCCGGCCCGTCCTCCCCCGCCACCTCAGATCGCCTCCAGGAACGAGTCGAACGCGCCGCTCTCGGGGTGGACGTGCGCGTACGTCCCCAGGGTCCGGTGCTCGGTGAGGCCGTCCCGCCCGTCGGCGATGCCGTCGCCGCGCACCACCTCGAAGGCGAAGCGGGCGTCGTCGGCCACGTCCGCCGACGAGTAGTGGAACTCGTGGCCGCGGCGCGTCTCGCCGGCGGCGGCGGTGAGGGTGTCACGCTCGGCCCGCAGTTCGACGTGGTCGAGCGCCTGGTAGCGGTCGTGCATCCGCACGTCCGCGGGGAGCACGCCGGCCAGCTCGTGCGTGTCCCCGTCGGCGGTCGTCAGCGTCTCCGCGAGCGCCATCAGCCCCCCGCACTCGCCCAGGACGGGGAGGCCGTCGGCCGCGCGGTCGGCGAGGTCGCTCAGCGCGTCGCTGTCCGCGAGTTCGGGCGCGTGGAGCTCGGGGTAGCCGCCGGGGAGGTAGACGGCGTCGCAGTCGGGGAGCGCGTCGCCGCGCGTCGGGGCGAACGTGACCACCTCGGCGCGCTCGCGCAGGCGCTCCAGCGTCGCCGGGTAGCGGAACGCGAAGGCGGCGTCGTCGGCGACCGCGACCCGCGTTCCGGTCGGCGGCCCCGGCTCCGAAGCCGGGGGTCGCGGCGGCTCGCGCGCCAGCTCCGCCAGCGCCTCGGCGTCGACGTGCTCGGCCGCGGCGGCGAGGGCGTCCCCGGGCAGGGGCGACTCCTCGCCCATGTGGAGGCCGAGGTGGCGGTCCGGTATCTCCAGATCCGGGTTCGGCGGGACCCGCCCGAGGTAGGCCATGTCGTCCGGGAGCGCCTCGCGGATGCCCTCCTCGTGGCGCCCGCCGTGGGCGCGCTGGGCGAGGATCCCGGCGACCTCGACGTCGCGGCCGGCGTGGGCGGCGTACTCGCGGAAGCCGTACGCGGTCGCTGCGACGCTCTCCATCCCCGCCTTCGCGTCGACGACGAGCACGACCGGCAGGTCCAGCGCCTCCGCGACCATCGCGGTGCTGGAGCCGTCGCCGTCGTACAGCCCCATCACGCCCTCGACGACGCACACGTCGCCCTCGCCGCGGTAGTAGTTGCGCCGGACCCCGTCCTCGCCCTGGAGCCAGACGTCGAGGGTCCGCGAGGGCGTCCCGGCGACGTGCCCGTGGTGGCTCGGGTCGATGAAGTCCGGGCCGGCCTTCGCCGGCTGGACGGTGTACCCCGCCTCCCGAAGCGCGGTGATCGTCGCCAGCGTCGCGACGGTCTTGCCGACGCCGGAGGCGGTGCCGCCGAGGACGACGCCCCTCATCGGGCCGATCCCACGCTCACGGCCCCGCCTCCGGCGCCGCCGCGAGCAGGCGGTCGTACACGTCGACGATCCTGGCGCGGAGGGCCGCCATCGACACGTCCGCTCCCGACTCCTCGACGAGGTGCAGCGCCCCGCCCATGCCGGCGCCCTCCTTCGCCTCGCCCGCGAGGTAGGCGTCCGTCGCGGGGTGGTCCTCGGCCTCGAACTCGGGGTCCGTCACGGTCAGGTCCACGTCGAGCGACCGCGTCAACCCGGCGATCCCGGCGGTCTCGTCGTCCGCGACGAACGAGGTGGTCGCGAGCGTCAGCGGCGCGTCCACGCCGGCGTGTCGCGCCAGCGCGGCGGCGGCGGCGAGCTGCGTCCCGCCGGCGAGCGTCACCCGGGTGTCGGACTCCGCGGCGCCGGCGAGGAGGCCCGCGACCGCCGCGAGCACGGGGTCCCCGACGGCCTCCAGCGCCCCCAGCGGATCGCCGGCGGCGTCGCCGGGGGCGACCCCGCTCGCGTCCAGCCCCTCGGCGACGACCCGCCGCTTCAGGTCCAGCGGGTTCTCAGGGAGCGACGACGACACCGCCGGCTCCTCGCCCAGCGCGGTCAGCACGCCCAGCGCGGTGGTCGTTCCCCCGGGGATCGTCTCGCCGACCACGAGGCGGTCGTCGGGGAGCGACTCCGCGAACGCACGCGCGGCTCGGTACGTCTCCTCGGCGTGCGGGACGGCCGTCCCCTCGCGGACGTCACGCCCCGGCCCGTGGCCCACGTCGACGGTCGGCGAGCCGGTCCGGCCGGCGATGCCGGCGTCGACGCCGACCACGTCGAAGCCCAGCAGCTCCCGGGCCGCGCGGGTGACGACCGCGGGCGTGGGACAGCCGGTCGGGCTCACCGGCACGACCGGCGCGAGCGCCGGCGCGCCGTGGACGATCACGTCCAGGTCGGCGCCCGGGGTGTGTCGCATGAGGTCGGGGTCGGCGCCGGCGGCGCTGATCCCGTCGATACGCGCGGTCTCGGTCGAGCCGGCGACGAGGAGGAACGTCACCGCGGTCGCCCCGCCCGTGCCTCCGAAGTCGCCCACGCGGCCGCCACGTCGTCGGGTTCCCCCGTCGATACCGGATACATACCGGGAGAAGGCCGACCGGCGCACATAACAATTTTGTCTGGCCTAGGACAATCTCGATTGATCGCCGGCGCCGTCACCGCACGTCGGAACTCGACGCGCGGGACAGCAGGACGACGGCGACGGCGCCCAGCAGGAGGTCGAGGCCGACCAGGACGGCCACGCCCGGGACGACGCCGTCGAGCGTGCCGCCGAACCACGACACCTCGATGACCGTCATCACGTCGCGGTCGACCATGAGCGAGCGCGCGGCGTCGACGCCGTACGTTACGGGGTTGAACCGGGCGAACGTCCGGATCCAGTCGGGCAGCGCCGCCAGCGGAAGGAACGCGCTCGACAGGAACAGCAGCGGGAACTGCAGCAGGTTCGCGCCGATGATCGTCGACTCCTGGTCGCGCGTGAGGATCGCCAGCGCGTTCGAGAACGCCACGAACCACAGCGAGAAGCAGATCCCGACCGCGACGATCCCGACCGCGGCGACGGCGCCGCCGCCGACGTCCGCGCCGAGGAGCAGCCCCAGGCCGAGGATGATCGCGATCTGGACGGCGATCCGGAACACCTCGGCGGCGGTCTTGCCGAGGAAGACGGCCGTGCGGTTCATCGGCGTGACGAGCGTCTTCTCGAACATCCCGTTCTCGATGTCGTTGACCAGGCCGACGCCCGAGGTGATGGCCGCCGCGAGCGCGACCTGGATGGCGATCGCCGGGACCAGGTACGTCTCGTAGCTGACGCCCGGGAGCCCCTGGTCGACGGCGCCCCCGGCGACGGTCCCGAACACCTCCGTGAACAACACGAGGAAGATGACCGGCTGGACGAGCGAGACGACCAGCACGAACGGGTTCCGCACGGCCTTGCGGTTCCACCGCTTGAAGTTCACCCACGCGTCCCCGACGAACGTGTTGCCGGAGCGTGCCCGCGGCCGTGCCGAGGTCGCGGCCCGACCGTCGTCGGCGCCGGGCGTGCTCATGGCGCGCCCCCGGTGTCGTCGGCGTCGAGTTCCTCCCCGGTGATCGCCAGGAACACGTCGTCGAGCGTCGGCGCGCGGATGTTGAACCCGGTCACCGTCACGTCGGCGTCCCGGAGCGCGACCAGCAGGTCCGTGCCGTGCTGGCGGGCCGTCTCGGCGGTGACGCCGATCCCCTCGTCCGTCTCGGTCACGGACGCGTCGGCGAACGCCTCGAACTCCCGCGCGATCCGCGCGGCCCGCTCCCGGACGGCTGGACCGCCCTCCAGTTCCACGTCGAGGACCTCGCCGCCGACCTCGCGCTTCAGGTCCGCCGGGCTCCCCTCGGCGACGATCTCCCCGTCGAGAATGACCGCCAGCCGGTCGCAGAGCTGGTCGGCCTCCTCGAGGTACTGCGTGGTCAGGAAGATGGTCGTCCCCTGGTCGTTGATGCGCCGGAAGTACTCCCACAGGCGGTTGCGCGCCTTCGGGTCGAGCCCCGTCGTCGGCTCGTCCAGGAACACCAGCGGCGGCCGGTGGACGAGCGCGGTCGCGGCGTCCAGCCGCTTCTTCATCCCGCCGGAGAACTCCTCGGCCCGCTTGTCGGCCACGTCCGCGAGGTCGACCAGGTCGAGCAGTTCGGCGATCCGCTCGGACCGTTCCCCCCGCGGTACCCCGTAGGCCTCGCAGGCGAACCGGACGTTCTCCTCGGCGGTGAGCTCCGGGTCGATGCTCGTCTCCTGGGCCATGTACCCGATCGACTCCCGGACCTTCCGGGGCTCCGAGCGGACGTCGAAGCCGTTGACCCGCACCTCGCCGGCCGTCGGGGACAACAGGGTGGCGAACACCTTGATCGTCGTCGTCTTGCCCGCCCCGTTCGGCCCGAGGAAGCCGAAGAACTCCCCCTCCGGAACGGCCATATCGACGCCTCGGACCGCGGCGGTCCCGTCGGCGTAGACGAGTTCGAGCCCGTCGACGTCGATGGCCGCGGCGGACCCGGAGTCGCGGGTCCGTTCCGCCTCCGCGGACCCGGCCTCCCGGGACCGCGCTGCCGCTTCCTTCGATTCCGGTTGAGACACACCTGTAGTACTGGATCGAACGCAATATACACCCGACTTCGAGGTCCCGACGTTACTACAGAAGTCGAAGTCAGAGGTCGTGCTCGATCGCCCAGTGGTGGAGGTGCGCGAACACGGGGAACAGCGACTCGGCCTTCCCGGTCGGCGTGTACTCCACGCGGGGCGGCACCTCGTCGTAGGCCTCGCGGTCGAGCAGCCCCGCCTCCGTCAGTTCCCGGAGCCGCGTCGACAGCGTGTTCGGCGCGATGTCGAGGTCGGCCTCGATGTCGCTGAACCGGAGCGGCCCCTCCGCGAACGCGAACGCGCTCAGCACCGCCATCGTGTGGGTCTTCCCGAGGAGGTCGAGCAGCTCCGCGACCGTCCGGCGGATCCGTTCCTGCTCCTCGGGGGCGAACGATTCGCGGAGCGCGACGGCCTCCTCGCGGGACAACCCCGCGCTCAGGTCGGGCACCGCCGGCGGGTCGCTCGGGTCGGTCATACCTCATGGATCGACGCTTTCGGATTTGTATCTTTGGCCGAGACCGGTTCGAGTGTCCAGTACTTCCAAACTTCGAAGTCGCAAGTATAACTCCCCGGAGCACCTACCGCGGGTATGCGAATCGCAGTGTTCGGCGCGACCGGGCGAACCGGCCGCCCGCTCGTCGACCAGGCGCTCGACCGCGGCCACGAGGTGGTCGCCTTCGTCCGGGACCCCACGGACCTCCCGGCCGCGATACGGGACGACGACCGGGTCACCGTCGTCGAGGGCGACGCCTACCGCGGCGAGGGCGTCGACCGCGCGGTCGGCGGCGACGAGCCGGTGGACGCCGTCGTCAGCGTCCTCGGCCAGAGCTCGGAGGGACCGGACGACCTCCTGACCGAGGCGGGCCGGCACGTGCTCGCCGCGATGGACGACCACGGCGTCGAGCGGTTCGTGACGCTCGTCGGCGCGGGCGTCCGCGAGGAGGGCGAGTCGGTGAGCCTCGGCGGGAAAGTCATGGGGGCGCTGTTGAAACTCGTGGCGCGGTCGGTGCTCGAGGACGCCCGCGACCACGTCGAACTGGTGCGGGCCAGCGACACCCGGTGGACGGTCGTCCGCGGCCCGCGGCTCACCGAGGGGCCGCACACCGGGGAGTTCCGCCACGGGACGGATCTCACGCTCGGCATGCGCGACGTCGCCGCGCGGGCGAACGTCGCCGAGTTCGTCCTCGACTGCATCGAGGACGACCTGTACGTCCGCGAGCTGCCGAAGATCGCGGACGCGTGACCGTTCTCGCACCCCGGAGTCCCGGGCCCTCCGCGATCCCGGCGTGCGGCGGGCCCGCCGTCGTGACCGTTCCCCGGAGGGCCGGCCGATGACGGAGACGATTCTCGTCACCGGGGCGACCGGGACGGTCGGCCGGCACGTCGTGACCGCGCTCGCGGACCGCGACGCCGCCGTCAGGGCCGGCGTCCGCGACCCCGAGGGCGTCCCGGCGGAGATCGCGGCCGCCGGCGAGGCGGTCGCGTTCGACTTCACGAAGCCCGAGACGTGGGGACCCGCGCTGGCTGACGTCGACGGCGTCTTCCTCGTCCGCCCCCCGGGCGTGGACGGCGACGACGTCGGCGCCGTCGCCGAGGCCGCGGGCCGCGTCGGCGTCGACCGCGTCGCTTACCTCTCGGCGCTGGGCGCCGGGAGGAACCCACTCGTCCCCCACCACCGGATCGAGCAGCGCGTCGTCGCCGCGGACGTCGAGCACACGCTGCTGCGGGCGTCGTTCTTCATGCAGAACCTCCTGGAGGTCCACAGGCGGGACATCGTCGAGCGCGACGAGGTGTTCGTGCCCGCCGGCAGGGGGCGGACCAGCCTCGTGGACGCGCGCGACGTCGGCGAGGCCGCGGCGGTCGCGCTGACCGAGTCCGGGCACGCGAACCGGGCGTACGATCTCACGGGGCCCGCGGCGCTGGAGTACGCCGAGGTCGCGGAGGTCCTCAGCGACGTCCTGGATCGCCCCGTCACGTATCCCGAGCCGTCCCTGGCGGCGTTCGCGTCGCGGATGTACCGGCGCGGGAACTCCGCCGGGTTCGTCGCCCTCATGTGTGGCATCTACACCGTCGCACGGCTGGGGCTGGCCGCCCGTGTCACCGAGGACAGCCGGCGGGTCCTCGGTCGGCCGCCGCGGACCGTGCGGACGTTCGTCGAGGACTACGCGGACGAGTTCCGGCGCGACGCGGGGTCCTGATCCCTTCGGCGCCGTCCGTCCGGGCGAGCACCGCGCGGCGGACGACGCTCCGGGCGACTGACGGCGACGGAGCGGGGCCCCGGTCCGGAGGCCGCGGCGAGCTTCCCGACGGCGTGATCGTCGAAGCGATCGCCAGCGAGAGCGTTTCCTCGCTCGGGCGACACCGTCGTCCCGCGCGGCGACCACGTGACCGTGTTCGCCGACGTCGGTTCGCTCGCGGCGGCCACCGGTCGACTGTGACCCCCGTCTCCCCCTACCCACACCGCTCTATCCCCACCGCCGGCGACGTGTTCGACGGGAACGAGTGCTTTTTCACGGCTCGGCGGGCAGGCAGTACTCAATGGACGGGAGTCGGTGATGTCGGTTCGAGTCAACTGGCGCCAGAGCGTCGCGTTCACCGGGACCGTCATCAAGTACCTCGCCGTCGCCATGCTCGTTCCCCTGGCGATCGGGCTCCTCTACCGGGAGGACGTCGTCGTCTTCCTGCTCTCCATCGGGATCGCCGTCGTCGTGGGGCTCCTGCTGGAGCGGCTCGACGAGGACCCTCAGCTCGGCGCCCGGGAGGCGCTGTTGTTCGTGGCGATCGCCTGGGGCGCCGTCGCGGTCATCGGGGCGATCCCGTACGTCCTCGCGGGCTACGGGACCGACTCCGCGCTGCGGCACCCGGTCAACGCGCTGTTCGAGTCGATGTCCGGGTTCACCACGACCGGCGCGACCGTCACCGCCGAGATCTCCTTCCGGCAGCACTCGCACGCGCTCCTGATGTGGCGCCAGCTCACCCAGTGGCTCGGCGGCATGGGGATCATCGTGCTGATGGTCGCGATCCTCCCGGAGGCCGCGGTCAACGGCGCGCAACTGATCGAGTCGGAGGCGCCCGGGCCGGAACTCCAGAAGCTAACCCCGAAGATCGCCGAGACCGCGCGACTGCTGTGGCTGTTCTACCTGGGGTTCACCGTCCTGTACGTGTGCATCCTCGTGGGCCTCCACTACGCGGGGATGGCCCCGAACATGAACGTGTACAACGCCGTCGCCCACGGCTTCACGACGCTCCCGACGGGCGGGTTCTCGCCGCAGGCCGACAGCATCGCGGCGTTCTCGCCGGCCGTCCAGTGGGTCGTCGTCCCGTTCATGCTGGTCGCGGGGATGAACTTCGCGCTGTTCTACCTGCTGCTTCAGGACGAGTACGCGGAGTTCCTCCGCGATCGGGAGCTCCAGGCGTACCTGGGCGCGAACGCCGGGGTCGCCGTGATCCTGTGGGGGCTGCTGTTCACGGGGTCGGCGCCGCCGCTGGAGCTGGGCGGGGTGACGCAGGGCGCGCTGGAGAACTCGCTCCGGCAGGCCACGTTCCAGGTCGCATCGCTGTTGAACTCGACGGGATACGCGACCAGCGACTTCGCACAGTGGGGGACGACCGCGCAGGGGGTGTTGCTGTTCGCCATGTTCGTCGGCGGGTCCGCGGGATCGACCGGGGGCGGCGTGAAGGTGATCCGGTGGGTGGTGGTCATCAAGGGGATCCGACGGCAGCTGTTCACGACGTCGCACCCGGACGCGGTCAAGCCGGTCCGGCTCGGCGGGCAGGTCATCGACGAGGAGGTCATACAGGCGATCTACGGGTTCACGCTGTTGTACCTGCTCACCTTCGGCGTGGCGACGGTGCTGCTCCTGCTGGACGCGGGGCGCGTGGGCCTGGAGATGACGACGCTGGAGGCGACCAGCGCGAGCCTGGCGACGCTCGGGAACATCGGGCCGGGGTTCGGGTTCCTGGGCCCGTTCGGCAGTTATCTGCCGTTCCCGGCGACGAGTAAACTGCTGCTGATCTTCCTGATGTGGATCGGCCGCCTGGAGATCATCCCCGTGTTCGTGGTGTTCACCGGCGCCTTCTGGAACAGGTAGCCGGATCCGGCCGATCCCCCGCACCGAACCGGCGCGGGCCGTGGGGTGGACCCGTCCGATCCCGCCGGAGCGTACCGTGCCCGTGCGCCCGCTCCGACACGGGAACGACTCCGCCGGAGCGGATACCCGGACCGGGCGGTGCCGGACTGAACGACCGAAAAGCCGGAAGCCGGTGGAGGGGATTGTGAACCACGGTCGGAGTTCGTTCCGACCTACCTCAAATCCCTCCACGCGAGGCTCTCCACCCTCACTTCGTTCGGCAGGAGAGCCGGTGGAGGGATTTGAACCCTCGGCCTATTCCTTACGAAGGAATCGCTCTGCCAGCTGAGCTACACCGGCGCGTGCGTTCCCTCGTACTGCCATGACGGAAATAAGGATTCCGAATGCGCGACGCCGTGCCCCGCGCTCACACGGCGGTCACGCCCGCCGGATCCGCACGTCGAGACAGACGTTCACCTCGTGGGGCGCGTACGAGCGTACCTCCCGGCGCGTCAGCACCTCGACCTCGTAGCCCTCGGGCTCGGCGGCCGCGCGGATCGCGCGCTCGCCGGGGCCGAAGGGGTCGTCCTCGTGCTGGATGTCGTAGAGGTGGAGCACGCAGTCGTCGCCCGCGAGCCGGACCGCGGTGTCGAGGAACTCCTCTGCGCTGTGCGGGAGGTTCATCACCACCCGGTCGGCCCAGTCGGCGTACTCGGCGGTCGTCTCGCGCACGTCGCCCTCCAGGGCGGTGACCCGGTCGGCGACGCCGTTGCGCTCGGCGTTCTCCCGGAGGTAGCGGATCGCGGCGGGGTTCACGTCGCAGGCGAGCACCTCCGCCCCGCGGGCGGCCATCGGCACCGCGAAGGGGCCGACGCCCGCGAACATGTCGACGACGCGCTCGCCGGCCGCCACCTGCTCGACCACGCGGTGGCGCTCGGTGGCGAGGCGCGGCGAGAAGTACACCTCCGCGATGTCGAGGCGGAACTCGTGACCGTACTCGCGGTGGACGGTCTCGGTGTCGGTGCCGTGGAGGACGTCCCACTCGCGGACGCGGTACTCGCCGGCGACCTTCGAGGCGCGGTTCACCACCGTCCCGCAGGGCACGTCCGACTCGACGACCGCGTCGGCGATCGCCCGTGCGCGCTCGGGGTCGTCCTCGTCGAGGATCACCACGTCGCCGAGGCGCTCGTAGGAGGGCTCGAACCCGAGCACCTCCGCCGGCGGGGTGTGGCCCTCGCGCTCGGCGGCCTCGCGCTCGACCACGTCGTAGCCGGCCGCTCGGGCGGCGTCGCCGTCGACCACTGGGACGAAGATCTCGCCGTCCTCGACGTCGATCTCGCGGTCGCCGTCGAGCAGGCCGCGCTCGGCCAGCGCCTGTCTCGTCTCCTCGCCCTCGACGACGGGGGCGCGGACGCACGGCGTGGGCATACCCGGCCTCGGCCGGCCGCGCGAAAAGGGCTACCGGTCCGGACCGGCGTCCCGGCCGGAGTCCGGGGCCGGGTCCGCGCCCGGACCGTCGCCGCCGGCGGAGTCGGTGGCCGTTTCACCGTCGCCTCCGCGGTTGCGGCCGGCACCGTCGCCTCCGCCGTCGCGGCCGGCACCGTCGCCGTCGCGCAGCGCCGTCACCATCGGCGACCCGACCGCGGGGTCGTCGTTGACCGCGGTGGCGACGCCGAACGCGTCCGCGAGGGCGTCGTCCCCGAGCACCTCGCGGGGCGTCCCCCGCGCCCGGACCGTGCCGCCGGCGAGCAACACGAGGCGGTCGCACACCCGCGCGGCGAGGTTGAGGTCGTGGATCGCCGCCAGGGCCGCCTTCCCCTCGTCGGCGATCTCCCGCACCAGTTCGAGCGTGCGAAGTTGGTGGTTGATGTCGAGGCTGGCGGTCGGCTCGTCCAGCAGGAGCGCCGGCGTCTCGGCCGCCAGCGCCCGCGCGAACAGGACCCGCTGGCGCTGTCCCCCGGAGAGCGTCGTCACCGAGCGGTCCGCGAACTCAGCGACGCCCGCCCGGTCCATCGCCCGGCGGACCGCCTCGCGGTCGGCCTCGGTCGTCGTGCCGAACCGGGAGACGTACGGCGTGCGGCCCATCTCGACGACCGTCTCCACGTCGAACTCGAAGGCCGTGTTCGTCTCCTGCGGGACCGTGGCGACGAGCCGGGCGACCTCCCGTTGCGAGAGGGTGGTCCGGTCCGTGCCGTCGAGCTCGATCCTTCCCGAACCGGGCGCGAGCGTCCCGTTGACCGTCGCCACGAGCGTCGTCTTGCCCGCGCCGTTCGGACCGACGAGCCCGACGAGCTCGCCGCGGTCCACCGAGAGGGAGACGCCGTCGAGGACGCGCTCGCCGCCCCGGGAGACGACGAGGTCGCGGACGGCGATCATGGGGGTGTCGGAGCCGTCGCCGCCCGTCGCATCGCCGGCGACACGGTCGGCGTCGCCCGCGGCGTCGCCGGCGACGGCCCTCCCGTCGCGGTCGTCGCCTCCCGTCGCTCCCCCGCTCACAGCTCGTACACCTCCCTGGTCCGCAGCAGGTACAGGAAGAAGGGCGCGCCCGCGGCGGCGGTGACGATGCCCACCGGCAGTTCGGCGACGCCGGCGCGGGCGAACGTGTCGGCGGCGACGAGGAAGCTCCCGCCCGCGAGCGCGCTCGTCGGCAGGAGGACCCGGTGGTCCGGGCCGACGAGCAGGCGGACGCCGTGGGGGACGATGAGGCCGACGAAGCCGATGACCCCCGAGACGGCGACGGCCGCGCCCGTCAGTACGGAGGACACCGCGAGCAGGGCGCGCTTGCTCCGCTCGGCGTCGACCCCGAGGGCGGCGGCGTCGGTCTCCCCGAGCAGGAGGACGTTCAGGTCGCGGGCGTACGCGAACAGCACGAGCACCAGCGTCGGGACGACGACGGCCGCGGCGGTCACCTCCGCCCACGTCGCGCCGCTGAGGTGGCCCATCAGCCAGTAGGTCACCCGGCGGATCGACTCCCCCGAGTGGAGCAGGAGGTACGAGACCACGGCCCCGAGGAACGTCTGGACGGCCACGCCCGCGAGCAACAGCGTCGCGACCGGCGTGCGGCCGTCGCGGCTGGCGATGAGGTAGACGCCGAACCCCGCCGCCAGCGCGCCGCAGAAGGCGGCGATCTGGAGGCCCGCGCCGTCGTTCAACAGCGGTCGGAGCGGACCCAGGAACGCCAACACCGCCGAGGGGGCGACGATCCACGACACCGCCCCGACGGCCGCGCCCGTGGAGACGCCGATGACGCCCGGGTCGGCCATCGGGTTGCGGAAGAACCCCTGCATGACCGTACCGGCGGCCGCCAGCGCGACGCCGACGAACGCCGCGAGCAGGATCCGCGGGAGCCGCACGCGCAACACGATCGCCTCGTGGGTCTCCGACACCGGGAACGCGAACGGGTGCGCGAAGCCGACCCGGAGGGGGAGGCCGGCCGTCAGCGGCCCGCCCGCGGCGCCCCCCGCGGCCCATTCGACGCTCGCGGGGACGACGACGGCGTTGGCGACGACCGCGAGGACCGTCCGCGCCGGCACCGGAACCGGCCCGATGCCGGCGCTAACGGTGACGACGCCCGCGAGGAGCGCCGACAGGGCCAGCGAGTAGGCGGCGGCGCGGCGCCAGACGCGTGTCACGAACGCAAGGCCGCTTTGGTTAGATAAATATTTATTGTAATGACGGGTTCCTCGCGGTGTGCACGGACGACGGACACGGACACTCGTGGTAGCGCTGCTCGTCGTGCTCGCGGGCGCGGTCCCGGCGGTCGGGGCCGCGGCCGCGAGCGCGGGTCCGGCGGGGGGAGCCCCGCCGGCGGCGAGCGACGCGGCTGGCGCGCACGGCACCGACGGCGCGCCCGCGGCGACACAGACCGACTGCGGCTTCCCGTACACCGCGACGGACGCGACCGGGACCGAGGTGACCCTCGACGAGCGGCCCGAGCGGGTCACGACGCTGAACCCCAGCGCCGCACAGACGATGTGGGAGATCGGCGGGAAGGACCAGGTCGTCGGCGTGACGAAGTTCGCGCTGTACCTGGAGGGCGCCGACACCCGTGCCAACGTCTCCGCGGCCGGCTTCGGCGTCAGCGTCGAGAAGGTCGTCGGCACGAACCCCGACCTCGTGCTCGCGCCGAACGCGACCTCCGTGGAGACGGTGCGGGCCCTCCGCGAGGCGGGGCTGACGGTGTATCACTTCCCGGCGGCGACCGACATCGCTGACGTCCGCGAGAAGACGACGCGGATCGGCCGGCTCACCGGCAACTGCGAGGGCGCGGCCGAGGCGAACGCCTGGATGGACGCGAACGTCGAGACGGCGGCGGAGGCGACCGCCGACGTCGAGGACGTGCGGGTGCTGTACCCGCTCGGCGGCGGCTACATCGCCGGCACGGAGACGTTCATCGACGCGATGCTGTCGACCGCCGGCGGCGCGAACGTCGCCGCCGAGCGCAACCTCACGGGCTACCCGCAGATCAACGACGAGGTCGTCCTCGAACTCGCGCCCGAGTACCTCGTGGTCACGGGCTACTCGTCGTACCTCCTCGGGCAGGAGCCGTACGCGAGCACGCCCGCGGTGGAGAACAACAACACCGTGCGCGTGAACCGCAACTGGATGAACCAGCCGGCCCCGCGATCGGTCGTGATGGGCGTGCGGACGCTGACGCGCGGGTTCCACCCCGACGCGGCCGCCGAGGTCGAGTTCGAGACGCGCGCGGAGGCGGTCGCCGCGATGGAGACGGAGACCCCGACCGCGACGACCGCCGCGGACACGCCGACCGAGGAGACGCCCGTCACCCGGACGACGAGCGCCGGCGCGACCGAGACGTCCGGTCCCGGCTTCGGCGTCGCGCTCGCGGTGCTTGCGGTGCTCGGGTCCGCCCTGCTCGCGCGGCGCGAGCGGTAGTCCCTCCGCGAGTTTTATTTTCCCCTGCCGGGACCGCATCCACATGAGCGAGAGCCCCGCCGAGCGCCTCCGCGAGAACCTCACCGGCGTCGTGAGCACGGTCGTCACCGGCGTCTGGCTCGCGGCGATGGTCACCGGGCAGGACTGGTGGCTCGCCGCCCTCCTCGTCGGCTACGTCGTGGTCGTGCCGCTGACGGCGATCCTGTTCGGGGACGAGGAGGACGTCGAGGAGTGGTGGGACGACGACCACGTGCCCGGCGTGGACGCCGTCGGCGACGAGGCCGACGAGCCGACGGCCGCGACGGCCCCGGACTCCCCTGCCGCCGACGAGGGAGACCGCCGCGAGGCCCTCGACACGCTCCGCGACCGCTACGCGCGGGGCGAACTCACCGACGAGCAGTTCGAGCGGAAACTGGAGCGCCTGCTGGAGACGGAGTCGATCGAGGACCTGGAGGACCGCGTCCGGCGGGAACGCGAGCACGCACGGGGGGCGGGGCGCGGGTCGGAGCGGGAGCGGTGAGGTCGCGGTCCGTCCGGCGATAGCACCCTTTTTCAGCGCGGGCGCCGCCCCTCCGGTATGGTCGAGAACGTCCTCTGGCCCGCGTACTTCGACGCGGCCCTGACCCGCGCCGAGGGGCGACGCGTCCCCGAGGACCTCGCGGTCCCCGAGCCGACGGTCGACGAGATCGCGCAGGCCGTCCAGCAGGTCGGCTACGACGCGAAGATCGAACGCGAGGTGACGTACAGCCGGGAGTTCGAGCCCCGCGGGCGCGTGCTCGTCACGGGCACCGAGGACACCGCCAAGAACGACCTCGTGCAGGCGGTCGCCGCCTACCTGGGCGTCATCCGCGGGGACTGAGCCGATGGAGCGCGTCGGCGAGGTGGTCCGCACCGCCCAGGGGCTCGCGATCGTCCGCGCCCCCGAGGGCGCCGACCCCGCCCGGCTCGGCAGCGAGGTGGTCGACGAGTCGTTGACCGCTGTCGGGCGCGTCGTCGACGTGTTCGGGCCGGTCGAGCGCCCCTACGTCGCGGTGTCGCCGACCGACCGCTCGCGGCTGACGGGGCTGCTGGGCGCGAAGCTGTACGCGCGGTAACGTGCGGTCGGTCGGCCCCGATCAGAAAACGTATGCTCCGTTCGCCGCTACCGCGGGGCGATGCCCTCCGATCGCTCCGTCATCAGAGTCCTCCCCGGATCGCTCGTCCCGTTGGCCGTGCGGACCCGCGAGTCGGCCGAGCGCCTCCTACCGGACGGGCCCCTCCCGCTGGCACGGATCGCCCGGTACGCCGCGCTCGCGCTCGTCGTGTACGCCGTCGGGGTGGTATCCGCGGCCGCCGCGTTCGCCGTGCTCGACGTGTTCTCCGTGGTCTTCTACTCGCTCCCGGGGGATCTCCTCGCCGACGCGTGGGTCGACCTCGCGGCGCTCGTCCGGGACGCCGTCGAAGCGTTCGCGCTGCTCGTCGCGCTCGGCGTGTTCCTGACGCAGTTCGAGTCCGGCGCCCCCGACGGGCCCGACGAGTGAGGCGACGGGCTCGGACACCCGGGCGCCGTCCCGTCAGGCTTTACCTCCGGCGACGCGAACGCCGGTTCAACGATGGCACGAGCAGCCGAGCGGGCCGAGCTGGTGCCCGTCATCGGGCTGGAGGTCCACGTCCAGCTCGAGACGGACACCAAGATCTTCTGCGGGTGTTCGACCGACCCCGCCGAGGACGAGGAGCCCAACACGCGCGTCTGTCCCACCTGTCTCGGGCTCCCCGGAGCCCTCCCGGTTCTCAACGAGGCGGCCGTCGAGGCCGCCGTCAAGGTGGGGAAGGCGCTCGACGCCGACATCCCCGAGGAGACCCGCTTCCACCGGAAGAACTACTACTACCCCGACCTCCCGAAGAACTTCCAGATCACCCAGTACGACGCCCCGCTGTGTGCCGACGGGGAACTGGAGTTCTCCCACGAGGGCGAGCGCCGGACGGTGAACGTCCGCCGCGCCCACCTGGAGGAGGACCCCGGCAGCCTGCGCCACGTCCGCGAGGGGCCGGCGGACCTCGACGTGCGGACCACGTCGGTCGACCGCGCGGACTACTCGCTGGTCGACTACAACCGCGCGGGCACGCCGCTGATGGAGGTCGTCACAGAGCCCGACTTCCGCGACCCCGAGGAGGTGCGGGCCTTCCTGGAGAAGCTGGAGGAGGTGCTGGAGTACCTCGGCGTGTTCGACGCGAGCCGCGACGGCAGCCTCCGCATCGACGCGAACCTCTCGATGGTCGAGGCGAGCGAGGTCGGCGACGACGGCCACATCGACGACGAGGTGCTGGAGTCGGCGAACCGCACGGAGGTGAAGAACATCTCCAGCCACAAGGGGGCCGAGCAGGCGCTGAGCTACGAGCGCAACCGCCAGGAGAACCTCATCCAGCGCGGGAAGGCCGTCGCCCAGGAGACGCGCCACTTCAACGAGACGCACGGCAACACCGTCTCGATGCGCTCGAAGGAGGAGGAGAAGGACTACCGCTACTTCCGGGAGGCGGACCTGCCCGCGCTGCGGGTGTCCGACTGGAAGGAGCGCATCGCCATCCCGGAACTGCCGGACGCCCGTCGCGAGCGCTTCCGCGCGGAGTACGGCCTCGACGCCGAGGCCGCCTCGAAGCTCACCTCCCGCAAGGCGGTCGCCGACTTCTACGAGCAGGTGGCCGAGGAGTTCGACCCCGACCTCGCGGCCGCGTGGGTCGCCGACACCCTCCTCGGGGAGCTGAACTACCGCGACATGGCCGTCGAGGACGTGACCGACCGTCTCGACGAGTTTACCCGACTGATCGAGCTCGTCGCCACCGAGGAGGTCACCACGAAGAACGCCGAGGAGGTCGTCCTCCGGACGATGCTCGACGAGGGGCTGACCCCCGACGAGGTCATCGAGCGGGAGGGACTGGGCACCGCCGACGACGACGAGGTCGCCGCCGCCGTCGAGGCGGCCATCGACGAGAACCCCGACGCGGTCGAGGACTACCACGCCGGCGAGGGCGGCGCGATCAACTTCCTCGTCGGGCAGGTGATGCAGAAGACGGGCGGCTCCGCGGACCCCGGCGACGTGAACGGGATGCTGCGCGAGCGGCTGGACGGGTAGACGACGACGCTCGGCGGGCCCCCGCACTTTTCATCGTTCGGCCGACGGATCGCGTATGGTCCGCCGTACCGCGGTTGCCGCCCTCTCGATCGCCCTCCTGCTCGTGCTCGCCGGCTGCGGGGGGTCGCAGGTCACGACGGCCCGGTGGGATCACAGCCCCGACGGGGACGGGGCGACGTCGCCGTCGAGCGACCCGGACGGCATCGAGGTGTCGGGCGGGAACCTCTCGGTCGACCCCGACGCGGTGTGGGAGCGCGTGCTCGCGCTCCGCGGCCTCGACGCCGACCCGCCGAGCCTCCTGTTCCTCGACGACTCCGGGGAGGGCCCGGACGGGTCGCTGTCGGCGGGGGCGCCGGCGCCCGGCTTCAGGCGCGCCCTCGGCGTCGACGCCGCCGCGGGGAACGGGACGCTGCTCGGGTACGTCGAGAGCCCCTACATCGTCCACCTCACGCCCGCAGCGACGGCGGCCGGCCCGTCCACCGTCGAGTACGTCCTCGCCCACGAGTTCGTCCACGTCACGCAGTTCCGGGTCGGCGCGTACGGCTCGGTGTACGAGGTCGTCCCCGAGTCCCACGACGGCGAGACGGCCGGCGGGGCGGTCACCGAGGGCGCCGCCGAGTACGTCGCGATCCGGTACGTCGACCGGCACCTCCCCGCGAACAGCTCGGCCGCGCGGCGGGCGAACGCGACCGCCTGGCGGCGCTCGTACCTGAACGCCTCCGGGGAGCGGCGCCTCTCGCTGATGACGTACTACTTCGGGCTCCGGCACGTCGACCGGCGGGTCACCGGTCCCGCCGACCTCGACGCCGTGTACCGGACGCCGCCGCGCAC
Source organism: Halobaculum sp. EA56 (assembly GCF_051195075.1). Lineage (NCBI taxonomy): Archaea > Methanobacteriati > Methanobacteriota > Halobacteria > Halobacteriales > Haloferacaceae > Halobaculum > Halobaculum sp. EA56. The sequence goes on from NZ_JBNTJX010000009.1 coordinate 107,010, forward strand.
GACCGAGGCGCTGATCCACGGGGACGCGCCCGGGAGCCGGTACCCGCCGAGCCTGACGGTCGACCGCCGCGGCGACGGGGAGTGGGAGTCGGTCGCCGAGCCCACCCGGATGGGCGAGCTGTTCGTCCGGGGCGTGCTCGGCACGGAACTGCCCGAGGAGCGCGCGGCCGCCGGCGCCGACGGCTGGGGCAACGACCGCCGCCTCGCGCTGGCCGACGGCGACGCCCGCGGCTACGTCTGGGCGCTCCGGTTCGACGACGGGGCCAACGCGACGGAGTTCGCCGCCGCGTTCGGGGCGTACCTGAACGCGACCGACGGCGGCCCCCGCGAGGCCAACGGCGTCCGATTCCGGGTCGAGCGGCCCCGCCCGGGGCTCGTCGTGCTCGTGTTCGGCGACGGGTCGTTCCGCTCGACCGTCAGCGTCGACGCGCCCCGCGAGCGGTACGTCGTCGTCGAGACGTAGCCCGTCGGCCGCGGGCGTACACTCAAGCCGCCGGGCCGTGACGGTCCGTCCGTGTCCGAACACACGGTGTTCTCGATGGACGAGCGGATGGAGCGGGCGACCGCCGCGGCGCTCCTGCGGGGGATCGCCGCCGACCTCGCCGCCGGCGACGACCTCCGGCTCGGCGAGGGCGACGACGCCGCGAGCGTCCCGCTCCCCGACTCGATGGACGTCGAGGTCGACCTGGAGGTCGACGGGGAGGACGACGGGACCGAACTGGAGGTCGAACTCGAGTGGGAGGAACGCGACGTGACGGCCGCGGAGCGGGCCGGTACGGACGAGGGTGACGAGGCGGGCGGAGGCGACGCCGAACCCACGGACGCCCCGGAGTCGACCGACGACGGGGAGGCGCTCGGGATCGCCGCGACGGACCCGGAGGACCTCCCGGCGAAGGCGGTCCCGGCGCCGGGCGCCGCCCCGCCGACGTCGCTCGCCCGGTTCGAGCTGTACCGCGACCGGGCCGACGAGTGGCGCTGGCGGCTCGTCCACCGCAACGGCAACATCGTCGCCACCAGCGGCGAGGGGTACAGCTCCGACCGCGCCGCCAGACGGGGAATGCGGAGCGTGATGCGGAACGCGCCCGACGCGGCGGTCCTCCGCGAGGAGTAGTCGCCCGCTCAGTCGTCGTCGTCGGGCGTCGGGGCGCTCCCGTCGCCGTCGACCGATCCCGGCCCGCCGTCGACCGATCCTGGCCCGCCGTCGACTGATCCGGCGGCGCTTCCGGCGTCGGCCCCGCGCTCGTCCTCGATCACGCCCTCCGTCCAGGTCCCCCGGAGGAACCACAGCGCGCCGACGACGAGCGAGCCGACGGCGCCGAACGTCCACGCCCACCACAGCCCGTCGGGGCCGAGTCCGAGGCCGGACACCGGGCCGACGACGGGCACGACGACGGTGAACGAGTACGCGAGGACGACCGCCGCCGGGATGCGGAACGCCCACCGCGACAGCAGCGACAGCCCCATCGCGGTGCGGGTGTCGCCGGCGCCGCGGAACGCGCCCTGCAGCACCATCAGCCCGCCGAAGGCGGCCCACGCGGGGGCGGTGATCCGCAGGAAGGAGACCCCCTCCTCGACGACGGCGGCGTCGTTCACGAACACCCGGATCGCCAGCGCCGGGAACACCCAGACGACGGCGCCCGCGAGCGCGAGGACGGCCATCGTCCCCCCGGTGCCGGTCCAGGCGACCCGGCCCGCCCGGTCGGGCGTGTCGGCGCCGAGGTTCTGGCCGACGCCCGTCGCCGTCGCCTGCCCGACCGCGCCGGCGACGGTCCAGGAGACGGACATCAGCCGGACGCCGACGCCGTAGGCGGCGGTCGCGGCGGGGCCGAACCGCGCGACCAGCGCCGCCATCGCCACCGCGGCGAACGAGCGCGCCCAGCCGTCGAGCGTCCCGGGGTAGCCGACGTCCACCAGCTTCCGGAGCACCGCGGGGTTCGGGCGGAGGTCCGCGAGGTGCAGCTGGATGCCCCAGTCGCCCCGCACGAGGACGTACACGCCGGCGGCGGCCGCCAGTCCGCGCGAGAGGAACGTCGCCCAGGCTGCCCCGCGCGTCCCCATTGCGGGGACCGGTCCCCACCCGAGGATGAACACCGGGTCGATGACGATGTTGACGCCGGCGGAGGCGGCGACGAGCCACATCGCGGTCTTGGTGTCGCCGGCGCCCTGCAGGGAGGCGCGGAACGCGAAGAACAGGAACGTGAGCGGCAGGGTGAGGAAGATGACCTCGATGTAGGCGAGCGCCTCGGCGAACACGACGCCCTCGGCGCCGATCGCCCGCAGGAGCGGTCGGCGCGCGAGGAAGCCGGCGGTCGCCAGCGCGACCGACACCGCGACCGCGAGGAGGGTCGTCTGGGCGACCACCTCGTCGGCCTTCCGGTCCGCGCCGGCGCCGACGTGCTGGGAGACGAGCGCGATGGTCGCGGCCGTGAGCCCCATCGCCGTCGAGACGAACATCCACGAGAGCGGGAACATGAGCGACACCGCGGCGACGGCCTCGGGGCTCACGCGGCCGACCCAGAACACGTCCGCGAGGTTGTAGAGGGTCTGGAGGAGGTTGCCGAGGACGAGCGGCCACGCCAGCGCGAACAGCCGGGGCGTCACCGCGCCCTCGGTCATGTCCACGCGCGCGTCGGTGTTCGCCATGGGGGGAGCCTCTACGGGTATCGGTGTGTCCGGCGCCTAACAGTTGCGGAGGCGGTCGGGGCGGCCGGCTTCGGCTGTGGCTCCCGGCGGTTCCCCGTCCCGCGCTTCCGCGCCCGCACCGCGCCGGGCTACTCGGCCCCGCCGTCGTCGCCCCCGTCGGCGACCGCACCCTCGTCCGCCCCCGCGTCACCGGCCGCCCCCGCACCCGCGGCGGCGGGGCGCCGACGCGCCGCGAGGTCGCCCCGGACGCGCGACCCGAGGGGGACGGCGGCGTACACGCCGATCGCGGCGAGCACGACCGTCCCGCCGGCGGCCACGTCGTACAGGTACGACAGCGTGACGCCGGCGAGCGTGGCGACCTGCCCGGCGGCGACGGCGGCGACGATCGACCGTTTGAACCCGGAGACGGGCGCGGCCGCGGCGACGGGGATCACCAGCATCGCGGCGACGAGGATGACGCCCATGATCTGCATCGCGCCCACGACGACCACCGCGGTGAGCACCGCGAGCAGGCGGTTGTACCGGGTCACGTCGACGCCGGCCGCGCGGGCGCCCACCTCGTCGAAGGTGACGTACACCAGCGGGCGGTAGGCGGCCCCGACCGCGAGGCCGACGACGACCGTCATGAGCAGCAGGGTCCCCGCGCTCGCCCGCGAGACGGTCGCCAGCGACCCGAACAGGTAGGCGTCGATGCCGACGGCGATCCCCCCGTCGGTCGCCGTCACGAGGACGCTCCCGACGGCGAACGACCCGGTGAGGACGATGGCGAGGGAGGTGTCGCGGTAGGCGCCCGCGCGGTCGACGAGCGCCTGGACGACCAGCGCGGCGAGGGCGGCGACGACCAGAGCCGTCGCGAGCGGCGGCATCGCGACCGCGAACGTCGCGTTGACGAACAGCCCGGCGGCGACGCCGGCGAAGGCGGCGTGCGCCAGCGTGTCGCCGATCATCGCCATCTCGCGGTGGACCAGGAAGCTCCCGACCAGCGGCCCGACGAGCGCGACGCACACGGCCGCGAGGTACGCCCGCTGCATGAACGGGTACGCGAGCATCTCGACGCCGGTCGCCCCCGCGAGCGCGTCGAGCAGGCCGCCCCAGAGGTCGCGCAGGAGCGCCTCCAGCACCCGGTCGACGGCGTCCCCGTCGGCCGCCGTGAGCGGTGTCGTCCCCCTCATCGGTGGTCGTGGGCCACGACGTGCTGTGCGTTCCCGTACGCCGCCGCGAGCGCGTCCGTCTCGACGAACGCCTCGGGGTCGCCGTGGAAGAACAGCTCACGGTTCAGACACGCGATCTCGGTCGCGTGAGCGGTGACGACGCCGATGTCGTGCTCGATGAGGACCACGGTCATCCCCTCGCCGTTCAGTTCGTGCAGGAGGTCGTAGAACGCCTCCCGGGACTCGGCGTCGACGCCGACGGTCGGCTCGTCCAGCGCGAGCAGGTCCGCCTCGGCGGCGAGCGCCCGCGCAATGAACGCCCGCTGGCGCTGCCCGCCCGAGAGGCGGCCGACCCGCCGGTCCGCGAGGTCGGCGATGCCGACGCGCTCCAGCGCGGCCACGACCGCCCGGCGGTCGCCGTCGCCGAAGCGGCCGAAAAGGTTCCCGTGGTACCGGCTCATCCGGACGACCTCCCGGACGGTGACGGGCATCCCGCCGGCGGCGTCGCCCACGTCCTGCGGGACGTAGCCGACGCGGTCGGCCTCGGCGAACTCGTGCGGCGGCGCGCCGAACAGCGAGACAGAGCCGCTGTCGGGGCGGCGGAGGCCGATCATCAGTTCGAGGAGGGTCGTCTTGCCGGAGCCGTTCGGGCCGACGAGGCCGAGGAACTCCCCCGACTCGACCGACAGCGAGACGTCCTCGACGACCGGCCGGTCGCCGTAGGCGAACGTCACGTCACGGAGGTCGACGGCGGCGGTCATCGCGCCAGCGCCCGCTCCAGCGTCGGGAGGTTCACCTCGCGCATCACGTCGAGGTAGCCCCAGTCGTCCTCGGCCCACTCGTCGGTCAGCCCGGGCATCGCCGTCAGCGGCAGCACCGCCTCGGCGTCCGTCTCGGCGACGAGCTGGTCGGCCGCCCGCCCGGACTCGATCGGGTCCGCACAGACGTACCGGAGGTCGTGCTCGGCGATGACTTCCCGTGCCCGCTCGATGTCGCGGGTCGTCGGGCGGTCGTCCGGCGCCACCCCGGTCAGCGCCTCCACGTGCAGGCCGTACCGCTCGCCCAGGTAGCGGAAGGAGTTGTGCCCCGCGACGAGGAGCACGTCGCGGTCGGCCTCGGCGACCGTCGCCTCGATGTCCCCGTGGAGGGCCTCCAGGTCCGCCCGGAACGCCGCGGCGTTCGCCTCGTGGGCGTCCGCGGCCCCGGGGTCGACCGACGAGAGCGCCTCCCGGACGGTCCCCGCCGCGGTTCGGACGCGCAGCGGGTCCATCCAGAAGTGCGGGTCCGCGCCGCCGCCGTGCTCGTCGTCCTCGTCGGCGTGCGTCCCGTTCTCCTCGTGGTGGTCGTCCTCGTGATGCTCCTCCTCGCCGCCGTGATCGTGTCCGTCACCCTCACCGGGCGCCAGCAGGTCCACGTCGACGCTGATATCGACCGTGGCGACGCCCTCGCCGTCGGCGTCGAGGTCGGTCAGGACGTCGTCGACCCACGGCTGGAACCCGGGCATCCCGTGGACGAGCAGGTCCGCGTTCCGGATGTCCTCGCGGACGCGCGGCCCCGGCTCCCAGCCGTGGCCGTGCTGGCCGACCGGCACGAGCAGGCCCGTCGCCGTCGCGTCGCCGGCGACCCGCGCGGTCACGTCCCCGAACACGAAGAACGAGGACTGCGCGGTCGCTCCCCCCTCGGATCCCCCGGCCGCTTCCGTCCCCGACGGATCCGAGGCGGACCCCGTACAGCCCGCGAGCGTCCCGATACCCGCGCCTCCGGCCGCGGCGGCGACGAACCGCCGTCTGGTGACCTCCATCTCTGATTAACAATTTAGCGGTTCAGTATAATAACTTTGGCGTTCGGAGTGCGTTTCGGATAATAACGAGTGCCGGCACGTCGCGCCGGCGGCCCAAGAGCGAAGCCGCCGGCGGGGGTCGTCGTGGTATGAGCGATCCTGCCGACGGCGACGCGGAGGCACCGCCCGCGAGCGCGGCCGACGCCGTGATCGACGGGAGCCTCGACGGGTACCGGGAGTCGCTGTTCGACCTCCTGCGCCTGCCGACGGTGAGCGCCACGGGCGAGGGGATGGACGCCGGCGCCGACGCCGTCCGCGACCTGCTGGCCGACCACGGCCTCGACGCCCGGCGCATCGAGACGGACCGCTACCCGCTGGTGTACGGCGAACGCGTCGCCGCCGACCCCGACGCGTCGACCGTCCTCTTCTACGGACATTACGACGTCCAACCGGCCGAGCACCCCGAGCAGTGGGACTCGCCGCCGTTCGAGCCGACGGTGCGCGACGGGAGCATCTACTGCCGCGGCGCCGGCGACAACAAGGGGCAGTTCCTCGCCCACGCGTTCGCGCTCGACGCGCTCGCGCGGGCCGACGCGGTGCCCGAAGTAACTGTCAAGCTCCTCGTCGAGGGCGGCGAGGAGAGCGGGAGCCTCGGGCTGAAGACGTATCTGGATGGAGAGGCCGGGATCGAGGACCCCGGCGTCGACTCCGCCGCCCCCGCCGCCGCGATCCGTGACGCGGACCTGGTCTACGTCGCCGACGGCCCGCAACACCGCTCGGGCCGCCCGACGCTCATCTACGGGAACAGGGGGATCCTGACGTTCCAGTTGGACCTCACGACGGCGAACGCGGACCTCCACTCGGGCAACTTCGGCGGCCCCGTGCCGAACGCCGCCACCGAACTCGCCGAGGTGGTCGCGTCGCTGACCGAGTACGGGGACGGCACCGACCCCGACCGCGGCTACCCCAGCGGCGGCGACCGCGTCGCCGTCGACGGCTTCCACGAGGGCGTCGCGGTGACGGAGGCGGACCGCGAGCTGGTCGATCGGCTCCCGGACGACGCCGACGAGGTGCGCGAGGAACTGGGACTCACACACTTCGCGACCGACCGCGACTACTACGAGCGCCTGCTGCTGGAGCCGACGGTAACCGTGAACGGCCTCGACGCGGGATACCAGGGCGAGGGGAGCAAGACCGTCGTCCCACGCGAGGCGACCGCGAAGCTCGACTCCCGGCTCGTCCCGGGGCAGGATCCCGACACGGTCTTCGAGCGGATCCGCGAGCACGTCGCCGGCGTCCACCCGGACGTGGAGGTCCGCAAGGGCACCGGCTTCCCGCCGATGAAGACCCCAGTGGACACGCCGGCCGCGCCCCCGGTCCTGGAGGCGCTGTCGGCGGTGTGGGGCGCGGATCCCGTGGAGCTCCCGGTGCTGGGCGGGTCGCTCCCGGCGGCGTTCTTCCGCCGCGTCGACGCGCTGGCGGACGTGCCGGTGCTCGTGGTGCCGTACGCGAACCCCGACCAGGGGAACCACTCGCCGAACGAGCACCTCGACCTGGACTGCTTCGAGAACGGGATCCGGACGACCGCGGCGTTCCTGGAGCGGGTGGCCGACGCCGAACTGTGACCCGGCCCGGGTCGGCCGAGCCGCGCCGCGTCGCCGACTCCGCTTCCCGCCTCGCCGCCTGCCGAACCCTTTAGCCCCGGCCCGCCCGCGGTGGGCACATGACCGGCCCAGCCGACGACGGCTACGCCGTCGCCCGCTTCCTCGCCGTCGAGCACGTCGACTCCCCGTCGTTCACGCCCGGAGGACGCCTCCTGTTCCTCGCGGACACCTCCGGCACGCCGCAGGTGTGGACCGCAGACGAGCCCGCCGGGTGGCCGACGCGGCTCACCCCGCACGAGGAGCGCGTCTCCGGGCTCGCGGCCTCGCCCGCCGACGAGTCGTTCGTGTACGCGATGGACCGCGGGAGCGACGAGCGCGATCAACTCCTGCACTACGACCTCGCTACGGGCGTCGAGCGTCCCCTCACGGACGACCCGGAGTCGAAGCACGCGTGGGGCGCGTGGGGCCCCGACGGCGACCGGGTCGCGTACGCGGCCAACCGCGAGGAGGACGGCCGCTTCGACGTGTACCTGCAGGCGGTCGGGACCCCGGACGCGCCGGCGGGCGACCCCGAGCGCGTGTACGAGGGCCCGGGCGGCTGGCTCGACGTCGCCGCGTTCGGCCCCGACGGCGACCGCCTGGCGCTCTCGAAGGCCCGCTCCAGCTACGACGAGGACCTGCTCGTCCTCGACCTCGACTCCGGGGAGACCCGGACGCTCTCGGACGGCTCGGAGGCGACCTACTCGCACGTGCACTTCGACGGCGAGGGCGGCCTGCTGTGCGTCACGAACCGCGACAGCGACACGGCCTACGTCGGCCGGATATCGCTCGACTCGGGAGCGGTGACGCCCGTCGCCGGGCACGACGAGGCGGCCGGCGAGCCCGGGACGGACGCGTGGGACGTCGACGCGCTCGCGTTCGACCGGGAGACGCGACGGATCGCCTACACGGTCAACGAGGGGGGCTACTCCCGCCTGCACGCCGGGACGCTCGCGGGCGAGCCGGCCGACCCGGCGGTCCGGTCGGTCGAGACGCCCGCCGTGGACGGCGTCGTCCGGGAGCTCACGTTCGGCCCCGACGCGGAGCGGCTCGCGTACACGCACACGTCGCCGACGGAGCCCTACGGCGTCCGCGCCTGCGAGTTCGGCGACCGCGACGAGGTGAACTGGACGCCGGTCGGCCGCAACGGCCTCCCGGAGGCGGCGTTTCACGCGCCCGAGACGGTCCGCTACGGGACGTTCGACGGGCGGGAGATCCCCGCGTACTGGACGCTCCCGCCGGGCGTCGACGGCGACGACCCCGACGCGTCGGTGCCGGCCATCGTCGACGTCCACGGCGGCCCCGAGCACCAGCGCCGGCCGTGGTTCTACCCGACGAAGCAGTTCTTCCTGAACCGGGGGTACGCGGTGCTGGAGCCGAACGTCCGCGGTTCCTCGGGGTACGGGAAGGCGTACGCCCACCTCGACGACGTGGAGAAGCGCATGGACTCGGTGGCGGACGTCGCCGCCGGCGTCGAGTGGCTCCACGATCAGCCCGCCGTCGACGACGACCGGATCGTCGCGTACGGCCGCTCCTACGGCGGGTTCATGGTGCTCGCTGCGATCACGGAGTACCCCGACCTGTGGGCCGCGGCCGTCGACTTCGTCGGCATCGCCGACTTCACGACCTTCCTGGAGAACACCGGCGAGTGGCGCCGGAGCCACCGCGAGGCCGAGTACGGCAGTCTGGAGGACGACTACGAGTTCCTGAAAGAGATCTCGCCCCTCTCCAGCATCGAGGCGGTCAGGTGTCCGCTGTTCGTCCAGCACGGCGCGAACGACCCCCGAGTGCCCGTCGGCGAGGCCGAGCAGGTGGTCGAGGCGGTCCGCGAGCGGGGCGTGCCCGTGGAGTCACTGATCTTCGAGGACGAGGGCCACCACACGACGAGCCGCGAGAACCTGATCACGGAGTTCGAGGCCATCTCCGACTTCCTCGACGAACACGTGTGAGCCGCGGGCCGGCGGGTCACCCGTCGCCCGCCCGCTCCAGCGTCCACACCTGCGTCGCGGCGTCCTCCGCGATGGCGTCGCCGTCGAAGCCGCCGGCGACCGACCCCGCGGCGAACGGCGAGGCGTCGACCACCGCCTCGACGAGGCGCTTCGGGAGCATCGCGAGCTCGGAGGCGTCGGCGAGGACGACGTCCCCCTCCGGCGTCAGCAGCTCCCGCTCGACGCGGAACAGCTGTTCGACGGGGTCGGTCACGGTCGTCCGCGACCGGACGGTGTACGTCTCCCCTGCCCGCTCGACGGTCGTCTCCTCCCACTCGCCGTACGTCTCACAGATCACGTCGAAGTCGGGGACGAACACGTCGAACACGAACCGGCCGCCGGGACCGAGCGCGTCGTGGACGTTCGAGAGCGTCGCCCGCAGGTCCGGCAGCGTCCGCGCGAACTGGAGCGAGTTGTACGGGCAGATCGCGAGGTCGTAGGCGCGGTCGGCCTCGAGGGCGGTCATGTCGGCCTCGCGTACCGCGGGGTCGAGGTCCTCGGCGCGGGCCTTCCCCCGCAGCCGGTCGAGCCGCTCGGCGCTCAGGTCGACGCCGTCGGCGTCGACGCCGGCCCGGAGGAGCGGGAGGTGGACCCGGCCGGTGCCGCAGGCGAGTTCCAGCACCGGGCCGTCCGCCTCGCGCGCCCGGTCGACGTAGAACTCGACGTCCTCGCGCTCGGCGTCCCGGTGGCGGAGGTCGTACAGCTCCGCCTCGGTGATCGCGGGGTCGTCGGGCATACCGGTCGGTCCGGGGCTGTCGGATTAACGCCTCGGTGGGCGTGTGACCGACCGACGTGGCGACGCGGCGCACGGCCGCCGCCTCACCAGCCGTTCCCGATGTCGCCCGCCAGCGCCTCCAGGATCCGGTCGGTCGTGTTCTCCACGACCTCCGCCATGAACTCCGGGTCCGAGTTCGTCGGATCGCCCAGGCCGCCCTGCTCGGTCACGTCCGAGAAGTACGTGTACGAGCGCGTCTCGGGCATGTCCGTTGTCTCCTGGGGCTCCTTCCGGTCGGCCTTCACGAGGTCCTCGCGGACCAGTTCGACGAAACTCGTCTCGTGGTCGCCGGCGTGGCCCCACCCCTCGCCGAAGTGATCCTCCAACTCGTCGCGGCCGAAGTCCGTCCAGTGGACGAAGTGGGCGCCGGTGTCGTGGTCCCGGTTGATCCGGTCGGTCGCCAGCGAGAGCGCCTCCCTGTTGCCGCCGTGGCAGTTGAGGAAGAGCACGCGCTCGGCGCCGTGCTCCGCGAGGGAGGCGCCGACGTCGACCAGCGCGGACTTGTACGTGTCCTGCGAGAGGGTGACGGTCCCCGGGAACGGCATGTGGTGCTCGGAGTACCCGTACGGGAGGGTCGGCGCTCGCAGCAAGTCGAGGTCGTGGTCGGGCGCCGTCTCGACCAGCTCGGCCGAGAGGTGGTCGGCCCGGAGGGTGTCCGTCGACAGCGGGAGGTGGACCGAGTGCTGTTCGGTGCTGCCGGTGGGAACGACGACGGCGTCGGCGCCCAGCAGGGCGTCGCCGGCGTCCTCCCACGTCATGCGCGCGAGGTCGTGGTCGGTCTCGGGCATACCGCCCCGCGCGGCGGCCGGGGGGATACCCCTTCGGGAAGCGGCACGCGGGACGGGGATGCGGCCCGCGCCGACGCCGCGTGCGCCTCCCGTCGCGGCCGCCTCCTCCGCGTCGGAGGACGCGGCTTGAAGTCGCGCCGGGCCGAGCACCGGGCATGGACGAGCACGCCCGCGCCGCGACGGCCGACCTGCTCCGGCGAACGATGCGACGCGACCGCCTCCCCGCCGTCAGCGTCGCCGTCGTCGACCGGGACGGCACCCTGTACGCGGACGGCTTCGGCTCGCGCGACCTGGCGGGCAACCGCCCCGCGACGCCGGGGACGCTGTACGGCGTCGGCTCGGTGACGAAGTCGGTGACGGCGCTCGCGCTCGCGCAACTGCGGGAGGCGGGGATGCTCGAGTTCGACGACCCCGTCGCCGCCCACCTCGACGTGGACCTGGGCGGCGCGGACGGCGAGCCGGTCCGGCTGCACCACCTGCTGTCGCACTCCTCGGGCCTCCCGTCGCTCGGGACGAGCGAGGCGCTCATCGGCCGCCGCCTGCGGCGCGACACCGACACGGTCCCGCTCGCGGACGCCGACGACTTCCGGGCGCACGTGGAGGGCGCGGTCGGGTCGGCCGGGCCCGGGGCGGGCGGGCCCGGCGCGGACGCGACGGGGTCGGGGCCGAGGGGCGGTCCGCGCGCCCCGGACCGCGACGAGCGGATCGCCGCCCCCGGCGAGCGGTTCGCCTACAGCAACGAGGAGTACGTCCTCCTCGGCGAGGTGATCGAGGAGAACACCGGCCGGCCGTACGGTCGCTACGTCGAGGAGCACGTGCTCGACCCGCTCGGGATGGATCGGGCCACCTTCGAGGACGCCGCCTACGCGATGGACGACGACCACGCGACGATGTACCTCCGGGAGCCGCGCGAGAACGGGACCGCGTCGGGGTCGGCGACCGGCGCGGGCGGGAGCCGGGAGGACCTCGTGGCGTCGTCGGTGCCGACGCGGGAGCTGTCGCGGCCGGCCGGCGGCCTGCTCGCGCCCGTCTCGGAGCTGGCGACCTACGTCCGGCTGTTCCTCGGCGACGGCGCGGTCGACGGCGACGAGGTCGTCTCCCCGGAGTCGGTCGCGGCGCTGACCGAGGGCCGCGTCGACACGCCCTCGGGCCCGTACGGCTTCGGTTGGCGGACCCGCGAGTCGTGCGGACACGACCTCGTGGGGCACTCCGGGTCGATCGCCGTCTCCTCGGCGTACGTCGGCTTCTCGCGGGAGGCCGGGCTCGGCGTCGCCGTCGCCGCGAACGCGTCCCCCGACTACCCGCTCGTCAGGCTCGGCGAGGGCGTGTTCGCGTGCGCGCTCGGGCGGGACCCGTACGAGGCGGCGCCGTTCTTCGAGCGCCGCCGCCGCTTCGACCGGCTCGCCGGCGAGTACGCCTCCTACCGTGGCGTGAAGCGGGCGTACGTCGCCCGCGCCGGGGGGAGCGGGAGCCTCCGGCTCGACCTCGCGGGCCCGCTCGGCGGGGAGTCGCTCCCGCTGGTCGAGACGGCCGACGACGACCCCTACGCGTTCCGGACGACGAACGCGGCGGGCGAGGCCGTCCCGGTCGAGTTCCGCGTCGGCGACGCGGGCGCCCCGGCGACCGCGGGCGGAGGCGGCGCGGCGGACGTGGACCTGCTGTACGACCGCTGGCACCTGCACAAGGTCGCCGACGAGGTCGTCGGGCGGGAGTAGCGGGGTCGGGAGTGGTCGCGACCCGGCGCCGTCGGCCGGTTCCCCGCGTCACGCCGTGCCGCGAAAGGTTTACCCGGAGTTTCGGCATACTCTCCGGCAACTGATGGAACTGATCGTCACCGAGAAGGACAACGCCGCGCGGCGCCTCTCGGAGATCCTCTCGAACGGGGACTTCGACACCGAGCGGCGCGCCGGCGTCAACGTCTACCGCTGGGGCGGCACCCGCTGCATCGGGCTGTCGGGCCACGTCGTCGCGGTGGACTTCCCGCCGGAGTACGACGACTGGCGCGACGTCGAGCCCGCGGAGCTGGTCGACGCCCCCGTCCGGAAACGACCCACGCAGGAGGGGATCGTCCGGGCGCTCCGCCTGCTGTCGCGGGAGGCCGACCGGGTCGTCATCGCCACCGACTACGACCGCGAGGGGGAGCTCATCGGCAAGGAGGCCTACGAGCTGATCCGCGAGGTGAACGAGGACGTCCCCGTCGACCGCGTGCGCTTCTCGTCGATCACCGAGAACGAGGTGCGCCAGGCGTTCGACGACCGCGACGAGATCGACTTCGACCTCGCGGCCGCGGGGGAGGCCCGCCAGATCATCGACCTGATCTGGGGGGCGTCGCTGACGCGGTTCCTCTCGCTGTCGGCCCGGCAACTGGGCGACGACTTCATCTCCGTCGGCCGGGTGCAGGGGCCGACCCTGAAGCTGATCGTCGACCGCGAGCGCGAGATCGAGGCGTTCGACCCCGAGGACTACTGGGAGCTGTTCGCCGACCTGCTGAAGCGCGAGGGCTCCGAGACCGACCCGGAGGCGGACGCCTCCGACGGCCGCGACGCGCCGTCGGAATCCGCGGCCTTCGAGGCGCAGTACTTCTACGAGGACGACGACGGCACCGAGGCCGAGCGCGTCTGGGACGAGGCGACCGCGGAGGCGGTGTACGAACGCCTCGCGGGCGCCGAGGCGGCGGAGGTGTCGTCGGTGCGTCGCCGCCGGCGGACCGACGAGCCGCCCGCGCCGTTCAACACGACGCAGTTCATCCGCGCGGCCTCCTCGCAGGGGTACTCGGCCCAGCGGGCGATGAGCATCGCCGAGGACCTCTACACGGCGGGGTTCATCACCTACCCGCGGACGGACAACACGGTGTACCCCGACGACCTCGACGAGCGCGAGCTGCTGGAGGAGCTCTCGTCGGGCCGCGAGTTCGGCGACGACGCGGAGTCGCTGCTGGAGCTGGACGACATCGAGCCGACCGAGGGCGACGAGGAGACGACCGACCACCCGCCGATCCACCCGACCGGCGAGCTTCCGGCGCCCTCCGACCTCTCCGAGGACGAGTGGGAGGTGTACGAGCTGGTGGTGCGGCGGTTCCTCGCCACGTGCGCGCCCGACGCCGAGTGGGAGCACCTGCGCGTCGTCTCGGAGATCTCCGCGGGCGACGCCGCCGTCGGCGCCGACGACGGCCCGCTGCGGCTGAAGTCCAACGGCAAGCGGCTCGTCGAGGAGGGGTACCACGCGGTGTACCCGTACCTCTCGACCAACGAGAGCTACGTCCCCGACGTGACAGAGGGGGAGCGGCTCTCGGTCGTGGAGACGCGCTCGGAGGCCAAGCAGACCCAGCCCCCGCGGCGGTACGGCCAGTCGCGGCTCATCGAGACGATGGAGGATCTCGGGATCGGAACGAAAAGCACGCGCCACAACACCATCCAGAAGCTGTACGACCGCGGCTACATCGAGAGCGACCCGCCGCGGCCGACCGGGCTGGCGAAGGCGGTCGTCGAGGCCGCCGAGGAGTTCGCCGACCGGATCGTGAGCGACGAGATGACCGCCCAGCTGGAGGCGGACATGCAGGCCATCGCCGCCGGGGAGAAGGACCTCGACGAGGTGGCCGACGAGTCCCGCGAGATGCTGGAGCGGGTGTTCGAGGAGCTGACCGACTCGCGCGAGGAGGTCGGCGACCACCTCCAGACGTCGCTGAAGGCGGACAAACAGCTCGGGCCGTGTCCCGAGTGCGGCGACACCCTCCTCGTGCGGAAGTCGCGGGCGGGGTCGTACTTCGTCGGCTGCGACGGCTACCCCGACTGCGAGTACACGCTGCCGCTGCCGTCGACGGGCAAGCCACTCATCCTCGATGAGACGTGCGAGGACCACGGGCTCAACCACGTGAAGATGCTCGCCGGGCGCAAGACGTTCGTCCACGGCTGCCCGCAGTGTCAGGCCGACGAGGCCGACGAGGAGGACGACGAGGTGATCGGCGCGTGTCCCGAGTGTGGGGAGGAGCACGGGGGCGAACTCGCGATCAAGCGCCTCCGCTCGGGCTCGCGCCTCGTCGGCTGTACCCGCTACCCGGACTGCGACTACTCGCTGCCGCTCCCGCGGCGGGGGGAGATCGAGGTGACCGACGAGACCTGCGAGGAACACGACCTCCCGCACCTGGTCGTCCACTCGGGCGACGAACCGTGGGAACTGGGCTGTCCGATCTGCAACTACCGCGAGTACCAGTCGCGCCAGGCGGGCTCGGAGCTGGAGACGATCGACGGGATCGGCGAGAAGACCGCCGAGAAGCTGAAGGACGCCGGCGTCGAGGACGTGCCCTCGCTCAAGGAGATGGAGCCGGACGCGCTCGCCGAGAAGGTCGACGGCGTCGGCCCGGACACGGTCCGCGACTGGCAGGCGAAGGCGGACTAGAACCCACCTGTCACGCTGTGGGTCGGCTTCGACGGCCCTCGGCGAAACGTGGATCGAAGCCACTCCTCCCTCGCTTCGGCGGCTTCGGCGCCGCTCGGTCTCGGCCCGCTCGTTCGCCTCGCCCACTCGCGGAAGCGTTCTCTCGCGCGCGTTCCGCCTCTCGAACGGATGAAGCGACGATCCGGCCAACGCTTATCCCCTCGGTCACACTCGGTCTAACGGACCGATGGGCTTCTTCGAACGGGTGGGACGGCAGGTCGAACAGTTCAAGCGGACCGCGAAGGCGGAGGCCGAGCGGAGCGCGGACTACCGGTGTCGCACCTGCGAGGAACGGTTCCGAACCGACCACGAGGAGTGCCCGGAGTGCGGGGGCGGGCCGGTCGTTTCGACCGCGGACGGGGAGTGAACGCCCGAGGCGCTCCGTCCCGAACGCCGGCGGGAGGACGCACGTCCCCTCCCGCCGCCGAACAGTCAGTACTTTTATGAGTGGCTGAACGAATGTTCAGCCGTGGCCCTCCAGACGGCCCTCCGGCGGACGCCGTCGGCGCTCGCCCGCAACCCCGTCGTGTTCGTCCCCGCGTTCGCGCTGTCGGCGCTGCAGGTGCCGCAGTTGCTCCTCCAGTCGAGCGCCCCGCTGGTCGCCGCCGGGGTCTCGATACTCGGGTCGCTGCTGTCGGTCGTCCTCGCCCCGTTCGTCCAGGGCGGCCTGTTCGGCATGGCCGACGAGGCGCTCGACGGGCGCACGTCGCTGTCGACGTTCCTCCGCGAGGGGCGGGACAACTACGTGACGCTGTTCGTGGTGTACCTCCTGCTGATCGGTCTCAACCTCGCGCTGGGCGTGCTGGTCTTCATCGGCGCCGTCGTCGGCGTCTTCGGGGTCGCGGCCGGCGACGGCGGCGGGCCGGGCGCCGTCCTCCTCGCGGTCGCCGCGCTGGTCGGCGGGGGCGTCCTGCTCGCGTACCTGCTCGTGGTCTTCCTGATCCAGTTCTACGGGCAGGCGGTCGTCCTCGACGGCCTCGGCGCGGTCGACTCGCTGCGACACAGCGCGGGGCTCGTCCGCCGGAACCTCGCGAGCGTCCTCGGGTACACGCTGGTCGTGGGCGCCCTCAGCGCCGCGTTCGGGATCGCGGTCGCGCTCGCCTCCGCCGCGGGGGCGACGCCGCCGGCCGCCGACCCGTTCGCCGTCGGCCTCCCCTCGCCCGCCGACGCCGCGGTCGCGGCGCTCGTGCTCGCGGGGAGCACGCTGTTCGGCGGCGCCTTCGGCGTGCTCTCGGTGGCGTTCTACCGGGAACTCGACGCGTGAGCGAAGCGTAGCGATGTGACAGGCGGTGCCGGTCGCGTCGGGAGCCGCCCGGCGTACCCGCCGCCGGCACCGGCCGAGTGCGGGTCATTCGTCTCGACGGGTCCGTTCGTGTCCCTCCGCGAACGTCCGCCACCGCTCCTCGACGAACTCGACGGCGTCCCAGAAGTTCAGGTCGAGTTCGTCCTTCGGTCGTCCACGGCGGTACAGTCGGTCGATATGCACGTGTCCGTGGGCGGTATCGACCCGCGCGACCTGTACCGACTCGTCGGTCGTCGGGTCGTTGTAGTGGACGACAACCGCGAACTCCTCGGGATCCTCGAACCCCGGTCGTGCACGGGCGCTGAGGAAGTACTCCCGGTCGGCGTACCGTCCGAGTCGGTACTCGAACGTCGATCCGCCCATCTACGCGACGGGTTCGACGAACACGCGGTCGTGTTTCAGCCGGGGGGCTTTCCGGCCGTCGGACTCCTCGTACTCGACGATGCTGTACTCGAACAGCACGTCCAGGTCTCGGTGGACCGCGGCCACGTCGCGGTCGACGGCGTTCGCGAGCGCGGTGATCGACGCGGGCGACTCGGCGCGGATCGCGTCGATCAGTTCCTCCCGTCGCTCGGTGAGGACCCTCGTCGCGGCCTCGCGGTCGAGGATCAGGAAGTCGTCGTAGCCCGCGCTCGCGAGCCGTCGGGCGAACTCGGCCTTGCTCTCGCGGGTGTCGACGGCCATAGACGTACTTTGATGTGGAATGTCAAAACTGTTTCTCCGCCGTGTCGCCATCGCGGGTCGGGCGCAGTTCGGCGGCGCCTTCGGCGTGCTCTCGGTGGCGTTCTACCGGGAACTCGCCGCGTGAGGTGGCCCTCCGCGCCGCCGGCGCTCGACTCCCCGCATCCGCGCCCTTTTTACCCCTCCTCACACCACCCACACCAACATGACCGCGCCGTGGGCCGAGTGGGATCACGTCCTGAAGATCGACCCCGACAAGGAACTGTACGGCGACGAGACGTTCGCGGACGCCTGCCGCACCGGCACGGACGCCATCGAGATCGGCGGCACGCTCGACGTGACCTCCGAGAAGGCGACCCGCGTCATCGAGGCGTGCAAGGAACACGACGTGCCGCTGTACCAGGAGCCGTCGAACCCGGGCGTCGTCGTCGAGGACGACGCGCTCGACGGCTACCTCATCCCGACGGTGTTCAACGCAGGCGAGCCGTTCTGGATCACCGGCGCCCACAAGGAGTGGGTGCGCATCGCAGACCACCTCGACTGGGACCGCACCCACACCGAGGCGTACATCGTGCTCAACCCGGAGGCCTCGGCCGCACAGCTCACCGGCGCCGACTGCGACCTCTCGCCCGACGAGGTGGGCGCGTACGCCCGCGTCGCCGAGAAGATGTTCGGCCAGGACATCGTCTACGTGGAGTACTCGGGCACCCTCGGCGACCGCGAGACGGTGAAGGCCGCCCACGACGCGCTCGACGACTCCACGCTCTTCTACGGCGGCGGGATCCACGACTACGACGACGCCTACGGGATGGGGCGGGTGGCCGACACCGTCGTCGTCGGCGACCTCCTCCACGACGAGGGCGCCGACGCCGTCCGCGAGACCGTCGAGGGCGTCAAGGACGCCCACGCCGAGGTCGCCGACGCCTGAGCCGACCGACCCCCGGCCGACCTGCCGCTCCCCGTCCCGCACCGCCGACCTCGGCCGACCGGCGCCTCCCCCGTTCGTCCGCGCTCCCGTTTCCCTCCCCCGCTCCGCTCCGCTCCGCTCGACTCCTTCACTCCCCGTCGCCGTCGCGCTCGACCCGCGGGAACCGGAGCGTGACGACGCTGCCGCCCCCTTCCCGGTCGTCGACGACGGCGACGCCGCCGACGGCGTCGACGATCCAGTGGACCACCCACAGCCCCATGCCGGAACTGGATTCGAGGGCGTCCTCGCCGCCCTCCTCCAGGACGGTCCGCTCGCGGTCGGGGAACCCCGGCCCGTCGTCCCGAACCTCCACCTCGACGACCCTGCCGCCGTCGGCGACGGACGGGGGCGTCGACCCGTCCCCGGCCGCGCCGGCCGGGCGCACCCGCACGACCACGTCGACGGTCGGGTCGTCGCGGCCGGCGTGCTCGACGGCGTTCTCGACGACGTTGTGGAGCGCCGACTCCAGCAGGTCGTGGCCGGGGACGAGCGCGTCCCGCTCGTCGGCGTCGACGCGGACCGACACCGCCGCGTCGGGGTAGTCGCGGTCCACCGTCGAGACGACGCGGCGGGCCACGTCCGCGAGGTCGGTCGTCCCCTCGACGCCGTCGTCGTCGAGGACGGCGTCCTCGGCGAGGCGGGCGTGGTCGGTCAGACGCTCGATCCGCTCGGCCCGGGCCTCGATGCCGTCGAGGTACTCGTGGATCGCCGGGTCGCCCTCGCGTCTCGCGTGGTCGAGGTAGCCGGCGATGACGGTGAGGTCGTTGCGCACGTCGTGGCGCAGTACCCGGTTGAGCACCGTGAGCACCTCCACGAGGCGCTCGTAGCGGGCGTTGGCCTCCTCGGCCTCGGCGGTGCGCATGCGGACGCGCA
The DNA here is from genome assembly GCF_051195075.1 of Halobaculum sp. EA56. Classification (NCBI taxonomy): domain Archaea; kingdom Methanobacteriati; phylum Methanobacteriota; class Halobacteria; order Halobacteriales; family Haloferacaceae; genus Halobaculum; species Halobaculum sp. EA56. The sequence goes on from NZ_JBNTJX010000009.1 coordinate 126,036, forward strand.
CGTCGCCGATGCCGACGGCGGCGCCGAAGACGACGCCGCCACAGGCCCACCCGCCGGCGGCCGCCGGCGAGAACGACGACAGCGCGCCGACCGCGGCGCTGTACGCCTGCATCACCACCGCGCCCACGACCAGCGGGATCACGCCGACGACCAGCCAGCCGGCGAGGCGCGTGTGGTGGCGCCGGGGCGGCCGGACCCGGGCGACCCACGCGAGCACGACGCCGTAGGCCGCCACGGCACACAGCGGTCCCACGAGCCCCAACACGATCGACCCCGGGCTCCGACCGGCCGAGGTGAACGCCAGCGCGGCCGTGCCGACGACGAGCGCGCCGGTGAACGCCCCGCTCGCGGCCAGGGCTCCGGAGAACCACCCCGGCCCGCCGGTGTCGACCGCGCCGTCGGCGCCGTCGCTGCGACCGCGCTCCCCCCCGGTTCGGTCCACATCCGTCACTGCACGTCGATTCGAGTCCTGCGGAATAAGCGTACCTTCCCGAGTATCACCGCGTGGAACTCCTCCCGGTCCGCGCCGCGGCCCGATCCTCCGTGTTATGCCTTCCCGAGGTGTGACAGCGGGGATCGACCGAGTTTAAAGCCTCGCGCCGGAACCGGGAGGTATGCACGGCCGAACCTACACGGCGGACGCGACCCCCGGCGAGGCGGTCACCGTCGCCGGCTGGGTCCACGAGACCCGCGACCTCGGCGGTATCGCCTTCCTGATCCTCCGCGACAAGAGCGGGAAGATACAGGTGAAGCTGGAGAAGGACGAGATGGACGAGGGGATGGTCGAGACGGGGCTCGACGCCCACCGCGAGTCCGTCCTGAAGGTCGAGGGCGACGTGAAGGAGGAACCCCGCGCGCCCACCGGCGTCGAGGTCGTCCCGACCGACATCGAGGTCGTCGCCCCCGCCGACCCGGAACTCCCGCTCGACCCCTCGGGGAAGGTCGACGCGGAGCTCCCCACCCGGCTGGACAACCGCACCCTCGACCTCCGCAAGGACGCGGTCCAGGCGGTCTTCGAGATCCGCGCGGAGGTGCTCCGGGCGGTCCGGGAGGCGTTCCGCGAGCACGACGCCACCGAGATCAACACCCCGAAGATCGTCGCCACGGGCACCGAGGGCGGCACCGAGCTGTTCCCCATCTCCTACTTCGGCGAGGAGGCGTTCATGAACCAGAGCCCGCAGCTGTTCAAGCAGCTCATGGCCGGCTCCAACCTCGAACGCGTCTTCGAGATCGGCCCGATCTTCCGCGCCGAGGAGCACAACACCCCCCGCCACCTCAACGAGGCCACCTCCATCGACTTCGAGGGCGCCTTCTGTGACCACACCGAGGCGATGGACGTCGCCGAGGCGGTCACGACGGCCGCCTACGAGGCCGTCGCCGAGAACTGCGCCGACGAGCTCGAGGTGCTCGGCATCGCCGACGACTTCGCGGTTCCCTCCGGCGACTTCCCGCGCCTGAGCTACCGGGACGCGCTCGACCGCGTCAACGCGACCGGCGAGCTCGACGAGCACCTGACGTGGGGCGACGACCTCTCGACGGAGGCCGAGCACGTCCTGGGTGAGGAGGTCGGCGAGCACTACTTCGTCACCGACTGGCCCTCGGAGGTGAAGCCGTTCTACATCAAGGACCACGACGACGACCCCGAGACGTCCACCGGCTTCGACATGATGCACCCGCGCATGGAACTGGTGTCGGGCGGCCAGCGCGAGCACCGCCACGAGCACCTCATCGAGGGGTTCCGCCAGCAGGGGCTCGACCCCGAGGAGTTCGAGTACTACACGAAGATGTTCCGGTACGGTATGCCGCCCCACGCCGGCTGGGGGATGGGCTGTGAGCGCCTCCTCATGACGATGCTCGACCTCGACAACATCCGCGAGGCCGTGCTGTTCCCGCGCGACCGCCAGCGCCTCTCGCCCTGATCGGTCGCCGCCGGAGTCGTCTCGGTCCGACGTTCGCCGTCCCCGTCGCGGTCACGCACCGGGGTCGGGTCACGCCGACGGACGGCGCCGATCGCGCCCGTCCCGGACGTGGTACCGACACACATAGATTCCGCACGCCCGTAGCGCGGGCATGGCGAGCGGGTACTACGACGAGGACCGCGCGGGCGACCTGCGCGCGCTCCTCGACCGGACGACGGAGCACTGGCCGGGCGTCGCCCGCACGACGATGTTCGGGTGTCCCTCCTACACCGCCGACGGGACGCTGTTCGCCGTAGTGTCGAGCCAGGGGGTCGCGCTCACGCGGCTCCCCGACGACGAGCGCGAGCGACTCGCGGCCGATCACCCGGTCGAGCCGTTCGAGGCCGGCCCGCGCACGGTCGACGGCTGGGTCGTCCTTCCGCCCGCGGCGGCGACGGACTGCGACCTCGGTCGGTACGTCCGCGCGAGCTACGAGACGGCCCGCGGCGGCTGAGCGGACGACACCTCCGCCACACGCTCACCTGACGCGGACGTTCCCGCCGATCCGCGGCGTCATTCCCGGTCGCGTGCGGCGTCGCGGACCAGCCGTTCCGCCCGCGTACGGAGGCTCGCGGTCGTGTGCAGTCCTCGTTCCTCCAGCCTGTCGAGCAGCGACAACGCCTCCTCCTCGTCGAGGCGGCCGTCCGCGACCCCCCGGACGACGACGCCGATCGTTCCGGTGACGGCGGCGCCCAGACCCTCCGCGACGCGCCGGACCCGCCGGTCGTCCGAGACGACCGCGACGTCGGAGTCGGACCCCCGCCGGAGGACCCCCGCGACCAGCGCGACGTCGCCGTTCACCTCGTCGTCGCCGAGGAGCTCTCTCGCGTCGTCGAGCATCGGGTCCGGCCCGTCCTCCGGTCGGTCCGTCGGGACCTCGACGGCCCCCGAGTCGACGGCGCGTTCGAGCGCCGTGCTCGCCGGGTCGGTCGTCACCTCGGCGGCGACCGGTCGAGGGACCACGATCTGTCGGTCGAACGTCGACAGCAGCGAGAGCGCGCCGGCGTTCCCGAGGGCGATGAGCGTCGTCGCGTCGACGAGGATCGCCGTCACAGGTCGAGCGCGGTCTCGGCGTCCCGCTCGATCTCCTCGGGCGTCAACTGCGTCGTGAGGTTCCGCTCGTGGGCGATCTCCAGCCACTCACCGAGGCTGACCCCGGCGATCCGGGCAGCCTCGTTGACCGACGCCTCGCCGGACTGGTACCGCTCGACGGCGGTCTCGATCCGGAGCTCGCGGAGCCCCTCCCGGAGCGCCTTTCGGATGGTCGTGCTCCGGTCCAGCGAGAGCAGTTCGGCGACCTCCTCCAACTCGTCCCGCTCGTCGTCCGGCACACGCGCGCTGATCGACCCCATGTATACGATCTAGTACGATGTATACATATATGACTCTTCGGTCGCCTCCCACGTGGTCACTCGGGAAGGACGTGTCGACCGCCCCGTCGCCGGTCCTACCGGACGCGGACGTTCTCGCCGTCCTCGCCCCGCTCCCAGCGGGCGACCTCGGCGCCGCAGTCGCCGCAGACGGTGACGAGCGCGGCGTCGTCGTCGTGGGCGCGTTCGATGCTCACCGGTCGCTCCCGGTCGCAGGCGGGACACTCGTCGCGCTTCAGTTGCTCCCCGTACGCCAGCGGCGCGCCGAGCGCGAGCGCCGTCACGCGTTCCTCGCCGCGATTCCACCCGCGCTGGAACTGCCCGGGCGGGACCCGGATCGCCTCCATCGGCCCGACCTCGACCTCCCGCCGGGCGTCGGGGGCGTCGGGGTCGCCGGGGTCGGCCGAGCCGACGGGGTCGTCCGGGTCCTCCGGTTCGGGCCCGACGACCCACGTCGCCGTCCCCGAGAGCACGACGAACACCTCCTCTTGCACCTCGTGGTTGTGGTACGCGAACGCGAACGAGTCACCCGGTGCGAGTTCGTAGTAGTTGATCGCCATGTCCTCGCAGCCGAGCGGGTCGGTGAGGTGGCGCATCACCGCCGCCGGCTGCAGCGAGTTGTCGAGGTCGTCGACGACGACGTGGTCCATGCGTGGACGGGTCGCACCGACGGGCAAAAGTCCGCGGGTCCCGGCCGCCGGGGGCGGCGAACACGCACGACCGCGGCCCCGCCGGTCGGCCGGAACCGAAACCCATACTCGCGCCCCGCCGGTTGCGCGGGTATGGACGAGGCGACCGCGTTCGCGCCGGGGCACGTCACCGCCTTCTTCGCGCCGTACCCCGACGACGACCCCGTCCGGGCCGGGTCGCGCGGGGCGGGGCTGGCGCTCTCGGACGGCGTCGAGGTGACCGTCCGCGCGACGGACGCGACGCCCGCGGCCGGGGACGACGCGGACTCCCACGCCCCGGACGCCGCCGACCCCGCGGCCCTCGAACTCGACGGCGTGCCCGCCGAGATGGAGCCGGTGAGCCGCGTGCTCGCGGACCTGAACGTCGTCGCCGAGGTGGAGGTGGAAAGCGCCGTCCCCGTCGGCGCCGGCTTCGGGGTGAGCGGCGCGGCCGCGCTCGCGACCGCGCTGGCGGCGAACGCCGTCTTCGACCTGGAGCGGTCGGAGAACGACCTCGTGCGCGTCGCCCACGCCGCGGAGGCGGCCGCGGGCACCGGCCTCGGCGACGTGGTCGGGCAGTTCCGCGGCGGCCTCCCCGTCCGGCTGGAGCCCGGCGCTCCCGGGTACGGCCGGCTGGACGGCGTTCCCGCCCGGCCGCGCGTCGAGTACGTCTCCTTCGGCGAGCTCTCGACCGAGCGCGTGCTCGACGGCGCCCTCGACCCGGTCCGGGAGGCCGGCGAGGCGGCGCTGACGCGGCTGATGCGGCGGCCGACCGCGACGGAGCTGTTCGCGGCGGGCCGAGAGTTCGCGGGGGAGGCGGGCCTGCTCGTCCCCGAGGTCGCCGAGGCGGTCGAGGCCGTCGAGGCGGAGGGCGGCCTCGCGTCGATGGCGATGCTCGGGCGGACGGTGTACGCGCTCGGCACCGGCCTCTCGGACGCCGGGTACGACGCCGAGGCGTGTCCGGTCCACCCGACGGGGGCGACGCTGCACCCGGGGGAGTAGCCCGCGTCGAGTACACGCGTTTTTCCTCCCCCGACGACGAGTCGGAGGTATGACCGACGACGACGACGGCGTCGACGCCGACGCCGGGACGCACCCGACCGACGAGCGCGCCGGCGACCCCGAGGTCCCCGCCGACCCCGAGCACGAGTCGGAGATCCCCGAGGACCACCCGCGGTACCAGTCGCTGCTCACCCGCCACCGCATCGAGCGCGGCGTCGACCTCGGGATCACCTCGAAACAGGGGCTCATCGCCGAGGGTCGCGGCGAGGCGTTCGACTACCTGCTGGGCGAGGAGACGATCCCCTCGGCGGACGCGGCCGCCCGCGCCGCCGCCGCACACCTCCTGCTCGCCGACCACGCCGTCCTCTCGGTGAACGGCAACGTCGCGGCGCTCGTCCCCGGCGAGATCGTCGACCTCGCTGCGGCGACGGGCGCGGACATCGAGGTGAACCTGTTCAACCGCACCGAGGAACGGATGGAGGCGATCGCCGAGCACCTCCGCGAGCACGGCGCGAGCGAGGTGAAGGGGCTGACGGCCGACGGCCGCATCCCCGGCCTGAGCCACGAGCGCGCGAAGGTGGACGCCGACGGCATCGGCGACGCTGACGTGGTGGTCGTCCCGCTGGAGGACGGCGACCGCGCGGAGGCGCTGGGCGCGATGGGCAAGACGGAGATCGTGATCGACCTCAACCCGATGAGCCGGTCGGCGCAGGTCGCCGCCGTCCCCGTCGTGGACAACATCATCCGCGCCGTCCCCAACGTCACCCGTCACGCGGAGGAGCTGGCCGACGCAGGCGACGAGGAACTGCGGGAGGTCGTCGAGGGGTTCGACGCCGAGGCCGCCCTGGCGGACGCCGAGCGCGCGATCCGCGAGGGCGACCTCGACTGACCCCGGAGCCCCCGGCGCGCTCCGACCGGCGGCCGTCCGCAGTCGACCGTGCCGGCCGCGGGAACGAGCAGGACCGGTTCGGAGTCGGCTCCCGGCCGTGAACATGGCACCTATATAAAACACTATATACCGGTCGGGGCAACGTCAGCTACACTCCCGGGTGGTGATCTCCCATTCTCCGAATCGAGTTCCGCACCGTGGCGTCCGGGGTCGTGAGGGATCTCATGGAACGGATACCGACCGGGGAGCGAATCGAGTTCGAGAACGCGTTCTACGCGGACGAGGGAAACTGGATCGAGTCGCTCCTCGTCACGGCCCGGTCCCCGTTCGACCCGGAGTCGGCGGTGGCGGAACTCTCGCGGGTCGAACTGTTCCACCACGAACGGGTGTCCGACCGCTCGGTCGACCACGCGACGTACCGACTGACCGTCGTCGCTCACGAGCCGTATCCGTTTCTCCTCGGGGTGATCCTCCGCGGAACGGCGATCCCCAACCGGCTCCAGCTCCACGACAGCTCCTTCGAGGGGGTCGTCACCGTGAAGGAGTGGGAGACGTTTCGGGCGCTCGCAGAGCGGATCGAGGAACAGTTCGGACGGTTCGAGCTGTTGAGCGTCAACCAGGTCGAGACCACGGGCGAACCGTTCGGGAGCGGGCAACTCGGGCGCGTCCTGCGGAACGAGCTCTCGCAGGAACAGCTTACCGTGCTCCGAACCGCTCACAGGCTCGGATACTTCGACGTTCCGCGACGGGCGTCCGCGGAGGACATCGCCGCCGAACTCGACATCGCGCAGTCGACGCTCAGCGAACGGCTCCGGCTCGCCGAGAAACGGCTGTTCGACCTCGTGTTCTCCGCCTCGGAGGGCGAACCGGCCGGGAACGACGGCGAGTAACCACGGCCTAGTTCGGGCCGTCCGTCCCGCCGAATTCGCACCGCCGACTCCGGACAACCGGATGAGAGCCACTACTGCCGGCTGCTGGACAGGTTCCGGGTCGGTCGGTCGCCCCGCTTCGGGGATACCTAATAAAGGATGATGTGTATTGGACGCTATCGGGAACAGGTTGAGGCCGATACCGTCGAAAGGCGCGGGTGGAATGTCGCAGGACAACCCAGCGATCGAGACGGGAACGACAGGGAAGACATCACGGCGACGGTTCGTGCGGATCGCCGGCGTGGCGGGAGCAGCCGGGCTGGCGGGGTGCGGAGGTAACGGCGGCGGCGGCGGTGATGGTGGCGGCGGCGGTGACGGCGGCGGTGGCGGCGGCGGCGGCGGCACCGGCGGCGGCGAGTCCATCGAGACGCGGTTCTGGGAGGAGTGGCCGGTCGAAACGAAGGGTGTCGACGTCAACGACGAGGCGATCCAGTTCGAGTACACCGCCGTCGAGGGCCAGTCGGTCCCGGAGGTCGACACCCACTTCGCGCAGGCGGAGACCCCGTGGATGCGCGAGTTCGCGCTGCAGGTCCAGCAGTCGATGAACGACGTTGGCGTCCCGGTCAACCTGATCAACGTCCAGCCGAGCACCCGCTACGGGGAGTTCTGGCGGGCCGACATCGGCCACCCGGTGCCGGTGACGATGAACCTCCACGGGCCGGACCCCCAGCGCGGGCTCGACCCGAACCCGTTCCTCATGCGTGCGCACCCGGAGACGGGCGGGAACTACTACAACTACAAGAACGACGAGATCACGGAGCTCCTCGACGAGCAGGCGCAGACCATCGGCGACGTGGAGGCACGGGCCGAGATCTGCCAGGAGATCCAGCGCAAGCTCAGCCAGGACGCCTACCTCATCGCGGCGAACTTCCCGGAGGTCATCACGGTGGCCAACACCGAGAACTGGGAGGGGTACGTCCCGACGCCCGGCAACGGGACGACCCGGGACTCGTTCATCTGGACGCAGGTGAACCTCCAGCCGCAGGGGGACTCGACCACCTGGGTCAAGGGCGTCACCTCGGGGATGCAGGGGACGAACCTCCCGTTCTCCAGCGGCGGCCAGGAGGAGAAGCGCCTCCTCAACGTCTACGACGGGCTGTTCGACGCCTCGCCGCAGCTCGAGATCGTCCCGGCGCTAGCGACGAACGCCGAGGTCGTCGACGACACGACCGTCGAGATGGACCTCCGCGAGGGGGTCGAGTGGCACGACGGGGAGTCGTTCGGCCCGGACGACGTCAAGTTCAGCGTCGAGATGTACAAGGAGAACAACGCGCCCCAGCAGGGGGCGTTCGTCCGGACGGTCGAGGGCGTCGAGATCCTCTCGGAGACCGGCGGCGGCCGCGTGCGGTTCAACCTCACCGAGCCCGACGCGGCGTTCCTCACCCAGCGGGTGGTCCGCAGCGCGATCATCCCGAAACACCGCTGGGAGGACGTCGACAGTCCGGCCGAGTACAACCCCGACAACCCCGTCGGAACCGGTCCGTTCTCGTTCGTCAACTGGGAACAGGGTTCGGAACTGCGCCTGGAGAAGCACGAGAACAACTGGATGTGGGACGACGAGATCCGCCGGGAACTGGTCGGCGACGAGTACTTCGTCCCCGGCGACGGGATCGACGAGATGGTCCACGCCAACGTCGGGAACGTCTCGACGCTCATCGGCGCTATGCAGTCGGGCGACATCGACGCCATCGGGACGACCGTCTCGAACCAGCAGGCCGAGCGCGCGGCAAGCGCGAGCGGCGTCGAGAAGCAGACCGCACGGAACTACGTCCCCACGGACGTCCACCTCAGCCATCTCGTCCCGCTGTTCCGTGACAAGACGTTCCGCGTCGCGCTGAGCCACGCCTTCGACAAGGAGGGGTTCGTTCAGAACACCCTCGGCGGGCGCGGCGAGGCGATCCAGGGACAGAACCTGATCACGCCGCTGCTGACGCCGTTCTACGGCGAGGCCGAGCCGTACGAGTACGATGTCGAGCGGGCCCGGCAGCTGCTCCGCCAGGCGGGGTACACCTTCGACAGCAACGACATGCTGGTCTGGCCCGAGGGCGACGCCTGGGACGCGTTCGCCGAGCGCGTCGAGAACGGCCACGCCACCCGCTCCGAACTCGACCAATCGGACTTCTCGTAAGATCGACACAACGATTCCCCATGAGCTTCCGACGCTTCCTGATAAAGCGTACCGTGATCGCGGCGGTACTGACGCTGATAGCCGTCAGTGTCATCTTCGTCACGCTGCGAATGTTACCCTCCGACCCGTTCAGCGGCCTCGTCGCGTCCGGGTCGCTCACACCCGAGCAAGTGGAGGAGGTGCGCGCGATGTACGGGCTGGACGAACCGATCTACGTCCAGTACCTGAAGTACATCCAGAACCTGTTCACGTTCCAGTTCGGGATCTCGCTCACCCAGCAGCGGCCGGTCGGCGAGATCATCATTCCCGCGCTGGTGAACACCATGATCCTGCTGTTGCCCGCGCTCGTCGTGACGGCGATCGTCAGCTCGCTCGCCGGCATGTACGCGGGGTGGAACCGCGGGTCGTGGTTCGAGCAGTCGAGCATCGTCGCGACCACGGTGTTCCGCGCCGTCCCGATCTTCGTGACGGGGATCTTCCTGCTCATCATCTTCTCGTACGGGCTGGGCTGGCTCCCGGCGTTCGGGATGCGCAGCCCGCTGGCGAACCCGGACGGGTATCTGGAGACGTACCTCTCGGTGGACTTCCTGAAACACTACACGCTCCCGTTCACGGCGACGGTGCTGTTCTACAGCGGCGACTTCCTGATGCTCGCCCGCAACTCCGTCGTCGAGCGGAAGGGGTCGGAGTTCCTCATGCTCCACCGCGCGAAGGGACTCTCCGACATGGAGCAGCTGGGTCGCGCCGGGCGGAACTCGCTGCTGCCGCTCGTGACCTACTTCGCGCTCCGGACGGGGATGCTCTTCCAGGGGGTCATCACGCTGGAGGTCGTCTTCGCGTGGCCGGGCATCGGCCGCGCGCTCGTCCAGGCGATCCTCAACCAGGACTACCCGACGGTGCAGGCGGCCGTGTTCATCATGGCGCTGGCGGTCATCGTGATGAACCTCACCGCCGACGTGGCGTACGCGAAACTGGACCCGACTGTCGAGGCAGGTGACGTCTGATGTCGGGGTACAGCTTCGACACCGACACCGCGAAGGACCGACTGCGCTCGGAGCTCAGTCGGGCCAAGCGGACGCTCGCGTACGTCCTGGAGGACAACGCGGCGAAGGTCGGGTTCGCGACCATCCTCGCGTTCGGGTTCCTCGGAATCTTCGGGCCGTACATCGCCCCGTACCACCCCATCGAGGACACGCTCCGACAGGGCGGGTCGATGATGCGACTGCAGGAACCCGGCGAGAAGGCGGTGCTGGGGACGACCTCCTTCGGGAAGGACGTGTTGAGCCAGTTCCTCGCCGGCGCCCGGCCGACGCTCATCGTCGGCCTGTTCGGCGGCGTCGGGACCGGCGTGCTGGGGTTCCTCGTCGGCCTCACGAGCGGCTACTTCGGCGGCCGGGTCGACGAGCTGCTGATGCGGCTGACCGACCTGACGTTCGCGCTCCCGTTCCTGCCGATGGCGCTCGTGATCCTCTCGTTCGTGACGCCGAGCGTCTGGCTGATCACCGCCGTCCTGGTGGTCTTCCTCTGGAAGATGCCCGCGCGGGTCATCCGCTCGGAGGTGATGACCGTCAAGGAGCGGACGTTCGTCAAGTCCGCCCGGGCCCGGGGGGCCGGCCACATGCGGACGATGTTCCTGCACGTCGCCCCGAACGTGCTGGGGATCGGGTTCCTCTACACCGCCTACGCCGTCGGCTGGTCAATCGTCGCCGGGGCGTCGCTGGCGTTCCTCGGCTTCGGCGACCCGACGACCACCTCCTGGGGTCGGATGCTCCAGCAGGTGTTCCGCTCGGGCGCCATCCGCGTCGCGTGGTGGTGGGTGCTCCCGCCCGCGATCGGCATCGGCGCCGTCACGACGTCCGTCTTCCTGGTCGGCCGGGCGTTCGAGGAGATAGTCAACCCCGACCTACAAACGGAGCAAGAATGAGTCTGCTCGAAGTCGACGACGTGAAGATCACGTATCGGATGCCGAACAGGGACGTCCACGCGGTCAACAACGTGTCCTTCTCGATCGACGAGGGGGACAACTACGGGCTCGTCGGCGAGTCCGGCTCCGGCAAATCGACCGTCGCCAAGGCCATCCTCGGACTGCTCGACGACAACGGCGAGATCCGCTCGGGGAGCATCCGGTTCGACGGCCGGGAGATGATCGACCTCTCGGAGCGGGACTGGCGGTCGGTGCGCTGGGAGGAGATCTCGTACATCCCCCAGAGCGCGATGGACTCGCTCGACCCGGTGATGACCGTCGGCGCGCAGATCCGGCAGGCCATCCGCAAACACAGGAACGTCTCGAAGGCGACCGCGAACGAGCGCGTCGCCGAGGTGTTCGAGATGGTCGGGCTCGACCCCGCGCGGACGGGCGACTACCCGCACCAGTTCTCGGGGGGGATGCGCCAGCGCGTCACGATCGCGATGGCGCTCGCGCTGGATCCCGACCTCATCATCGCCGACGAGCCGACGACGGGCCTGGACGTGATCGTCCAGGACAAGATCATCGACAAGCTGCTGGAGATCCAGGAGGAGACGGGCAGTTCGCTCCTGCTCATCACCCACGACGTGGGCGTCGTCGCCGAGACGTGCGACGAGGTGTCGGTCCTGTACGGCGGGAAGGTAATGGAACAGGGGAACACCGACCGGGTGTTCAGGGCACCGACCAACCCATACACGATGGGGCTGAAGAACGCCTTCCCGGAGGTCGACGAGTTCGACGAGCAGGCCATCTCGATCCCCGGGTCGCTCCCGGACCTCACCCGCGAACCGACCGGCTGTGTGTTCCGCAACCGGTGTCCGTTCGCCGCGGAGGAGTGCGGGCAGAGCCACCCGCCGCTGGTCGAGACCGACGGGCAGCTGTCGGCCTGTCACTTCACGGACCGGGCCGACGAGATGCGGGCGGACGCCGGCGATCCCTCGACGTGGGGGATAGAGCCGCGGGACGAGACCACGAGGGGTGACGGGACCGGCGACGTCATCCTCGAGACCCGCGGGCTCGAGAAGTGGTTCAAGCATCCGCAGGGGATCCTCGACGACCTGCGCGGGAGCGACCCCGACTACGTCAAGGCGGTCAACGACGTCGATCTCACGGTTCGCGAGGGCGAGATCCTCGGCGTCGCCGGCGAGTCGGGCTGCGGGAAGTCGACCCTCGCGGAGGTGATCGCCGCGCTCCAGGAGCGAACCGGCGGGGAGATCCTCGTCGACGGCACGTCGGTCGACGACCTGCTGGAGGAGAGTACCAAGAAGTTCCGCTCGAAGGTGCAGTTCATCTTCCAGGACCCGTTCGACTCGCTCAACCCGCGCCAGCGGGTTCGGGCGGCCGTGTCCGAACCCCTGAAGATCCAGGGCGTCGACCGCGAGACCATCGACCAGCGGGTCAGACAGACCGTCGAGGACGTCGGCCTCGAACCGGCCGACAAGTACCTCGACAAGCTGCCGGCGCAGCTCTCGGGCGGGGAGCGCCAGCGCGTCGCCATCGCGCAGGCGCTGGTCCTCGAACCGCGGCTGCTCATCTGCGACGAGCCGGCGTCGATGCTCGACGTCTCGCTGAAGGCCAACATCCTCAACATCCTGCGGGAGATGGCCGACGAACGCGACATCGGCGTCTTCTACATCTCCCACGACCTCGCGAGCCTCACGCAGATCGCCGACCGCCTCGCGGTGATGTACCTCGGTCGGATCGCCGAGGTCGGGGACACCGAGGACGTCGTCCGGGCGCCCAAACACCCGTACACGGCGTCGCTCCTGTCCGCCTCGCCCCGGACCGACCCCGACGTGGACCGCCAGCGGGTGCTGTTGCCCGGCGAGCCGCCGAACCCGGTCGACCTGCCGAACGGGTGCAACTTCGCGCCCCGCTGCCCGAAGGCGACCGACGAGTGCCGCGGCGAGGAACCGGCGCGGTCCGCGTTCGCCGACGACGGCCACGAGGCGGCCTGCTACTTCCCGGTCGAGGACATCGAGACGGAACTGCTGGAACGGTACGCCGAGGAACACGAGGACGAGATCTCGCGGGCGATCGGCGACGAGGTGACGCTCTAGCCGGTTGCGGCGTCCACGGGGGTCGCCGTCCGCCCGCGTTCGGCCCGTTTTCCAGACCCGCTCGACGGTAACTGTCTCGCGCGGGCGGGACAGGACGGGACGGCTCCGTCGAAATTCGATCGATCAGACATTCTCGTCGGTGAACTAGCCGTCGAGTAGGCCTGCGAACCTCTCGAAGGCCCGGTTCCCGGAAACGAAGTCCCTTGACTGACACTCGAGAGTCGCCCGTTCGAGAAACGAACCAGAATGCAGTACCTCCGGCTTAGTGATATGGTACCATGGCCCATCAAATGAGCGGCCTAGTACTCCAGTTCACGATACAGCACAGTCGAATAGCCGTTTTGCTGGCGGTCATCGCCCTGTTCCTCCTCATCGGAGCGGCCGGTGAGGCCGCCGCACACGGGCCGTGTCACGCAAATCCTGGGAATGTCCCGGACGGAGTCTGTTCGGACCTTCCGTCCGGTGAGGCACCCCGAGGATAACACTACTGCTCGGTAAGATAGGTTCCCTCTTTTGACCGCAACCGGGGCAGGATGTGTCGACTTCTGAGGATCGCACCGAGGCCGACGAGACGGGACTTCGCCGCCGGATCGAGAGCGACCCACGGACGAGTGGCCGGAGCGACTCGCGGACGAGCCGGCGGCGGTCAGTCGCGCGTCCGGACGAGGACGTCGACGGCCACCGGCCCCTCCTCCGTGACGACGACCGGGTTGAGATCGAGTTCGGCGACGGCGTCCACCGACGCCGCCAGGTCCCCGACGTTCACGAGGAGGTCGGCGACGGCGTCGACGGACAGCGCGTCGCCGCCGCGCCGGTCGGTCAGCAGGTCCGCGAGCGCGGTCCCCTCGACGGCGCGCCGGGCGTCCCCCCGCGAGAACGGCGGGACGAGCGTCGCGCTCTCGTCCAGCGCCTCCACGAGGACGCCGCCGGGACCGACGGTGACGACCGAGTCGAACACGTCGCCGGGTGCGACCCCCAGGATCGCCTCGACGCCGTCGTCGACCATCGGCTGCACCAGCACGCCGGCCACCTCCGCCTCGTCGACGCGCGCCAGCGCCGCCTCCCGCACGTCGCGGTACGCCTCGCGGACCGCCTCCGGCGAGTCGAGCCCGAGTTCGACGGCGCCGGCGTCCGTCCGGTGGGGGAGCGCCGGCGAGTCCACCTTCAGGACGACCGGGTAGCCGACGGCCTCGGCGGCCGCGACCGCCTCCTCGGGGTCGGTCGCGACGCGCGTCTCCGCGACGGGGACGTCGAAGGCGTCCAGGAGCGGCTCGGCCTCCTCCCACGTGAGGACCCGGTCCCGGGGGAGGTCGACGTCGGGCGCGTCGAGGGCGTCCGCGAGCTCGCGTCTGGACGGCCACGCGGCCACGCGGTCGCAGTCCGCGACGTACCGGGTCGTCGACGCGACCGCGTCCAGACACCGACCGGGGTCCTCGTACACCGGCACGGACTCCCGGAGGCGCGCGTACGGCGGCGTCACGGTCGGGTCGTCCGGCTCCTTGCGCCCGGTCCAGAGCACGTACACCGGGTCGTCGGCCCCCTCGACGATCCCCTCCAGGTCGGCGGCGACGGTCTCGGCGCGCTCGTCGACACCCGGGAGGCCGATCGCGAAGACGTAGGCGTCGAAGGCGTCGTCGGCCAGCACCGCGTCGGCGATCTCCGGGAGCACCTCGGCCCCGTACCCGCGGATGTCGGCGGGGTTGTTGAACCCGCCGTAGGTCAGCAGCTCGTCGATGTCGAGCAGCGCCCGTTCGGTCTCCCCGTCGAGGTCGGGGAGCGCGAGGTCCCGCTCGGCGGCCATGTCCGCCAGGAGGCTCGCGAGCCCGCCGCTGGTCGAGGCGATACAGACCCGGTCGCCGTCGACCGGGTCGTAGGCGGTGTGCGCGTTCGCCCGTGAGAGCAGGTCCGGGATGTCCGGGACCCGCTGGATCCCCGTCTGGTCGAACGCCGCCCGCCACGCGTCGTCGCTCCCGGTGAGCGAGCCGGTGTGGGAGAGCGTCGCCGCCTCGGCGAGGTCGGACTGGCCGATCTTGACCGTCAGGACGGGGGTGCCCTCGCGGGTCGCCCGCTCGGCGACGCGCATGAACCGCTCGGGCTCGTCGATCCCCTCGACGTAGGTGCAGATCACGTCGACGGTGTCCCGCTCGGCGAGGTAGGCGACGTAGTCGGTCAACGTCAGGTCGGCCTCGTTGCCCGTCGAGACGATGTGGCTGAAGTGGAGGTCCCTGTCCGCCGCCCGCTCGAAGAAGGTGGTGAACGCCAGCGCGCCGGACTGGCTGACGAGGCCGATGCGGCCTGGCTCCGGCTCTCGCGAGCAGGTCGAGGTGAGCGTCGCGCCCCGGGCAGACATCACGCCGATGCAGTTCGGCCCGACGACGCGGATGCCCGTGTCGGCGGCCGTCTCGGCGAGCCGCGCCTCCAGGTCGCGCCCCTCCTCGTCGGCCTCGGAGAACCCGGCGGTGAGGACGAGTGCGGTCGGGACCCCCCGTTCGCCCGCCGCGGCCACGACGTCGACGACGTACTCCCGCGGGACGCTCACGACGGCCAGGTCGACGGTCTCGGGGACGTCGTCGACGTCGTCGTAACACTCGCGGCCCCAGACCTCGTCGCGGCCGGGGTTGACGGGGTAGAGCGTCCCGTCGAAGCCGTAGTCGAGGAGGTTGTCCACGAGGTTCCCCGAGTAGAACGAGTCGGGACTGGCGCCGACGACGGCGACCGAGTCCGGGTCGAACAGCGGACCGAGTTCTGGGACCGCGGGGTCGGCGCTCGAGAGCGACGGGTCAGTGTTTCCCATGGGGGCCGGTACTCCGGAGACCGGCCTGTACCTGCCCCCGAACCGACGCCATAGTAATCATCCTTTATCAGGGACGGCACCGACCGGCCGACAACGGGATGGATATCCGACACGTCGACGCGGTTCCGCTCCGTCGGGAACTCGACGAGCGGTTCGCGAACGCCCAGAAGTGGATCGACGCGCGCGAGTACTGTCTGGTCCGGATCGAGACCGCGGACGGCGCCGTCGGCTGGGGCGAGTGCTGGGGCCCGATAGCGGGCACGCGCGAGCTGATAGCGGACCGCGTCGCGCCGTTCCTGCGGGGACGGGCCGCCGAGGGCGTCGAGTCGATCCACGGGGACCTGGTGCACGCCCTCCGGTCGGCGTACCACTCGACGGTCCCGGCGGGCGCCGTCAGCGGCGTCGACCTGGCGCTGTGGGACCTCCGCGGCAAGGCGGCCGGGACACCGGCGGCGACGCTGCTCGGGGGGCGACGCCGCGACGCGGTCCGCGCCTACGCGACCGGGCACTTCTGGCCGCCGGCCGACGAGTTCGCGACGGTCAGGGAGGCGGTCGTCTCGGAGGCGGAGTCGCACGTCGACGCCGGGTTCGACGCGCTCAAGATGAAGATCGGCACGCGGCGGCACTTCGGCTGGGGGCCGGAGTACGACGTCGAACTGGTCCGGGCCGTCCGGGAGGCGGTCGACGACGACGTCGCGCTGATGGCGGACGCGAACCACGCCTACGACCTGCCGGCGGCCCGCCGCGTCGCCGACGGGCTCGCGGACCTGGACGTCGAGTTCTTCGAGGAGCCGCTCCCGCCCGACCGGCTCGACGCGTACGCGCGACTGACCGCGAGCAGCGACGTCCCGATCGCCGGCGGGGAGTGCTGGGCGTTCGCGCCCGAGTTCCGGCGCGTCGCGGACGCGGGCGCGGCCGACGTCCTCCAGCCGGATGTCACCAGCGCCGGCGGGCTCACCTCGGCGCGGCGGGCCGCGGAGATCGGCGACGCCGCCGGGCTGGCGACCTACCCGCACGTCTTCGGGAGCGCCGTCGCGCTCGCGGCGAGCCTGCAGCTGCTCGCGACGCTTCCGGGGTCGCCGCGGCTGGAGTTCGACCGGACGCCGAACCCGATCC
The DNA here is from genome assembly GCF_051195075.1 of Halobaculum sp. EA56. Taxonomy (NCBI): domain Archaea; kingdom Methanobacteriati; phylum Methanobacteriota; class Halobacteria; order Halobacteriales; family Haloferacaceae; genus Halobaculum; species Halobaculum sp. EA56. The sequence continues at coordinate 142,916 of NZ_JBNTJX010000009.1, forward strand.
GCGAGGAGCTCGCCGTCGACCCGATCCGGAACGAGGGGACGGAGGTGCCCGTCCCCGACGGGCCGGGCCTCGGCGTCGAGATCGACCCGGAGACGCTCGCGGAGTTCCGCGTCGACTGACCACGCCGGATCGTCCCCGAGAGCCCGACCGCCGCCCCGATCGATCGGTGCCGGCGTCGACCCCGTCGGCGATAGCCGCCGATGCTCGCCGGCGTTGAAGTGGGGGCCCGTGAACCGTCACCACGGCTTTTGTAGGCCCCCGCTTCTGGTGTGAACGCATGCCACGCGAGATCGTGCCCGGCGTCCACTGGATCTACGAGGCCGGGCCGGACAGAACCGAGTCGTGGGACCTGGCGGACCGCGACCCGGGGTGGTACGAGGAGGGACAGGAGGCGTACGTGCCCCAGTGTGCGTACCTCGTCGACGGCGGCGAGGAGACGCTGCTGTTGGACACGCTGTCGCCTGCGAGCACCGACGAGATACTCGCCGCGATCGACGACCTCGTCGGCGACCGGGGGCTCGACTACCTCGTCGTCTCCCACCCGGACGTCCCCCACGCGGGGAACGCGCTGGCGATCCTGAACGAGCACCCGGAGACGACGCTCGTCGCCCCCGGCTACGGGAACGACCACGAGCTCTACCGGCTCGACGACGGGATCCACGTCACCGAGGGCGACGAGATCGACCTCGGCGACCGCACCGTCGCGTTCCACGAGGCGACGTTCCTCGACGCGCCCGTCTCGGTGTGGATGACCGAGACGGAGACGGAGACGCTCTTCCCGATCGACTGGATGGGGTTCATCCACCTCGCGGACGAGCGGCTGGCCTTCGTCGACGAACTCGACGGGGAGTTCGACGCGAGCCGACTCGTCGAGTTCCACGGGCGGGTGCTGTTCTGGTACCAGTACGTCGACGTCGAGAAGACGAACGCGGAGATCGACAACCTGATCGAGACGTTCGACCCGGAGATCGTCGCGCCGGCCCACGGGCTCGTCATTCGAGAGGACGCCGCCGACTACATGGAACTGATGAAGGACGTGACGCGCACTATCGACGAACAGGGGCGGATCGGGACGCTGGGATGAGATGACGATGAGACACACCGATACGGAGGGACGAGCATGACGGTACAGGTCACACCCAGCGTCGAGTGGATCAACCAGTGTTACGAACACGAGGGGAGCCACGAGCACGTCTCGCTGTACCTCCTGCGCGCGCCGGAGGGGACGGTCCTCGTCGACTCGGGGTCGTTCTACCACCGCGAGGAGATCACCGCCGCCGTCGACGGGGCGACCGGCGGCGACGGCCCGGACGCCATCGTCCTCTCGCACTCGGATTACCCCCACGCGGCGAACGTCTCGCCGCTGGGCGGCGACACCGAGGACGTCGAACTCGTCGCCTCGTCGGCGTCGCCGGCCCAGCAGGGCCTCCCGGACGCCCGCAAGTGCGACATCGGCGGGTCGCTGACGGTCATGGGCAGGGAGCTCAGCTTCGTCGACCCGCCGCTGGCCGACCGGTCGCACACGACGTGGATCTACGACCACGGCGACGGGGTGCTGTTCACCGCCGACGGCTTCGGCAACTACCACGACCCCGGCCAGTGCGACTACCGCTCCGGCGACTTCCCGGACGTGACCCCGGCGGAGCGCATCTACGAGTACCACCGCGACAACCTCGTCTGGCTGCGTTACGTCGCCCCGGAGAAGGTCGACCGGACGCTCGACGACATCTTCGGGGCGTACGACGTGAACGCCGTCGCGCCGATCCACGGCAACCCGATCGAGGGGAGCGACGTCGACGCCTACCGCGACCGGCTCCGCGACGCGATGGAACGGATCGCGTCGGAGCACCCGGTCGCGTAACGCCTCGACTTCGGGGCCCGACCCCGGAGGCCGTCCACCGACGCGGCTACCGGAACCCGGCTCAAGACGCGGCTACCGGATCCCGGCGGCCTCCGCCCGTCGGACGATCGTCCGTGCGCGCTCGACCAGCGGCGGGTCGATCATCTGGCCGTCGACGGTGAACACGCCGGCATCCTCGTCGCTGGCCCGCTCCTGCCCGGCGAGCACCGCCTCGGCCCACTCCAGTTCGTCCTCGCCCGGCGTGAACGCCTCGTTGATGACGGCGATCTGGTCCGGGTGGATCGCGAGCTTCCCGTCGAAGCCGAGCTCGACGACGAACTCGGTCTGCTCGCGGAGTCCCTCCGTGTCGCCGATGTCGGTGTGGACGGTGTCGAGCGCGTCGACGCCGGCCGCGGCCGCGGCGACGACCGTCCGCTGGCGGGCGTACAGCGACTCGGTCTTGTCGTCGGTGACGGTCGCGCCGATGTCGGCGGTGAAGTCCTGGTCGCCGTACGCGACAGCGGTGACCCCCGGTGCGGCCGCGATCTCGGCGGCGGCGATGACGCCCGCGGCCGTCTCGATCAGCGGGACGATCCCGACGTCCGGCGCCCCGACCTCCGCGAGCTGGTCGTGCAGGGCCTCGACGGGGCCGGCGTCGTCCACCTTCGGGAGGAGGATGCTGTCGGGCGGGTGCTCCGCCCCGCCGACGACGGCGTCGACGTCCGCCCGTCCGGACAGGTCGTACGGGTTGACGCGGACGGCGACGTTCGGGGTCGGGTCCTCGAGGTCGCCGAGCGTCGACCGCACGGTTCGGCGCGCCTCCTCCTTCGCGGCGGGCGCGACCGCGTCCTCGAGGTCGAAGATGACCGTGTCGGCGTCCGTCCCGACGGCCGTCTCCAGCATGTCGCGGTCGTCCCCGGGCGTGTACAGCAGTGAGCGCTGGACCATGTCGGGGACTCGCACCGTCGGCGGAAAAGACCGGTGGGCGGCCCGAGCGGCGGTCGTTCGCGCGGTCAGTCGTCGGCCGATTCGCCGACCCGCACGGGCTCGTCGGGTTCCGGGCGTTCCGCCGGGTGGAGACACGCCGCCGAGTGGTCCGGTTCCGTCCACGCGTCGAGTTCGGGCTCCTCCTCCAGACACGCGTCGGTCGCCTTCGGACAGCGGGGGGCGAACCGGCACCCCGGGAGCGCTCCCTCCGGGTCGGCCGGCTTCCCGTCGAGCATGACGCGCTCGCGGCTCCCGCGCGGGTCCGTCTCTGGGACGGCCGAGAGCAGCGCCTCGGTGTAGGGGTGTTTCGGGTCGCTCACGACGCGCTCGGTCCGCCCCCGCTCGACGAACCGCCCGAGGTACATGATCGACAGCCGGTCGGCGATCCGCGTGAGGCTCGCGAGGTCGTGGGAGATGTACAGCACGCCGATCCCCCGGGTGTTCGCCAGCGAGCGGAGCAGGTTGAGCACCTCCGCCTGGAGCGAGACGTCGAGCATCGACGCCGGCTCGTCGCAGATGAGGAAGTCGGGGTCGATGACGAGCGCGCGGGCGATGGCGACGCGCTGGCGCTGGCCGCCCGACAGCTCGTTCGGGTACTTCTCCAGGTAGTGCTCGGCGGGCGCCATCCCGACCTGTTCGAGCGTCTCCCGGACGGCCTCGGCTCTCTCGTCGGTCCGGTATCCGTGGATCGTCAGCGGCTCCTTGACCAACTGCTCGACCGTCAGCCGCGGGTTCAGCGAGTCGTAGGGGTTCTGGAAGACGATCTGCAGCTTCTGCCGGAACGACTGGAGGTTGCCGTCCTGATAGTACTCGTGCGAGCGGCCATCGAACCTGAACCCGCCCTCGGTCGGGTCCTCCAGGAGCGCGAGCGTCTGCCCCAGCGTCGTCTTCCCGCAGCCGGACTCGCCGACGACGCCGACGATCTCCCCGCGTGCGACGGACAGCGAGACGCCGTCGACGGCGCGGACGTGCGACCCGTCGTCGCTGAGCACCTCGTTGAGAATCTCGCCGCGCTGTTCGTACCACTGGCGGAGGCTGTTCGAAATCCCGGTCACGGTCGGCGAGACGCCGCCGATGGGGAGGCGGCCCAGCAGCGACTCCGAGCGCTCGTACCACCTGCAGAGGTCCTCGACCTCCAGCAGCACCTCGCCGTCGTCGGACCGCGACCCGTCCGTGCTCCCGCCCCACGTGGAGGCGTCCTCGGCGTCGCGGCGGATCCGCGCCGCCCGGTCCGCGTTGTGACACGCGACCCGCTGGTTTCGATAGGGGAGCGCCTCCAGCTCCGGCTCGGTCGTCGCGCAGTCCTCGGTCGCGAACGGGCACCGCGGCTCGAAGACGCAGGCCGTCGGTTCCGAGTCGAGGCTCGGCGGTTCCCCCGGGACCGAGACCAGATCCCCGTCGTCGTCGTCGAGCGCCGCGAACGCGTTCTTCAGCCCCATCGTGTACGGGTTCGTGGGGTTGAGCAGGAGGTTCTCGACGCGCCCCTGCTCCATCACCTCCCCGCCGTACATCACCGACATCTCGTCGCAGGTCTCGGCGATGACGCTCAGGTCGTGGGTGATGAGCAGCAGCGAGCTGTCGGTCTCCTCCTGGATCTGGAGGATGTTGTCGATGATCTTGTCCTGGACGATCACGTCCAGCCCCGTCGTCGGCTCGTCGGCGATGATCAGCTTCGGATCCAGCGCGAGCGCCATCGCGATGACGACGCGCTGGCGCATCCCGCCCGAGAACTGGTGCGGGTAGTCGCCCGTCCGCGCGGGGTCGAGCCCGACCATCTCGAACAGCTCGCGGGCGCGCCGACGGGCGTTGCGCTCGGAGAGTTCCCGGTGGGTCTGGATCGCCTGCCTGATCTGTGCCCCGACCGTCATCACCGGGTCGAGGGCGTCGATGGCCGTCTGCGGGATGAACGCGATCTCCTCCCAGAGCAGGTCCTGTCGCTCCGACGGCGTCAGCGAGCGCAGGTCGCGTCCCTCGAACTCGATCTCGCCCGACACCACCTCCGCGTGGTCCGGAAGCAGGCCGAGGATCGCCTTCGCGGTCGTCGACTTCCCGGAGGCCGACTCGCCCGACAGCGCGTAGTTGACGCCGTCGTCGATGCCGAACGAGACGCCGTTCACGCTGTGGAGCGGCCCCTCCCGGGTGTCGTACCGAACCGCGAGGTCGTCGACGTCGAGAAGCGTCATCCCCGTACGCCGGCGGGCGACCGTCGAGCGGCGGTCGCGCCCGTGCGGGGGATGTCGTCGCTCGCCGCAGTACGAGCGGGATACTCGCTCACCGGAGACGGAACGCCGCGTCCACGTCGATCCATCCTGCTACGGGATATCATACAGCAAGTTAAGAACCCTCGGATCGCACTGGGAACCGACATGACGGGACGACGGCCCTCCGGGCGGGACGCTCGGTCGCTCACCTCGTTCGCTCCCTCGCGTCCCGCGTTTCGTCCGCGCTCGGGCGCCCGGTCGAACGGTCCTCGCTTCCCGCGGCGCCGACGGGGAGCCACGACGACCGGCGGACTCGACTGCCGAGAGCGCCCGTGGTGAGGGACGAACGCCGGTCGCTGCTCGGCCGGGTCGGCCGCTTCGACGCGATCGTGCTCACCTCCGCGCTGTGGTTCCTGGCCAAGTTCGTCCGCTTCGCGTTCCCGCCGCTGTTCGAGCGGCTCGCGGGCGTGTACGACGTCTCGGCGGCGGTCCTGGGGACGGCGTTCAGCGGGCTCCTCCTGGTCTACGCGGTCGTACAGTTCCCGTCGGGACTCCTCGCGGACAGGTTCAGCTCCGTGGGCGTCATCGGCGCGGGGACGGGGCTCGCGGCAGTCGGGGCGCTCGCGCTGGCCGTCGACAGCCCGCTGGCCGTCCTCGTCGGCGCCATGCTGACGATCGGCGCCGGCACCGGACCGGTCAAGACCGTCGGCATCCGGGTGCTCTCGCGGACGTACCCGGAGCGGACCGGGCGCGCGCTCGGCGTGTTCGACACCTTCGGGACGTTCGGCGGCGCGGCGGCGCCCGCCGCGGTGGTCCTCTTCGCGGCCGCGCCCGGGCTGGTCGGCGCCGGCTGGCGGACGACGTTCCTCGTCGCCGGGGCCGTCGGGATCGCCGTCACCGTCGCCTTCGTCGCCCGCGTCCCCCGGCGGCTTCCGGACGAGGGGACGGGCGCGACCGACGCCGGCACGGACGGCGCCGACGACGGGACGGCCGTCCCGATCCGCGAGTACGGCGCGCTGTTCCGCGAGTGGCGGTTCTCCACGTTCGTCCTCGTCACGACGCTGTTCTCGTTCGCCTACAACGCCACGCTCGCGTTCCTCCCGCTGTACTTCACGCGGGAGGCCGGGCTCGGGTCGACCACGGCGAGCCTGCTGTTCAGCGCGCTGTTCGCGGTGAGCCTCGTCCAGTTGCTCACCGGGGAGATCAGCGACCGGACGGGGGAGCTCCCCCTCGTCGCGCTCACGGTCGGGCTGGCGACGGCGGGGCTGGGGGCGATACTCCTCCTGTCCGGCGTCGCCGGCCCCCTCGTGCTGGGCGGGGCCGTCGTCTGTCTCGGGATCGGCGCACACGGCTACCGCCCGGTTCGTGGCGCGTACCTGATGTCGGTCATCCCCGCGTCGGTCGCCGGCGGGAGCCTCGGCGCGGTGCGGACGATACAGATGGTCGCCGGGGCGTCCTCCCCCGCCCTCGTCGGCGTGCTCTCGGAGACGGCCGGGCTCCGACCGGCCTTCGGGGTCCTCGTCGCGGCGTTGCTCGTCGCGACCGTCCTCTCCGTGCTCCTCTGGCTGTTCGACCCCTCGTGACGCGGCACTCGATCGCCCCCCGGGACGCGGCCCCCGATCGCTCGTCCGATCGGTACTTTACGATCGGGCCATCGACGACCCGTATGTACGGACGTCAGCGGTTGGCGGAGTCGGTCGCCGAGCCGGAGATCACGGTCGTCCCGGGGGTCTACGACGGCATCAGCGCGCGGCTCGTCGAGCGACAGGGGTTCGAGAGCGGGTTCCTCTCCGGCGCCGGCGTCTCCAACAGCCGGCTCGCACAGCCCGACGTCGGCTTCCTCACGCTGCCGGACGTCGCCGACCAGTCGCGCGAGATCACCGACGCGGTCGACGTTCCGATCTGGGTCGACGCCGACACCGGCTACGGCAACGCGGTCTCCGTCCATCGCACGGTCCGGAGGCTGGCGGACGCGGGCGCTGCGGCCGTCATGATCGAGGACCAGGAGTGGCCGAAGCGGTGCGGCCACATGGCGGGCAAGTCCGTCGTCCCGTTCGAGGAGGCCGTGGCGAAGATCGAGGCGGCGGCGGACGCGCGCGACGAGCACGCGCCGGAGCTACTCCTGAAGGCGCGGACCGACGCGACCGAGCCGCTCGGGCTCGACGAGGCGATCCGACGGCTGAACGCGTTCGCCGACGCCGGCGCCGACGTCGTCTTCGCGGACGCGCTGCGCTCGGCGGAGGACATCCGTCGCGTCGCGGCCGAGGTCGAGGCGCCGCTCTCCGTCAACATGGGGTTCGGCGTCCGGAGCCGCCCGACGACGCCGCTGATCCCGGCCCCGCGCCTCGAGGAGATGGGGGTCGACGTCGTCATCTACCCGCGGCTCATCACCGCCGCCGCGACCGCGGGGATGAAACGCGGGCTGGAGGAACTCGCGACGGCGGTCGAGACGTCCGAGGAGCACGAGGCGCCGGACGCCGTCGTCGACTGGGACTACTACACGGACCTGATCGGGAAGCCGGCGGTCGACGACCTCGAAGAGCGGTTCGCGACCGACGACGGCTGACACCCGCCGGATCGGCTCGGTTCACGAGCGACGTCGGGTCGCTCGCGGGACGGGCGCGACCGGGGCGGGGACCCGGGGAGGGGTCCCGCGGGATGTGAGACCCCGCTCCGACACAACACCTACCCCGGAGGGACACGAGCCCGACGGCATGGTGGACCAGTCGCTTCAAGGATACGTTCGGGGGACCCTGATCCGCGGCGGAACGAGCAGGGGACTGTACGTGACGCCCGACCGGTTGCCGCCGGCCGGCGAGCGGCGGGACGAGGTTCTCATCGACCTGTTCGGCACGCCCGACCCGCTCCAGATCGACGGCATCGGCGGGGGGAACTCCCACACGAGCAAGGCGATGATCGTCGACGAGTCCGACCGGCCGGACGCCGACGTCGCGTACACGTTCGGGCAGGTCGGGATCGAGAACGCGACCGTCGACTGGTCGGGCAACTGCGGGAACCTGACGAGCGGCGTCGGCGTCTTCGCGTTGCTGTCGGGCCTCGTCGACGCCGAGGGGCCCGAGACGGAGCTGGTCCTCCACAACACGAACACGGACACGTACGTCGACCAGGTCGTCCCCGTCGCCGACGGGGAGCCGGCGGTCCGCGGCGAGTACCGCGTCGACGGGGTCCCGGGAACGGGCGCCCGGATCGACTCGTACTTCCGCGACCCGGGCGGCTCCGTCACCGGCCGGCTGGTCCCGACCGGCGCGCGCCGCGAGACGCTGACGGTCGACGGCGACGACTACGACGTCTCGATCGTCGACGCCGCGAACCCCAACGTGTTCCTCAGGGCACGCGATCTCGGCCTCGGCGGCACGGAGCTCCCCGACGAGCTTGACGACCCGGACCTGCTGGACCGGCTCGAACTGATACGGGGCGCCGCGTGCGAGCGGCTGGGCCTCGTCGACGACCGACGCGACGCCGTCGACGAGCGGCCGGCGGTCCCGCAGATCGCGCTCGTCTCCGAGCCGCGGTCGTTCGATACCGTCTCCGGCGACCGCGTCGACGCCGACGACGTCGACGTCACGGCCCGCATCGTGACGACGGGGACCCCCCACCACTCGTACGCGACGACCGGCGCGATGTGTCTCGCCGCGGCGACCCGGCTCGACGGGACGATCCCGGCCGAGTTCGCGAGCGGGACCGGAGACACGGGAGGGGCCGCCGGCTCGGACGTGACCATCGGCCACCCGAAGGGGACGATCACGATCGGCGTCGAGACGGGGACGCGCGCGGGCGAGCCGACGGTCGAGCGCGTCCGCGTCGGTCGAACCGCCCGGCTGCTCGCCGACGGCAGGTTCTACCACCGCGACCCCGTCGAGTGACCGGACCGCCCGGCGGCACAGTCGCTCGCGGCCCGTCCCGGATCCGACCGACGCTCCGTGGTACCAACGTTCAAATGGGTGCCTCCCGAGTCCGTCGGCTGTGAACGCCTACGAGATCGCCGTCATCCCGGGCGACGGGATCGGGCCGGAGGTCGTGGACGCGACGCTCCCGTTCGTCGCGGACGCGGCCGAGGAACGGGGGGCGGCGTTCGAGACGACGCGGTTCGAGTGGGGAACCGAGTACTACCTCGATCACGGGGAGATGATGCCCGACGACGGGCTCGACCGGCTCGCCGAGTTCGACGCGATCTTCCTCGGCGCCGTCGGCCACCCGGAGGTCCCGGACCACGTGACGCTCCACGGGCTCCTGTTGCCGATCCGGAAGGGGCTCGACCAGTACGTCTGCGAGCGGCCGAACGTGCTCTTCGACGGCATCGAGAGCCCGCTCCGCGGCTACGGCGGCGGCGACGTCGACTTCGTGGTGTACCGGGAGAACACCGAGGGCGAGTACGCCGACATCGGCGGGAGGGAGCACCGGGGCTTCGACCACGAGACGGCGGTCCAGTCGGCGCTGTTCACCCGCCGCGGGACCGAGCGGATCATCCGCGCGGCGTTCGAGGCCGCGACCGAACGGGAGGGGCACCTGACCAGCGTCACGAAGTCGAACGCGCAGGCCCACAGCATGGTGTTCTGGGACGACATCGTCGAGGAGGTGGCCGCGGAGTTCCCGTCGGTCGAGGTCGAACGGCTGCTCGTGGACGCGGCGGCGATGGACCTGATCCGCCGCCCCCACGAGTTCGACGTGGTGGTCGCATCGAACCTCTTCGGCGACGTCCTCACGGACATCGGCGCCCAGATCACCGGGAGCATGGGACTGGCCCCGTCCGGGAACGTTCACCCGGGCCCGGAGTACCCGTCGATGTTCGAGCCGGTGCACGGGAGCGCCCCGGACATCGTCGGCGACGGCGTCGCGAACCCGCTCGCGACCGTCCTGTCGTGGTCGCTCCTGTTCGACGACCTGGGGGAGGGGGACGTCGCGGACGCGCTCTGGGACGGCGTCGCCGACCAGTTGGCCGACGGATCGGCGCCCCGGACGCCCGATCTGGGGGGGTCGGCGGGGACCGAGGCCGTCGTCTCCGACCTCAGGTCGCGGCTCTGATCCGGGCGAGGGGCGACGGTCCGCGGGCCGCCGGATCGGTCACGTCCCCGTCGGCGGACGTCGGTCGGACCCGGAAGCGTCGGTTCGGGAGTCCCGCGGCGTATCGCGCGACCCGCTCTCGAACCGGAACCGATACTTCGCAGCCACGAAACCGGCCGGACCCATGCCCGACATCCGCGGCGTCGCCCTCGGCGCCCTCCGTCGCCCCGACACCGGCGCGTATCTCGTCCAGCGGCTCCCCGGCACCGACGACACGCACTTCCACCGCTTCATCGGCGGGGGGATCGAACCCGGCGAACCCAGCGACGCGGCGCTCGAACGCGAGTTCCGCGAGGAACTCGGCGCCGCCGTCGACGCCGGTCCCGTCGTCTGCACCGTCGAGAACCTGTTCGAGTACGAGGGCGGGTCCCACCACGAGTTCGCGGTCGTGCGCGAGGCGACGTTCGCGGACGACTCGCTGTACGACCGCGACCGCTTCCGCGGCGTCGACGGCGAGGGTGACGACCGGTTCGAGTACGAGGCGTACTGGCGGACATTGGACGCGCTGCGGGCGGCCGACGCGCCGTTCTTTCCCGGAGGGGTCGCGGACGCGCTGGCGGCGGAGGGGCCCGTCCACGTGGTCAGTCCGCCGGAGACCGACGCCGCGGCCGGCGGCGGGACCGACGGAGACTGATCACCCGAACCCGGAGATCAGCGTCACCAGCCACTGCATCGGGTCGCCCCGCTCGCGTACCTCGACCGACTCGACCCACTTCACCCACTGGAACCCCCGCCGTCCCGGCGCCACCAGCCGCGCGGGGGCGCCGTGGCCGTGCGAGAGGGGGTCGCCGCGGACGTGCGTCGCCAGCAGGGCGTCGCGCGCCTCCGCGACCGGGAGCGACCACCGGTAGCCCGTGACCGAGGTGAAGCGGACGTACCGGGCGTCGTCGCTCGCGCCGGCCGAGTCGAGCAGGTCGCCGACGCGGACGCCGCCCCACTCCTGTACCGTGTACCACCCAGAGGTGCAGTCGAGCGTCGCCTCGACCTGGCGCTCGGGGCCGTCGCCGGCGAGGTCGTCGTACGGGAGGTCCAGTTCCGCCTCGACCAGCCCGTGCACGGAGAGCGTCCACTCGCCCCGGTCGACCGGGTCGGGGTCGTCGGCGACCCACGAGGTGACGGGGAAGCCGCCGCCCTCCGTCTCGGTGTCGTACAGGTCGCCCGTCGGCTTCGACCCGGTGAACCGCCGGCTCGCCCCGCCGAGCGCGCGGTCGGCCGCCTCGGTCGCGCGCCACGCGACGGTGCCCGCGACCAGGAGCGCCCCCGTGCGGAGGGCGGCCCGCCGGTCGAGGTCGACGTCGCGCGGGGAGTGGTACCGCCCGCGGAGGTGCCACAGCACCAGCGGAACGAGCAGCAGGCCGAGGCCGACGTGGAGGTTCAGGGTGGTCCACGCGAGGACCGGGACGTTGCCCCCGAGCACCCAGAACAGGCCCGTCCCGAGGGCCGCGAGCGTGACGGCCGCCTGGAGCACCGACAGCGGGGTGAAGCGGTCCCACGTCGCCGTCGACGCGACGCGCCGGCGGACCCGGTACAGTTTGAACCCCACGAGCGCCACGAGCGTCAGGCCGACCGTCGAGTGGAGCCAGAACACCCACGCGCCGCTCGGGGTCCCGCGCGTGAACGAGTAGAGCCCGGAGGCGACCTCGACGGCCACGGCGACCGCGATGGCCCAGTCCACGACGCGGGCCGGCGGCTCGACGCGGCGGAGGGCGCGGCCGGCGGCGGCGCGGACCCGAGTGAGGGAGTCCCGCACGGGGCGCTTCGACACGGAGGGCCGTACGCGCTCGACCGAAATAGGTCCGCGGGCGCGTCGCCCGCGACGGCAACGCCCAAGTCCCGCTCGGCCGTCGCCCCCGGTATGCCAGTCGCGCTCGTCACCGGCTCCTCCCGCGGCATCGGCGCCGCGGTCGCGGAGCGCTTCGCCGCCGACGGTTTCGACGTCGTCGTCAACTACCGCACCTCCGAGGACGCCGCCGCCGAGACCGCCGCGGCCGTCCGCGACCACGGACGGGGGGCGACGGTGGTACAGGCCGACGTGTCCGACCCCGACGACGCCGCGCGCCTCGTCGACGCCGGGGTCGAGGAGTTCGGCAGGCTCGACCACGTCGTCAACAACGCCGGCATCGACCAGCACGTCTACACCGAGGACCTCGACCCGGGGGATTTCGACCGCGTGATGGACGTGAACGTGAACTCGGCGTTCAACGTGACCAAGGCCGCGCTCCCGCACCTCCGCGCGAGCGACGCCGATCCCACGCCCTCGGTGACGAACGTCTCCTCGATCCTCGCGTACACCGGCGCGCCGATCGAGGTGCACTACGCCGGCTCGAAGGGGGCGCTGCTGTCGGTGACGAAGAGCCACGCGCGCGACTTCGCGCCGGACATCCGGGTGAACGCGGTCGCGCCGGGGCACGTCGAGACGGACATGACCGCCGACCGGTCTCCCGAGGAGAGGGAGGAGGAACTGGCGGGGATCCCGATGGGGTACTACGGCCGGCCGGAGGACATCGCGGAGGCGGTCGCGTACCTCCGGGACGCGCGGTTCGTCACCGGCGAGACGCTGAACGTGAACGGCGGGGAGCTGATGCGATAGCCGGGCGGACGGGGTGCTGTGAGCGGATCGACCGGCTAGTGTGATTTCACACTATATTTTTATCCGAACCGGCCGTACCGTCGCGTATGAGCGATACCGCCGCCGACGCCGAGAGTACCGTGTCGGGGAATCAGGCGAACATCCCGGCACGGATCCGACGCGAGTTGGACATCGACGACGGCGATCACCTTCGCTGGGAGATCCGCGACGACGGGACGCTTCGTGTCGAGGTCGTCCAGCAGCGCGAGGGGACGTTCGCCGAGTTCGACGGCTACGACGGCGCGGCGGACACCGACGCGGCGACGGATCACGACGACTGGGGAGTCGAGTAGTGCCGCGCGCGCTCGTCGACACGTCGGTCCTCTTCGCGGCAGCCTACCGCCGAGACGCCGCCCACGAGGAGGGGCTCGGCATCGTCCGAGGGATCGACTCCGGTTCTCTCCCCCAGGGAGTCGTGCTCGAATACGTTCTCGCGGAGACGCTCAACGGACTCACGACCCACGCCGGGCACGACGCGGCGGTCGATTTCCTCGACCGGGTCGAGGAGAACGCGAACGTCCATATCGAGTCCGTCACGGGATCCGTCCACGCCTCGGCGAAGTCCGCGTTCCGTCGACACCGGCGGCTCTCGTTCGTCGACGCCGCGATCGTCGCGTACATGCGGACCGCTGGGCTCGGCTACCTGTACGCCTTCGACGACGACTTCGACGGGATCGACGACGTGTATCGACTGGACTCCGACACGAACCCGTTCCGCCCCGACTGAATCGACGCTTACAGCGCCTCCTCCAGCCGGTCCAGCCCCTCCTCCAGGCGCTCCATCGAGTTGGCGAACGAGAGCCGCAACTGCCCGCGGCCGGCAGCGCCGAAGCCGTCGCCGGGCGCGAGCACGACGCCCGCCTCCTCGCACAGTCGCCTCGCCAGCGGGAGGCTCGCCTCGTCGGTGTCGGGGTTCAGGAACGCGTAGAAGGCGCCCTCCGGTTCGGGCGCGGTTACGCCGTCCATGTCCGAGAGCCGGTCGGCGACGTAGTCGCGGCGCTCGCGGAAGGCGTCGTACATCGCCTCGACGGGCTCCTGCGGCCCGGTGAGCGCCGCGATCGCGGCGTGCTGGGCGACGCTCCCGGTGCAGGCGGTCGTGGACTCCCTGACCTTCGTCGCCTCGTCGACGACCGTCGGGTCGCCGGCGAGCCAGCCGACGCGCCAGCCCGTCATCGCGTACGTCTTCGAGCAGGAGCCGACCGTGAGCACGTGGTCCGGGTGGCCCGTCAGCGCCGCGACGCCCGTGGGGTCGCGGTCGTAGGTGAGCTTCGCGTACACCTCGTCGGCGATCACGTAGGCGCCGTGGTCGGAGGCGGCGTCGACCACCGCCCGGACCTCGTCGGGGTCGGCGACGCGGCCGGTCGGGTTCGAGGGGGAACACAGCATCACGACCGAGGTCTCGTCGCTCATCTCCGCGATCACGGTGTCGGCGTCCAGGTCGTAGTCCGGCGCCGGCATCGGCACCTCGACGGGGACGGCGTCGGCGAGGCGCGCCTGCGTCCAGTAGTTCGGCCACGAGGGCGAGGGGAGCAGGACCTCGCCGCCGGGCTCGGCGGTCGCGAGCACGGCGAGGTGGAGCGCCTCCATTCCCCCGGTGGTCGTGAGGATCTCGTCGGCGGCGTGCTCCACGTCGTACTCGCGGACGAGCGTGTCGGAGATCGCCTCCCGGAGTTCGGGGAGGCCGGCGTTCGAGGTGTAGTGGGTGTGGCCCCCGCGGGCGGCCGCCGCGGCGGCGTCGACGACGTGCTCTGGGGTGTCGAAGTCCGGCTCGCCCACCTCCAGGCGGACGAGGTCGCGGCCCTCGCGTTCGAGTTCCTGCGCGAGGTCGAACATCACGCGGATCCGGGAGCGGTCGCAGTTCCTGACGCGGGCGGTGGGCTCGGGCATACCGGTGGGTGGGTACCGGGCGTGTTGAAGCTACGTGTGGCTGCAGAACGCGAGGCTTCGGGGTCGGGGGAACGGGCCCGGGACCGGAGACCGGGACCCGGGGGAGCGCGACCGGACGGCGGATCGGCGGCGGCGCCTCGGGCCGTGAGGGGGTTCCCGGCGGTTTCCGACCCCCCGCTCAGTCCGCCGTCGCGTCCGGCGCCAGCTCGGCGGGCGGGCCGCCCGGGAGCCGGTCGCGGTCGTGCGGCTCCGTGAAGTCGATGTCCGGCCCCGTCGGCACGAGCCGCTTGGGGTTGAGGCTCTCGTGGGAGCCGTAGTAGTGGCGGGTGATGTGGTCCATGTTCACGGTCTGCTCGACGCCGGGCGTCTGGTACACGTCCTTCGTGTACTCCCAGAGGTGGTCGTACTCGTGGATCCCGCGGCGGTTGCACCGGAAGTGGGTATGGTACACGTGGTCGAACCGCACCAGGGTGGCGAACATCGCCACGTCCGCCTCGGTGAGGCGGTCGCCCGCGAGGTACCGCCGGTCGGCGAGCAGGTCGTCGTACTCGTCGAGCGCGTCGAACAGCTCGTTCACCGCCTCGTCGTACGCCTCCTGCGTGCTCGCGAAGCCCGCGCGGTAGACCCCGTTGTTGATGCGCGGGTAGATGTCGGCGATGCGCTCGTCCACCTCCTCGCGGTACCCCTCGGGCCACAGGTCGACCCCGTTGCCGAGGTCGTCGAAGGCGGTGTCGAGCATCCGCATGATCTCCTCGCTCTCGTTGTTGACGATGGTCTCGCGCTCTTTGTCCCACAGCACGGGCACCGTCACGCGCCCGGTGTACTCGTCGTCCGCGCGCTGGTAGATCTCCCGCAGGTAGTCCGCCCCGTACAGC
The DNA here is from genome assembly GCF_051195075.1 of Halobaculum sp. EA56. Classification (NCBI taxonomy): domain Archaea; kingdom Methanobacteriati; phylum Methanobacteriota; class Halobacteria; order Halobacteriales; family Haloferacaceae; genus Halobaculum; species Halobaculum sp. EA56. The sequence continues at coordinate 158,417 of NZ_JBNTJX010000009.1, forward strand.
GGGTCGGGCTGCTCCTCGGAGAACTCCCACCCCTCGTCGTACCGTTCGGGCTGCGTCAGCGACAGCGAGATGACGTCCTCCAGCCCCTTCAGCGAGCGCGTCAGCGCGACGCGGTGGGCCCACGGGCACGCCCGGCAGATGTACACGTGGTAGCGGTCCGGCTCGGCGGGGAACCGGGGGTTCTCGACCGGGTCGGCCCCGGGCTCGGGGACCGAGCCGTCGATCCAGTCGCGGAAGCTCGTCTCGCTTCGCTCGAACTCGCCGGAGTCGCCGGTGTCGCGGCGGACGCCGACGCGCCACTCGCCGTCGACGAGCATGTTGGTCGCGTCGCTCATGTACCGATCCCTTCGGTCGGCAGCGGGTAAAGGCGTGCGCCGGTTCGGCGGGGCCGCGCACGAGCGATCCCGGGACTATAGTTTCCGGAACCGGCCCACAAAATTATATCCGATCGGACGGGAGGCGTACCCATGGGACGGAGGTGCCAGAACTGCGAGTCGATCGTGACCGAACAGTACGCGCGGGTGTTCGCGCCGGACGACGCGGCCGGGCCGCGGGTGTGCCCGCGGTGTGAGGACCTCGTGCGCGACGGCGCGGAGGTGCGCGAGGCGCGCGCCACCCGCGGATAGCGTCGTCCCGGCGCGGCCGCGGCGTCGCGTTCCCGCCGTCGGGTCTCCCGCTCCCCGCGACCCGCGCTACTCCACGGTCCCCGCCGAGACGCGCGCGAACCCCCCGAGGAGCGTCCGGTACGTCGCGTCCGCGCAGACGTCCCGCAGCGCGCGGTGGGCCGCCGCGACGCGCCCGTCCTGGACGGCCGCCGGCGACCGCTCCAGCGACCGCGCCGTCCCCGGCGGCGACCCCGCGCGGACGAACAGCCGGAAGGCGGGGTTCAGCGCGCGCCACCACGACCGCGTCGTCCGCGCGAGATCCAGCAGCGCGACCCGCCCGCCCGGGCCGACGAGGTCGGCCCAGGTCCGGACCGCCGCCGCCGGGTCGGGGAGCATTCCCGTCACGAACGCCCCGAAGCAGGCGTCGATCCGGTCGTCCCGCAGCGGCGGCCGGGTCGCGTCGCCGCGGACGAACGCGCCGGGGTCGTCGTCGCGGGCGCGCCCCCGCTCGCGGGCGACCCGGAGGACGCCGGGGGCGAAGTCGACGCCGACGTACGTCCCGCCGTCGCCGACGGCCGCCTCGACGTACGGTCGGTTCGCGCCCGTGCCGCAGCCGAACTCGACGACCGTCGCCCCCGGCCCCGGATCGAGCGCGTCCGCGAGCGCCTCCCGGAGCCCCCCGACGAACGGCCCGCGCCTGGCGAGCGCGTCGTACAGGCGGGCGACGCGGGTGTAGAACTCGGGCGCGGACATCGAGGCCGTCGGGGTCGGCGGGTCCGGGAGGGGAGCCACGGCTACAGCAGGTCCCGGACGACCCGCGCCACCGTCGGCGCGTCCGGGCCGATCACGTACAGCACCGGCTCGATCCCGACACCGCCGGTCTGGTAGACGGCGACTGTCCCGTCGGGGCCGACATCCCCGTCCCCGTCGCCGACACCCTCGCCGTCGTCGGCTTCCTCCAGCGCCGCGCGGACCGGGTCGTCGGGGGCGCCGGCGTCGGTCTCGTCGCCCTCGCGCGGCTGGAACTCCACGGCCGGGTGTCCGGCGTCGACGAGCGCCGCCACCAGGTCCGGGTCGTACCGGACGTTCACCGCCGCGCGGGCGTCGACGCCGGCGTCGCGCGCGGACAGCAGCACGCCGGCGACGTGCTCGCTGACGCCGAACTCCGGGTCGCTCGGGACGGTCGCCCGCCCCTTCACGTCGAAGATGCGGCCGGGGACCGCCGCCACGTCGTCGATGTCGACGGCGTCGGGGACGCACTCGACGAGGTTCGAGCCGACGTTCGGGATGAGCCCGGCGAACCCCGACGCCGAGGTGAGCGTGCGCAGGCCGCGCCGCAGCGACGACAGCGTCCGCTCGCGGTCGCGCAGGCCGCTGTCGGGGTCGTGGACCGCGAAGTCGTACTCCGCGTCCGCGAGCTCGGGCATCGCCGTCTCGTGGAGCTCCGCGAGCAGGTCGCCCGCCTCCAGCCGGCGGATCAGCACCTCCAGCTCGACCAGCGCGGCGACCCGGCTCACGTCGCCGGCGGCGAGCCCCTCGGCGACGCGCTCGACCGTCTCGCGCACCCGGGAGTCGGCGGCGACGCGGTCGTTCGTCGCCACCTCGCCGTGGGCGTACTTCGACACGGCCGACTGGCTGATGCCGAGCGCGTCGGCCACCTCGCGCTGGGTGAGGTCGCGGTCGCGGAGCTCCTCGGCGAGCATCGAGCGCACCGTGGGGAGGAACTCCTCGACGACGACCTCCTCGACGAACTTCACGGCTCCCCACCCCCGGCACCGCCGCCGCCCGGTGTGTCAGCGTCGCCGGCGCCGCCGAGCGTTCCGTCCCCCCCGCCCGCCGCGAACTCGGGGTCGTCGCCGATGCGGGACGCCTGCGGCCCGGACTGGCCCTGGTACTTCGAGCCGCGCTCGGCGCCGTACGGGCGGTCGGCGGGCGTCTTCAGCTCCGTGAAGATGAGCTGGGAGACGCGCATCCCCGGCGAGAGCGCCACCGGCGCGGCGCCGAGGTTCGACAGTTCGAGGGTTATCTGGCCGTCGTACCCGGGGTCCACGATCCCGGCGGTCGCGTGGATGACGACTGCGAGCCGACCCAACGAGGAGCGGCCCTGGACCGTCGCGAGCAGGTCCGCCGGGACCTCCACGCGCTCCTTCGTCGTCCCGAGCACGAAGTCGCCGGGGTGGAGGATGAAGTCCTCGCCCTCGGGCACGTGCGTCTCCTCGACGTACTCGTCGACCTCGCGGGCGTCGTTCGGGTGGATGCAGGGAATGTTCGTCCGGCGGAACTCGAGGAACTCCGACCCGAGCCGGAGGTCGACGCTGGCCGGCTGGACCTGCGTGTCCACGTCGTCGAGCGGGTCGACGACGAGGTCGCCGTCCCGGAGCCGCGCGAGGATGTCGGTGTCCGAGAGTATCATTACCGGAGGCGCGGCCGCCCGCGGCCTAAAGCTTCCCTCATCGGGGTCGGTCCCGGTGGCCGTCGCCGGACCCGTCGGTCGGCGTCCCGGGCGGCACGTCGGCCCCGCACGGAGCTTCGCTGCCGACCGGCGCCGCCCTGCGGACCGGCGCCGCCGCCCTCGGCGTTCGAGCTACCGTTCGCGCTCCTCGCGCTCGGTGAGGTCGCGGACGAGGGCGGTGAACCGCGGCTCGCCGTCGACGGTCGCCTCGCCGAAGGAGATCCCGAGCGGGACCTCGTGGCCGTCCCGGTGGAGCCCCGGAAGCTCGATCCAGTCCCAGTCGAGTCGCTTGTCGCCCTCCCGGAGGTACCGGGCGATCGCCTCGCGGTGCGGCTCGCGGAACCGCTCGGGGAGGATCGTCTCCAGCGACCCGCCGACGAGCTCCTCGGGGCCGTACCCTAGGACGTCCTCGACGGCGTCGTTGGCGTACCGGACCGTGCTGTCGTCGTCGATGGTCACGACCGCGTGGGTCGTGTTCTCCGTCAGCGCGCGGAACCGCGCCCGCGTCGTCTCGAGTTCGGCCCTGCGCTCGACGCGCTCGCGGTTCCGGTACGCCCTGTGGACGAGTTCGGCGACGTCGCTGGCGAACTCGGTCTCGTCGTCGGTCCACTCGCGGGGGCCGCCGACGTGTTCGTGACAGACCACCCCGAGGACCTCGCCCCCCGACCGGACCGTCGCGTCGAGCAGCGCGCCCACGTCGTGTTCGACGAGGTAGTCCCCGAGTTCGGCCGTCCGCGGGTCCTCGACGGCGTCCGCGGCGACGATCGACCGGTTGGACTCGAGCGCGTCGAGGTACGCGGGGTACTCCTCCGCGTCGAGGGTCATCCCGCTCCCGTGGGTGCCGGACGACCGATCGAAGTGCTCCACGCACCGGAGCGTGTCGCGCCCGTCGTCGAACAGCCAGACGTTGACGCGGGGGACCTCGAGGACCGCGGCCGCGGTCTCGGCGATCCGTTCGAGCGCCGCCTCGAAGTCCCCGCCGGTCACGGCGTCGTCCGTCGTCAGTTCGAGCAGGGCGTCCCCCTGTCGGTTCCGCCGTTCGCGGCGACGCCGTCGTTCGAGGCGGGTTCGGTACTGTTCGACGGCGTTCGTGAGTCGGTTCGCGAGGACCGTGTACTGGCTGGTCCCGGACGTCTTCCGGAGGTAGTCGGTCGCGCCGGCGGAGATAGCCTCGCTGGCGACCTCCTCGCTTCCCTTGCCCGTGAACAGGACGAACGGGAGGTCGGGATACTCCTCGCTGACGGCCTCGAGGAACTCGATGCCGTCCCGTCCCGGCATGTCGTAGTCGGAGACGACGCAGTCGACGTCGCCGTCGGCCAGCAGGTCGAGCCCCCCGTCGGCGTCCGTCGCGGTCTCGACGGCGATGCGGGGGTCGTCCCGTTCGAGGAACTCCGCGGCCAACTCGGCGAAGGCGGGGTCGTCGTCGACGTGCAGGACGGAGATTCCCCCTCGCTCGCTCATGTCTCCTCTCCCGGTTTCGAAGTCCCCTTCTTAAACTCGGCGTCCCGATTTACAGGACGGATAACGGACGCGGTCGCCTCCGGGGTCGGGACTCCCCTCGAACGCGGCGGCCGCGCGGGGCCGCCGGGAACCGGTCGGTCGTCGGCTCACGACAGTTCGAACACCAGCCCGACGAGGGTGAGCACGGCGACGATGCCCGCGGCGTCCCCGAGCGTGTGGTCGCGCGCCTCCGCCAGCCCGTACGTCCGGATCGCGCCGCCCCACAGCCCGACGACGAGCGCCGCAAGCAGGGCGACCGCCTCGACCCCCGCGACCGCCGCCTCCAGCGTCGCGAGCGCGCTCTCGGGGTCGCCGGACAGGGGCGTCGTCCGCAGGCGGTACACCAGCAGCGCGCCGACGCCGAGTATCCGCGCGAGGCCGGGGACCATCCCCCAGGCGACGACGACGAGCGTGTCGACGAACGGCCCCGACCCGTCGGCGAGCGCGCTCGCTGCGTGGAGGACGCCCGCCTGCACGACCCAGAACAGGGGCACGAGCGCGACGGCGGCCGGGGGGAGCCACGACAGCTCCTCGGCGACGAGCGCGCCCAGGTCGCGCTCGACCGTCTCGGGCTCGTCGCAGCCCGAGGGGGTGTCCTCGAAGGCCGAGTTCTCGCAGAACGCGTCGCCGGGGTAGGCGGGGTTATCGACGGTGACGGCGACGTCGAGCGCGGCGGCGAACTCGCCGAGGAAGACGGCGAGGCCGGCGGCGGTGGCGAGCGTGACGACGGCGACGGCGGCCGCGGCGTGCGCGAACGGCGGCGAGCCGTCGTGGGCGGCGAAGTAGCTGTCCGGCCGGAGGAGGGGCGTGCGGGGACCTGCCATCGACCGTGGGATGTCGGGGTACCGACAAGTGTCTTGTCGTTCGCCGCGGGACGCGGTCACGACCCGGAGGGTCGGGTCGGTACGGTTACGACGGGTCGTCGGCAACCACGGGCCGCTCGGCGCCGTGGTAGGCGTCGTGGAAGGCGTCCAGCCGGCGGTAGAAGCGCGGCAGCAGCTCCTCGCGCACGTCGAGTTCCTCGCCGCCGTCCTCCCTGCGGGTCCACGCGACTGCGTCCGCCAGCGCCGCCTCGACGTCGGCCGGCGGCTCCTCCCCGGCGGCGGCCGCGTACGACTCGCGGAAGGCGGCCGTCACGGTCGCCAGCGCCAGGTCGTCCACGCGGACCGTCTCGCCCCGGGGCGTGGCGATGCTCCGGGCCGCGCCCGCGAGGAGGACCCGCCCGTCGGGGATGCCGTGGCCGGCGAACGAGCCCGCGTCGGGCCGGTCGTCGCCGCCGTCGTCGCTCCTGATGCTCACACCGCCGGTACGCCCCTCGGCGTGTTGAACCCGCGCGGCCTGTGCGGCGGCGGCGCACTCGTGGGGGGCGCTTTTGTCCCCTCGGCCCGGGCCGTCCGCCTCGCTCCCGCCCCGTTCCCGCCGGCTCCCGATCGTGCCCCCCGTCCCGCCCTTGCGGTCTCGCCCCGCCCCGCTCCCGAAGCGCTTTCCGCCGCCCCCGCCGACGGCGACGTATGAGCCTAAAGCAGGCGGTCGTCGTCCGCACGGACCTGGGGATGGGGACCGGGAAGCTGGCCGCGCAGGTCGCGCACGCGTCGCT
>NZ_JBNTJX010000010.1:0-141588 GCF_051195075.1 Halobaculum sp. EA56
CGCAGGCTCCTCCGGTTGTAGTGCTCCCCCGCCAATTCCTTTAAGTTTCATCCTTGCGGACGTACTTCCCAGGCGGTCTGCTTCTCGGCTTCCCTACGGCACAGCGCTGGCTCGTAGCCAGCGCCACACCTAGCAGACATCGTTTACAGCTGGGACTACCCGGGTATCTAATCCGGTTCGAGACCCCAGCTTTCGTCCCTGACCGTCGGATCAGTCCTCCCGAGGTGCTTTCGCCATCGGTGGTCCGTCCAGGATTACGGGATTTCACTCCTACCCCGGACGTACCCCTCGGGTCTTCCTGTCCCAAGCCGAGCAGTTTCCGCCGGACGCCTACCAGTTGAGCTGGTAGATTTCCCGACGGACTTGCCCGGCCGGCTACGGACGCTTTAGGCCCAATAAGATCGGCCATCACTCGAGCTGCCGGTATTACCGCGGCGGCTGGCACCGGTCTTGCCCAGCTCTTATTCGTGCACCGCCTTAGGGTGCACAAAAGCGAAGGCACTATGCCTCCGCACTCGGAGTCCCCCTATCGCACTGTCGTGCAGTGTAAAGGTTTCGCGCCTGCTGCGCCCCGTAGGGCCCGGAATCTTGTCTCAGATTCCGTCTCCGGGTTCTTGCTCTCACAACCCGTACCGATTATCGGCACGGTGGGCCGTTACCCCACCGTCTACCTAATCGGCCGCAGCCTCATCCTACGGCGTCGGAACGTTTCCGGCTCCCTGCGTTCCAGCGTGGGAGCAGTATCCGGGATTAGCCTCAGTTTCCCGAGGTTATTCCGGTCCGTAGGGTAGATTGGCCACGTGTTACGGAGCTATTCGCCACGGGTCTGAACCCGTGCGACTAGCATGGCTAAATCGGACTCCGATAGCAATGGCCTCCGGCAGGATCAACCGGAATGTCTCCCCGTGAAGGGAGGGGTGGCGGGAAATCACGCGCGAAGCGTGACTTCACCATTGCGTGGTCCATGTTCGGCGACACCGATCGGGTGACACCGAACTATCGAGGCTCACATCAGATACCGTCTTGCGGCGGACCGCAGGGGCGGAATCCTCATCTCTTGCGGATTTGAACCAACACGTCCAGGGGACTTAATCCCTTCGGAGCGTGTCGGACGAGGCGAACCGCGGCGGGGTCGAACCGCCCTGGTTCGCGTCGTGTCTTCGCGTTCCGTTCGGACGCCCCGTTTACTGAAAAGGGCATCGGAACGGACTCCGACACACCCCGAAGGGGTGTGCCGTGTCGCCCGGGAGCGTCCCGTGCGACCTTCGCATCCTATCGGATGGGAGGGGAACATAAAAGGCCGTCGTCTCGGCGCCGCTACGTCATGCGGTTTCACGGCGGGGGTCGGGGAAGGACCGTGTAGGATCGGCCGGGTCCGGCCGGAGAGGCGTCGCCGGCGACCTCGGCGGCGACGGGGGCGCTCCGTGACGGGCGCTGCGGCTGCCGGGTCGGGTCGAAAGAACCACGGCGCGTGTCGGGATCAGCTCTCGAGGTGCTCGATGCCCTGTTTCGAGACGTTCGCCTCGGTGATCTCGTCGGGCATCCAGTCCGGCTTGTTGTCCGGCGCGGTCTCGCGCCAGGACCAGCCCTCGTAGATGTGGACCTTGTCGGTCCCCTTCTCCCGCAGCCGGAGCTCGACCCGTTCGGCGTCGTCCTCGGAGCTCGCCGGCTCCAGTCGGCGAGCCGCCTTCAGCGCGGCCTGTCGCGGCGTGTTGCCGGAGAAGACGCTCTCCTCGGTGCCGTCGCCCTCGCGCAGCGCGAAGTTCCGCTTACCGTCCTCTCGTACCATGGTTTTTGCCTCCGTGTGAACGGAACACACACGGTGTCATAAACGTATCGGGGAAATTACCGCTCGTCGGCGAAAATTATATATATCGGATCGACGCCCCCGGGCGGTTTTGCGGGGTTGGACGCCGAGCGTCGGGGGGTAACACCCCCGCCGCTCGCTCGCGCGTGCGGAGGTCGACCGTGGCGGGCGATCGACCGCACGGAACCGACCCTCCGTAAACAACACTTATGTGTCTCGTCCGGCGACTCTCGGGACACCGAAGGCGATGGTCCGGAAGAAGACGCTCAGCCCGAGTGGCGCCAAAGACGAGGACGGCGAGTACCACAACGTCCACGTGAACCTCCACGAGGACGAACTCGCCGTCGCCGGCATGGACATCGGCGACGAGGTGTTCGTCCGCGTCCGTGACGGCAAGATCATCATCCAGAAAGCGGACCCCGACGAGGTAGAACACGACTTCTGAGGCCGGGCGACCCCCGCAGTTCAAGAGCGTGCCGCCGCGATGCACGGTCGAGCACCCCGATGAAGGCCTACGACCTGGCGAAACCGGCGCTGTACGCGCTTCCCGCCGAGACAGCCCACGAGGGTACCCAGCGACTCCTGCGCGCGGTGCAGGGGACCCCGGTCGAATCGTTCCTCCGCGACCGCTACGCCGTCGCCGACGAGCGACTGGAGACGGAAGCGTTCGGCCTGTCGTTCCCCACGCCCGTCGGCGTCGCCGCCGGCTTCGACAAGAACGCCCGCGTCCCCCGCGCGCTGGCCGCACTCGGCTTCGGCCACGTCGAGGTGGGCGGCGTCACGGCCGAACGCCAGGCCGGCAACCCCCGTCCCCGGATGTTCCGCCTGCGCGAGGACGAGGCTATCGTCAACCGGATGGGCTTCAACAACGACGGCGCCGACCGCGTCGGCGACAGGCTCGACCGCGAGCCGGCGCCCGAGGTCCCCCTCGGCGTCAACGTCGGCAAGTCGAAGGCCACCCCGCTCGCGGAGGCGGCCGACGACTACCTGTACACGTTCGAGCGCGTCGGCGACCACGCCGACTACGTCGCCGTCAACGTCTCCTCGCCGAACACCCCCGGGCTCCGATCCCTGCAGAACCGCGAGTCCCTGGAGCAGATCCTCGGGACGCTCTCGGACGCGGGCGCCGACCCCCTCCTCGTGAAGTTCTCCCCCGACCTCCCGGAGCCCGCCGTCGAGGAGGCGCTCGCCGTCGTCGACGACCTGGACCTCGACGGCGTCATCGCCACCAACACCACGACCGAACGGCCAGACGGCCTCCGGAGCCCGCAGCGGGCCGAGCGTGGGGGCCTCTCGGGCAAACCAATCGAGGAGCGGTCCACGCGGATGGTCCGCTTCATCGCCGAGCGGACGGACGTGCCGGTGGTCGGCGTCGGCGGCGTCTCCGACGCCGCGGGCGCGTACGCGAAGATCAGGGCGGGCGCGAGCCTCGTCCAGCTGTACACGGGTCTCGTCTACGAGGGGCCGAGCGTCGCGCGCGACATCAACGAGGGGCTGGCTGAACTGCTGGAGCGCGACGGCTTCGACTCCGTCGCCGACGCCGTCGGCGCCGACCTGTAGCCGAGCGGGGCGGGCAGATCCGATCCGGTCCGGTCCAGCCCGGTCCGGTCCGGTCAGGCCCCCAGGAGCACCGCCCCCGTGAGGGCGGCCGAGAGGACGCCGGAGGCGACGCCGACGGCGACGAACAGGGGCCGGGTCGCGAGCCCGTTCAGGTCGTCGCCCCGGACGAGCGCACGCGCGAACACGCCGGCGACCAGGAGGCCGCCGAGCACGGAGAACAGCGGGTTCGCGGGGGCGTCGCCGCCGGCGTACATGGCGACCCCGAGGAGGACCTGCGAGACGCCGGCGAGGACGAAGCCGCCGAGCGAGAGGGCGCGTCGGTTCACGGGTGGACGTCCGGCCGCGCCGAGAAGACGGTTGGGGTCGACGGAGGGAACGCCGTCGGGACCGACCCCGTGAGACGCCCGAGGTGGACGCCTACCCGTCGTCGTGGACGACGACGACCGCGTCCTCCGGCTGGAGCAGTTCGCCCTCGCCGGAGTACCGGCGCTCGCGCTCGACCTCGAAGAGATCCGCGCCGAGCGTCTCGCCGGCGACGCGGAGCTCGCCGTCGACGATCTCGTACTCCTCCCGCGCGATCGCCGCCTCGATGTCGCCCACCTTCTCGCCGAACTGCGGGCCGACCTGCGCGTAGTCGAGGTCGATCCCCGCGATCACCGACTCGATCTCGGGGGCGTCCTCGAGCACGGTCAGCTCCCGGACGTTCATCACGCCGCGGACGTCGTCGGCGAACGCCGCGAGGTCGCCCTCGCCGTACACCTCGACGCGGTCGATCTCGGCGTTGAGCGGGAGCCCGCGGTCGCTCTTGTACCGGCGGAGCGCGCCGACGACCGACATGGCGGCGACGCCCGCCTCGTGGTCGGCCTCGACGCCGAGCGGTTCGGGCCAGTCGCGCAGGTGGACCGAGTCGAAGTCGTCGCCGGGGCGCTCCTCGGCGTACATGTCCTGCCACAGCTCCTCGGTGACGTGCGCGAGCATGGGCGCGAACAGCTTCAGGAAGCGCTCGTGGGCGACCGACAGCGTGTACCGCGCGGCGGGGTCGTCGTCCTCGGCCTCCCGGACGCGGGTCTTGGCCACCTCGAGGTAGTCGTCACAGAACGTGTGCCAGAAGAAGCTCCGGAGGCCGTCGCGGGCCTTCGAGAACTCCCGGTTCTCCAGCTGCTCGGTGAGCGTCTCGGTCAGGTCGTCCAGCTCCGCGAGCAGCCAGCGGTCCAGCTCCCGGAGGTCCTCGTGGGCGAGGTCGGGGCGCGCCTCGCGGCCGGTCGCGTCGCCGTCGCCGCCCACGAGCGACTCGACGAGCTTCGAGGCGTTCCACAGCTTCTGGAGGAGCTTCTCGCCGGCGCGCAGCCCCTTCTCGTTGTACGGGAGGTCGTCGCCGACGGCGGAACCGGCCGCCCAGAAGCGCGCGGCGTCGACGGGGTACTGTTCGAGCACCTCCTCGGGGAGGACGACGTTCCCCTTCGACTTGGACATCGCCTCGCGGTTCTCGTCGAGGACCATCCCGTTGATGAGCGTCTCGTGGAACGGCACCTCGCCGGTGTGCTCGTAGCACTTGACGACGGTGTGGAACAGCCAGAAGCTGATGATGTCGTGGCCCTGGGGCCGCATGTCGAAGCGGTACAGCTCCGGGTGCTCCATCGTGTACTCCCCGGTCTCCTCGTCCCAGTCCCAGCCGGCGTTGATGAGCGGCGTGAGGCTGGAGGTGGCCCACGTGTCGAGCACGTCGTCCTCGGGGACGAACTCGTCGTGGCCGCACGCGGGACACGCGTCGACCGGCGGGTCGTCCGAGAGCGGGTCGACCGGGAGGTCCGCCTTCTCGGCGATGACCTCCTCGTCGCAGTCGGCGCAGTACCACACCGGGAACGGGATGCCCGAGGAGCGCTGGCGGGAGATGAGCCAGTCCCACTGCAGGCCCTCGACCCAGTGCTCGTACCGGGTGAACATCTTCTCGGGGAACCACTCCATCTCCCGGCCGGCCTCCAGGTACTCGTCGGCCTTGTCGAGCATCCGGATGTACCACTGCTCGGTGACGAGGAACTCGACGCTCGTCCCGCAGCGCTCGTGGACGTTGACCGTGTGGGTGATGGGCCGGCGGTCGAGCAGCGCGCCCGCCTCGTCGAGGTCCTCGACGATGGCCTCGCCGGCCTCGGCCGAGTGCATCCCCTCGTACTCGCCGGCGACCTCGGTCATGTGGCCGGACTCGTCGATGGCGACCCGGAGGTCCAGGTCGTGGACCTGGTACCACTCGATGTCGTTCTGGTCGCCGAAGGTACAGCACATGACGATGCCCGACCCCGTCTCCACGTCGACGCGGTCGTCCGCGAGGATGGGGACCTCGTGGCCGAACAGCGGGATCTCGGCGGACTCGCCCACGAGGTGCTGGTTCTCGTCGTCGTCCGGGTGGACGAAGACGGCGACGCAGGCCGGGAGCAGTTCCGGTCGGGTGGTGGAGATGGTGAACTCCTCGTCGCTGTCGGCGACGCCGAAGGCGATGTCGTGGAAGTGGGAGTCCTGCTCGTCGTCCTCGGTCTCGACCTGCGAGATGGCCGTCTCGCACTCGGGACACCAGATCGCGGGCGCCTTCTCGCGGTACTCGCGTCCCTGCTCGTAGAGGTCGACGAACGAGAGCTGCGAGATGCGCTGGACGCGCGGCTCGATCGTCTGGTAGGTGTGGTTCCAGTCGACCGAGACGCCCAACCCCTGGATGTTCTCGGTGAACTGCTCCTCGTACTGCGCGCACACCTCGCGGCACTTCCGCTGGAACTCCCGGCGCTCGAAGTCCTGGTGGCGGATGCCGAGTTCGTCCTCGGTCAGCCGCTCGGAGGCGATCCCGTTGTCGTCGTAGCCGAACGGGAAGAACGTCGTCTCCCCGTTCATCCGCTCGAAGCGGGCGACGAAGTCCTGCAGGGTGAACCCGTACAGGTGGCCCATGTGGAGGTCGCCGGATACCGTCGGCGGCGGGGAGTCGATGGAGAAGACGGTGTTCGGGTCGGTCGCGGCCTCCTCGTCGTACGCGTACGTCTCCTGGTCGACCCAGCGCCGCTGCCACTCGGGCTCGGCGGTCTCCGGGTCGTAGTCCCCACTGGGCATTACACCCCGTATTTTCCCGGAACGCCTGTTAAGCGACTCGGTTGTCAGGGGGACGGTGACACGGTCCGGCGGGACGCGAGCGCGGCGGCCCGGGACGGAACGAGCGGGCGCGAGGGACCCGGCGGAGCCGGGGGCCGCGCCAACGGTTATGGATCGCGCGGCCGACCGCCGGACCATGCAGACCGCAGTCATCGCGGGCGTCGGACCGGGACTGGGCGAGTCGATCGCGCGGCGGTTCGCCGCGGAGGGCTGTGCCCTCGGGCTCATCGCGCGCACCGAGGGGTACGTCGAGGAGCTGACCGCCGACCTGCCGACCGATGCGGTCGCGGCCCCCGCGAACCTCGCGGAGCCGTCCGACATCGAGGCGGCGTTCGACCGGATCCGCGGGGAACTCGGGCCCGTCGACGTGCTCGTGAACCACGCCAGCGCCGCCGGGTGGACCGGGCTGCTGGACACGGACCTCGACGCGTACGACCGCGCGTACAAGGTCGGGCCGCGGGCGGGCTTCCTCTGCTCGCAGGAGGCGGTCAAAGACATGCGCGCCGGCGCCGCCGCGGGCGAGGACGGCACGGCGGGGACGATCATCTTCACGGGCGCGACCACGTCCGTGCGCGGGCGCGAGGGCGCGGTGGGGTTCTCGATGGCGAAGTTCGGCTCCCGCGGCCTCGCGGAGTCGATGGCGCGGGAACTGGGCCCGGAGGGGATCCACGTCGCCCACGTCGTCATCGACGGGGGCATCCTCACCCCGGGCGTGGAGACGGACACCCCCGAGGAGTACCTCGACCCGGACGCCATCGCAGACAGCTACTGGCACCTCGTCCAGCAGGACCGCAGCGCGTGGACGCTGGAACTGGACCTGCGGCCGCACGTCGAGGACTTCTAACGAACCTCTTTTCTGACGAGGGGTTTCCTCGGTCGCCTCCGGCGACCTGCGGGAACCCCTCGTTGAAAACCCGTTCATGTCGTCGGATTCCGTAGGAATCCGACTACTAACCAGAATCGCGAAGCGATTCTGGTAATGCCAAAACGTCCGCTCGCTCGGCCTACGGCCTCGCTCACGGTTCGAGACGTAGTGACCCGCTGTGGCGCGCGGCCGGCCGCGCCCCGTGCGCGGCCGCCGCGCGCGAGGGATGAGCCGAGCGGTAGCGAGGCGAATCGGCTGGGGAGGACGTGGGCGTAGCGGTGCTGTAGGGTGGGACTGAAGAGGGTCGCGGCTGTGCGCGAAGGCGCGAACCGGCGAGCACCGCAGCGAGGCCGAAGGCCGAGCGAGGAGCGTAGTTCGAAAGGCCGGCAGAGCCGGCCGTTCATCATCACGAGAGAGCTTCGCTCTCTCGAACGACAGCGCTCGCACCGAGCGCACAGCCGCGAAGGCTTTCACGGTCCGTCGGTACGATTCGGACACGATGACCGATCGACCGCGGAGGGAAAGGTTCATCCGCCGAACCGCCCCGACGTACTCGTAGTTGCCGGCGCGGTCCGCCGACGCGATGTGATACGACGTGACTCGGTCCGACTCCGCCGGCCCCGACCCGCGCGGACTGCGCCACCCCGAGAGCCAACCGCCAATGACGACACCCAACGAATGAAAGTCGCAGACGCCGTCCCGGAGTTCGCCGACGCGTTCGGGTTCGAGGAGTTCAACCGGATGCAGCGGGAGGCGCTGCCGGCCATCCTCGAGCGCGACGACAACGTCGTCGCGGCCGCGCCCACCGCCTCCGGCAAGACCGCGCTCGCGGAACTGGCCATCTGCGAGACGCTGAAGGACGGCGGCACCGCGCTGTTCATCGCGCCCCTCCGGGCGCTCACCAACGAGAAGGAGGCCGAGTGGGACCGCTTCGAGGAACTGGGCTACTCGGTGTACGTCGTCACCGGCGAGCGCGACCTCAACCCCCGGCGCGCCGAGCGCGCGGACATCCTCGTGATGACGCCCGAGAAGACCGACTCGGCCACCCGGAAACACGAGTCCGCCCGCTACGAGTTCGTCACCGACGTGGACTGCTGCGTCATCGACGAGGTCCACCTGCTCGACTCCGACAAGCGCGGCGCCGTCCTCGAAGTGACCGTCTCGCGCCTGCGCCGCCTCTGTGACCCCCGCGTCGTGGCGCTGTCCGCGACGATGCCCAACGTCGGCGACGTCGCCGAGTGGCTCGACGCGCCCCCGGAAACCACCTTCCAGTTCGGCGAGGAGTACCGCCCGGTCGACCTGGAGACGGGGGTGAAGACGTACACCCACGGCGACAACTCCTTCGCGGACAAGTACCGCCGGCTCTACCGCGCGCTCGACCTCGCGGAGCCGCACATCCGCGAGGAGGGGCAGGCGCTCGTGTTCGTCTCCTCCCGGCAGGACACCGTCATGGCCGCCAAGAAGGCCCGCGACGAGGTCGGCGAGCGCGACCTCGAGATGGGCGCCCGCGGCGACTACGACTTCCACACCGCCGCGAAGGAGCTCGACAACGACACCCTCCGGCACTCGGTCGTCGACGGCGTCGCGTTCCACCACGCCGGGCTCTCGAAGAACGACAAGGACCTCGTCGAGGAGTGGTTCAAGGAGGGGAAGATCCAGCTCCTGTTCTCCACCTCGACGCTCGCGTGGGGCGTGAACCTCCCCGCCCGCTGCGTCGTCATCCGGGACACGAAGTACCACGACCCGCTGGAGGGCGAGGTCGACATCAGCCCGCTGGACGTGCTTCAGATGCTCGGGCGCGCCGGGCGGCCGGGGTACGACGACGTGGGCTACGGCTGGGTCGTCTGCGACCGCGCGGACGCCGACAAGTACCGGAGCCTGCTCCGGGAGGGCAAGGAGATCGAGTCGCGGCTGGCGGCGGATCTGGACTCACACCTGAACGCCGAGATCGCGCTGGGCACCATCTCCGGGCTGGACGACGTGATGTCGTGGCTGGAGACGACGTTCTACTACGTCCGCGCGGGCACCGAGCCCGAGGCGTACGACTTCGAGGGGATCCGCGACCGCGTCCGCGACACGCTGGACTCGCTGGTCGACCGCGGGTTCGTCGAGACCGACGACCGCCTCGGTATCGAGGCGACCACGCTGGGCCGGCTGGCCTCGAAGTACTACCTGCGGATGGAGACGGCCGAGCGCTTCGCCGGCCTCGGCGACCGCGGGGCGATCGACGAGGACGCCGTCCTCCGGACGGTCGCCGCCGCCGCGGAGTTCGACTCCGCCTCCTCGCGCTCGTCGGAGGCCGACGCCGTCGACCGCGTGCTCTCGGACGTGGACACCGACCTGGAGGGCGGCAACCGGAAGGTGCTCGCGATCCTCCACGCGGCGGTCCGCGGGTCGACGCCCTCCGACCTCCGGTCGGACGCGTGGATCATCCGCCAGAACGCCCTGCGCCTGCTCGCGGCGCTGCGGGAGTTCGCCGACGCCGTCGCCGGCCCGCGCGCCGCGAACCTCGTCCGCCGGGTCGAGGCGCGGGTCGAACACGGCGTCAAGCGCGAGGCCGTGGGGCTCACCGCCATCGAGGGCGTCGGCGAGGGGCGCGCGGAGTCGCTGGCGGCGGGCGGGCTCACCACCCCCGCCGACGTGGTCGCCGCCGGCGCCGAGCGCCTGACCCGCGCCGGGCTCTCGGAGGGGGTCGCCGAGCGGGTGATCGCACAGGCCGAGGACCTCCCGAACGCCGTCGTCGAGTGGGGCGAGTTCCCCGACGCCATCGGGACCAGGGAGAACCAGATGTGCGAGGTGACCGTCCGGAACGTCGGCGGGAGCGCCCGCGCCGGGATCCGCGTCACGGCCAACGACGTCGAGATGACCGAGAAGACGCTGTACCTCAGCGACGAGACGACCGTCCCCGTCGGGGTGTTCGGCGCGCCCGGCGAGGCGGAGATGCGCTACGAGGTGGAGGTCGTCTACCCGGACCTGCCGCTGCTGCCGGAGACGGACTCGCGGATCGTCCGGGTGGAGTGACGCACCGCCCGGTACAGCGCCTCGGGGTCGTCCCGGTCGAGCGCGACGACCTCGTCGGCCGCCGAGAGGTCGCTGTCGGCGTTGTGGTCGTCGCGGACGGCGATCGTGTACGCGCCCGAGCGGGCGGCCGCCCGAACCCCGTTCTCGGAGTCCTCGACGGCGACGGCGCGGTCGACCGTCCCGCCCAGGTCGCGGATCGCCTCCTCGTACAGGCCCGGCTCGGGCTTGCCCGGGCCGTCGAACTCCTCTGCGGGCGCGACGAGGTCGAACGCGAGGCCGAACCGGTCGAGGACCACCTCGATCCAGTCGCGCGGCGACGACGAGACGAGCGCGACCGGAACCCCGGCGTCGCGCAGGTCGTCGACGAACGGCCGGGCGCCCGCCAGGAGTTCGACCCGCTCGCCGTAGATGTCCTCCGCCGTCTCGTCGTACAGCGCCATGAACTCGTCCTTGTCCACGGCCACCTCGTAGTGCTCGGCGAGGTAGTCGTAGATCTCGCCGTAGTACATCCCCGTCACCTCGTCCAGGTCGGGGGTGGGAGACCCGTCGGCGAGCACGCGCGGCAGGATCTCCTCGCGCTCGGCCGCGTGCCAGTAGTCCTCGGAGTCGACGAGGACGCCGTCCATGTCGAAGCAGACGACGACCGCGGCGCCCTCGGGAGGGTGTTCCGCGGCCGAGCCGCCGGCCGAGTCGGGGACGTCCGACGCCGAGTCGGTCGTGTCGGCCGCGTCCGTGGCGTCGGGGGAGTCGGTGCCGCTGCGCGAGTCGGCGGCGTCGCCGCCGGATGACTCGGACATACCGGACCGTTCCCGCCCGGCGGGATGTGCGTTCCGGCCCGCGGGGGCGGCGGCGGGGTCCCGGACCGAGGCGGCGTCCCGCGACCTCCCCCTCCCTCGCTGCGAGGGTCCAAGTAGGGGAACGGCACCAGCACCCCCATGCCAGCGACCTCCACCGTCCTCGCGGGCGACTGCACGACGCGGTTCGAGACGACGACCGGCGACACGCGGGTCCAGCGCGGGCGCGTCGTCGTCCTCGCGAAGCCAGACCGCACGCTCCTCGTCCACGACCGCTCGGGCTACCAGCCGGTGGCGTGGCTCACGCGCCCCGACTCGCTCACCGTCGAGGCCGACGACGAGGGCTTCGCCGTCACGGCCCGCGACGCCGGGCGCACCCTCTCGGTCCGGTCGCACGACGCCGGCGAGGCGGTCGAGTTGCCGGTGAGCGACGCCGGGGTCCCGGTCGGCGAGTGTCCGGACCCCGACTGCGGCGCCGCGATGGTGCGCGCCGGCGGCGACGTGGTCTGTCTCGGCTGCGGCGACGCCTACGGCCTGCCGTCGGGCGCGACGGTCCACGACGACGCCACCTGCGACGACTGCGGGCTCCCGGAGATGACCGTCCGCCGCGGCGAGGAGTTCCGCCTGTGTATCGACTACGCCTGCGACTCCCTCGTCGAGGTCGTCCGCGGGGCGCTGGACCGCCGGTTCGACTGCCCCGACTGCGGGCGCGACCTCCGGGTGCGGGAGCACCGCGGCCGGGCGTTCCTCGGCTGCGACGGCTACCCCGACTGCGAGGCGGCGTTCTCGGTGCCCGCGGGCATCTTCGCGGGCGAGTGTGCCTGCGGCCTCCCGCGCTTCGAGACGGCCACCGGCGTCCGCTGTCTCGACGGCACCTGCGACCTCGACCGCCCGGCGGACCCGGAACACGGTCCCTGAGCGGCCGTCGACGCGGCGATGTGGCGACGCGGCGACAGCCGGATGCCCGGCGCGGACTCGTGCGAGCGGTATCCCACGAGCGACGGAGCCGGAGAGCCGCCGGCGACGAACCGCGTCCGGGCCACGGGTGGGACTGAAAGGGTCCGGGGGCTTTCGCGGTCCGGTGCGGGGTCGGGGCGTCGAGAGCGACGGCAGCCTCGCAGCGGAGGTCACGGAAGACGTCGGATCGGACCATCTCGTGGCACACCCACACACACGATCACAGCCCCTATACCCGAACCCCTCCCCACACGAACCGATGAACGCGACACTCGACGGCGACGTCGTCCGCGCGGGCGGCGACGCCCGCCAGCGCTTCCACGACGCCCGGGGGTACGGGCGGGCCGACGGCCCGGACGTGACCCTCGCGCGCGTCGAGGCGGCGCACCTGCTGTACCGCGGCGACCTCGACGCGGTGTCGGGGATGGGCTTCCGGGCGTTCTTCCGCGACAGCGTCGCGAGCGAGCCCGGCTTCGCCGCCCGGTTCCTCGTGTACGCCGACCTCCGCGAGCGGGGCTTCTACCTCGCGCCCGCCCGCGAGGGGTGGCCCGGCGCGCGCGTCGGGGGCGACGAGGACGTCCTCGTGTTCGAGCGCGGCGAGAAGCCCGGCGGGCCGGTCGCCCACCGCGTCCGCGTCGTCGGCGAGCGCGAGGAACTCGCGGCCGCGGACCTCGTCGGCCGGACGCTCGCGGTCGTCGACGAGGAGAGCGAGGTGTCGTACTTCGGCTGCGAGGCGGGCGGCGGCTTCGACGGCCGAACCGAGTACGACCTCCCGGCCGACATGGAGGCGGACCTGCTCGACGACCGCGTCGTCTGCTGGTCGCCGCCGGCCGCCCTCTACGAGTCGGCGTTCTACGGCCAGCCCGTCTCCGGCCGCGACGACGCCGACGTTGACGCCCTTCAACTGTCGCTGCTGGAGGCGGCCGACCTCGCCGCCCGCGGCGCCGTCGACCTCGACGCCGAGGCGGTGATCGAACGGGGGCGCGAGGTTGAGGGCGAGCGGTTCGACCGACGGCTCTCGGTGTACCGGGAGCTTCGCGACCGGGGCGTCGTCCCGAAGACCGGCTACAAGTTCGGCGCCGACTTCCGCACCTACGACGCGGTGGAGACCGTGGCGGAGCTTCCCCACTCCGAGCGTCTCGTGCGGGTGGTGACGCCGGACCACCGCTTCCACCCCCGGGAGCTCGCGCTGGACGTGCGCCTCGCGGGCGGCGTGCGGAAGCGAATGGTTTTTGCGCTCGCCGGCGACGACTCGAACGACTACCTGACGGTCGAGCGACTCACCCCATGAGCGACGACACCACCGGCCCCGAACGGGGCACCGACGGAACCGACGGCGAGGAGAACCGGGCGCGAACGGACGGCGGTGAGGAGCGCTCGCGCTCCGAGGGACGTCGGGCCGTGCCCGACGGCGGAACCGGCGTCGCGCTCGACCCGTGGGGCTCGGCGACCGTCGACGACTACCGCGACCTGTTCGAGGAGTTCGGCATCGAGGAGTTCGAGTCGATCATCGACGAGGTGCCCGAACCGCACTACCTCATGCGCCGCGGCGTCATCTTCGGCCACCGCGACTACGGCGCCGTCGCCCGCGCGCTCGCGAACGACGAGCCCGCCGCCGCCCTCTCGGGGTTCATGCCCACCGGCGACCCCCACATCGGCCACAAGCTCGTGTTCGACGAGCTGATCTACCACCAGGAGCAGGGCGCCGACACGTACGGCCTCATCGCGGACCTGGAGGCCCACTCCGCCCGCGGGATGACGTGGGCGGAGATCGACGAACACGCCCGCGACTACCTCCTCTCCCTGCTCGCGCTGGGGTTCGACCCCGAGGAGGGGGAGCTGTACCGCCAGTCGACGAACCGGCGCCTGCAGGACCTCGCCTTCGAGCTGGGGTCGAACGCCCGGTTCGCGGAGTTCGAGTCCATCTACGGCTTCGACGGCGAGACGTCCGTCTCGCACATGCAGTCGGTCGTCACGCAGATGGCGGACATCCTCTACCCGCAGCTGGACGAGCCGAAGCCGACGGTGATCCCCGTCGGCCCCGACCAGGACCCGCACGTCCGGTTCTCGCGGGACATCGCGCGCAAGTCGCGCTACTTCAAGGTGACCGAGGCGTTCGCCAGCCCCGAGTTCGACGCCGCAGAGCGCGTGCTCGTCCGCCGGGCCCACGACGAGCGCGAGGCGTGGGCCGAGGACCCAGAGACGCCGCGGTGCGGCGACGCCGCCGACTGGCTCCGGGCGGCCGAGGTCGACTCCGAGTTCGAGACGGCCCGCGCGGGCGCAGTCGAGAAGCTGGAGAACGCCGGCATGGAGCCGCTCCGGCCCCGCACGCGCTTCCTCGACCGCAACGCCAGCGAGGCGGCGTTCGAGGCGCTGATCGAGGCGGTGCCCGGCGAGAAACGCGTCTTCGAGGGACACGTCGACGCCTTCGACCTCGACCGCGACGAGGCCGAGGAGCTGGCCCGCGAGGTCGAGGTGGACAACGGCGGCTTCGGCTTCCACACGCCCTCCTCCATCTACCACCGGTTCATGACCGGGCTCACGGGGGGAAAGATGTCCTCCTCGATCGAGGCGAGCCACATCTCGCTGCTCGACGACCCCGAGGAGGGGTACGACAAGGTGAAGTCGGCGACCACCGGCGGCCGCGAGACGGCCGAGAAGCAGCGCGAGCTCGGCGGGAAGGCCGACGAGTGCCCCGTGTACGAGCTGTACGCCTACCTGCTGGCGGGCGACGACGACGACTTCGCCGAGCGGGTGTACGAGGAGTGCGTCGGCGGCGAGCGCCTCTGCGGCGACTGCAAGGAGCAGGCGGCGACGCTGATGGAGGAGTTCCTCGCAGAGCACCAGGAGAAGCGCGCGGAGGCCGAGGAACTGCTCGCGGACCTCGACATCGACCTCGACGTGGACGGGTCGCGGCGGGGGATCCCCGGCGACGAGGAGTAGCGAGGTCGAACGAGCGAAGCGAGTGAGACCTCGGCCTACGGCGGCGAGGTCTCCGTGCCGAGCCGCCCAGAAGGAATAGTGAGACGCGAGCGGAGCGAGCGTCTCGGCAGAACGGCGGAGCGGTCCCGTGCCGCTCCGCCCGGAGGACAGCGAGGCCGACCGCAGGGAGGCCGCGGAGGGACGGCGTTCACAAATCGCACAGCGATTTGTGAGCTCACGAGACCTCCGGTCTCGTGAACGGCGAGGTCTTCGTGCCGGGTCGCCCTGAGACGCCGGCCGTCGCCTCAGAACGCGACCTCCTCGCCGTCGTCCGCGTCCGCGACCCGCCACAGGTGGTTCGCCGTCGCCGTGTCCAGCACCGCCGAGCCGACGCTCTCGACGACGATCACCTCGTCGTCCGACTCCCGACCCGCGTCGCCCTCGAACACCGCCGACAGCGGGACGATCCGCTCCGGGCCCACGTCGTTGTCGAGGACGTCGCCGATCCCGGCCACCTCCTCGGGCACGTCCGCGAACACCCGGTCGGCACGGTCGAACGTCGCCCGGTCGAGTTCGCACATCCCGGCCTCGTAGGCGCCGACGGCGACGACGAGCGCCCCGTCGGCGAGCGTCTCGCCCGGGAACACCGGCGTCTCGCTCGTCGTCGCCGTGACCACCACGTCGGCGTCGCGGACGGCCGTCTCCGGGGACGCGACCGCCTCGGCGTCGATCCCATCCGCCCGGAGGTCCGCCGCGCAGCCCTCCCGCGAGTCCGGGGTCGGGGAGTAGATCCGGGCGGCGTCGACGCCGCGGGCCGCCGCGATGGCGCGCGTCTGCCAGCGGGCTTGCTGGCCGGCGCCGATCACCGCGAGGTCGACCGGGCCCGACCCGGCACCGAGTTCGCGGGCCGCCAGCCCGCCGATACAGCCCGTCCGCGCGTTGGTGATCCGCTCGCCCGCGAACAGCGCCAGCGGGGCGCCGTTCGCGGCGTCAGTGAGCACCACCTGCGCCTGCACCGTGGGGCGGTCGGTATCGGCGTTGCCGGGGTGGACCGACGCGAGCTTCGTCGCGTACGCGGGGTCGCCGTGGACGTACGCCGGCATCGCGAGGCCCGTGCCGGCGGGCTCCGCGCGGCCGTCCAATCCCTCGCCGACCGGGAAGTGCGGCCGCTCGGGACGCTCAACCTCGCCGCGGTCCTGCTTCAGGAACGCCGTCTCGATGACGGGCAGGAGGTCCTCCAGCGAGAGCAGCGACGCGACCGCGTCGTCGTCGAAGACGTGCATGGACGGAGGGTCGGCGGGGCGGGACTTCGGTGTTTCCGCGGGGATCCGACGGGGACGGGACGAGCCCGGACCGGGAGCGCCGGGGCGACGCGGCGGCAACGCTTTGTGAGGCACTCCCGTGGACTCCCCCATGCACGTGGCCGTCGTCGGCGGGGGCATCGTCGGCGTCGCGAGCGCGTACGAGCTCGCGGCCCGCGGCGCCGACGTGACGCTCCTCGAACGGGGGAGCCTCGGCGCCGGCAGCACCGACCGCGCGCTCGGGGGTATCCGCGCGCAGTTCTCCACCCGCGTCAACGTCGAACTGTCGGTCGCGTCGATCGAGGTGTGGGACGAGTTCGAGGAGCGCTTCGGCGTCGACATCGACCGCCGGCGGACGGGCTACCTGTTTCTCACCCGCGACCCCGACACCGCCGACGCCTTCGCCGAGCAGGTGGCGATGCAGAACGAGTACGGCGTCCCGAGCCGGACCGTCTCGCCGGCGGAGGCCGCCGACCTGTGCCCCGGCCTCCGTCCCGAAGAGTTCGTGGGCGGCACCTACTCGCCCGAGGACAGCTTCGCCGACCCGCACCTCGCGCTCCAGGGCTACGCCCGCGCCGCCCGCGAGGCGGGGGTCGAGATCCGGACGAACACGCCCGTCGCGGGGGTGGACCCCCGCGAGTCGGGCGTTCGGGTCGAGTTGGCGGACGGGGGCGAGGGCCCCGTCGAGGCCGACTACGCCGTCAACGCCGCCGGCGCGTGGGCGCCCCGGGTCGCCGCGACCGCGGGGTACGACCTCCCCATCGTACCCCACCGCCGCCAGACCGCCGTCGTCGAGTCGGAGCGACCCGTCCCGGAGTCGGACCCGCTGGTCATCGACGCGGACACGACCGCCCACTTCCGGCCCGAGCGCGACGGCCGCGCGCTCGTCGGCGGCCACTTCGCCGAGACCGACCCCGTCGTGGCCGACCCGGACCGCTTCTCGGAGAAGCCGGACACCGACTGGGCCGTCGAGGCGGTCGAGCGCGTCGGCGCGGTCGCCGACTACTTCGGTCCCGACAGCCGCCTCGCCGGCGGGTGGGCCGGGCTGTACGCCGTGACGCCGGACCACCACGCGATCGTCGAGGAGTCGGTCCCGGGCGTGGTCACCGCCGCGGGCTTCTCGGGCCACGGCTTCCAGCACGCGCCGGCGACCGCGCGGGTCGTGGCGGAACTGGTGTTCGACGGCGAGGCGTCGACGGTGGACGTGTCCGGCCTCGACAGGGGCCGCTTCGATCGCGGCGACGGGCGGGTCGAGCGGAACGTCGCGTGAGGGGGACGAGAGGCGGGCGCGTGACCGTCGGGGGTCGGGAGGCCGACGCCGCGCGCGGCTCAGTCCCGCTCGGGGTCGTCGACCGGCCCGTCGAACTCGGTCAGCTCCGGCTCCGGGTCCGAGTCGCCGCCGTCGCCCGCGCCCGTCCCCTCGCGGAGCGTCGTCGGGTCGCGCGGGCGTTCGGAGTCGGTCTCGCTCGGGCCCGCGAACTCCTCGTTGAGGAACGCGCCGACGAAGCCGCCCACGGCGCCGAGGATCCCGCCGTATACGACCGTGACGGCCAGGATCACGAGGAAGAACGCGAACGCGACGAGGATCCCCGATCGCTGACCGGGGCCGGCGATGACGAACACGGAGGCGATCAGGGTACCGAGGACGGCGCCGGGGACCGCCGCGAACACGCCCGAGAGCCCGCCGACCTTGGCGCCGGCCCCTCGGTGGGGGCCGTGGAGGTAGCCCGCGACGCCGCCGCCGAGCACCGGCGAGAACGGGAGGAAGAAGGTCACGAGCGAGACGACCGCGCCGACGAGGGCGTGCTTCAGCGAGTCGCCGGAGGCGAGCGAGGACGGGGATGCCATGTCGACGCGATCGGTCGCCGAACTGATAAACGATGTGCGCCGCGTGATAACCGGTGTCGGTGACGGGCGCGTCGCTACCGCCGGCGACGCCGCACGCACGGGAGAGGGACGGGGAGGGCGCCGAGGAAGGAGACGGGGAGGGGGACAGGGAGGGGGCCGGGGAGCGGGTCCCGCCCGAACGTTTTTGTCCGCCGACGCGAGAGCGCGAGTATGGCGACCGGACCCGCCACGCCGCCGCAGGTACCGTCCCCGACCGCCGCCAGCGACGGGTCCGCGCTCTTCTTCCCGCGCCGCTGACCCCGGCGGAGCGCGGTCGGGTCCCGACGGATCCGGCCGCGCGAAACCGACACCGGGTCTCCGGCGCGGGGCGCCGTCCGAGCCGCGTCCGTCCGGCGCCGCCGATGCGGGGCGGAACGGACCGGAGCGGAGCGGAACGGAACGACACGACTAACCACCGACCACACGGACACGCACACAACCGAATGCGACTCCCACAGGCGCAGGTCGCGCTGCTGGAGGCCGCCAGCGCGACCGACGCGAAACCGATCGAACAGCTCGCCAGCGACACGGACCTGAAGCCGGAGACGGTCACCCGTGCCGCCTTCGACCTCCGCGACGAGGGGCTCGTCGCCGTCGAGGAGCGCGCCGAGGAGTCGGCGACGCTCACCGACGAGGGCGAGACGTACCTGACGGAGGGGCTCCCCGAAGTCCGCCTCTACCGCGCGGCCCTCGACGCCGGCGGCGACATCGGGATGGGCGAGGCCGTCGGCGCCGCCGGGCTGGAGGGCCCGGAGGTCGACATCGCGCTCGCGAACTACGCCCGCAAGGGGTACGGCGTCGTCGACTCCGGCGAGGTGTCGGCGGACCCCGACGCCGACCCCGACGCCGACCCGGAGGCCGCCGCGCTCTCGGCGCTCGCCGACGGCGAGGCCGTCGCGGACGACGACGTGCTCGACCGGCTGGAGAGCCGGGGACTGGTCGAACTCCACGAGCGGACCGTCCGCTCGGTGACGCTCACCGACGAGGGCGTCACCGCGCTGATGGAGGGCGTCGAGGCTGCCGAGACGGTCGACCGTCTCACCCCCGAGTTGCTCACCAGCGGCGAGTGGCGGAACGTCGAGTTCGCCGAGTACAACGTCGAGGCCGACGCCCCCGCCGTCGAGGGGGGACGCGAGCACGTCCTCCGGAACACCGTCGAGCGGGTGAAGGACGTGCTCGTCGGGATGGGATTCCGGGAGATGGACGGCCCGCACGCGGACGCGGACTTCTGGATCAACGACTGCCTGTTCATGCCCCAGGACCACCCCGCGCGGACCCACTGGGACCGCTTCGCGCTCGACGTCCCGCCCGTCCGCGACCTCCCCGAGAGGCTCGTGGACCGGGTGGAGTCGACCCACCGCGACGGCGTCGGCGAGGACGGCGACGGCTACCACTCGCCGTGGTCCGAGGACTTCGCGCGGGCGATCGCGCTGCGCGGGCACACCACCTCCCTGTCGATGCGGTACCTCTCGGGGTACGCGGACGCCGACATCGACCCGCCGAAGCGGTACTTCTCGGTGGAGAAGGCGTACCGCAACGACACGCTCGACGCGACCCACCTGCTGGAGTTCTACCAGATCGAGGGGTGGGTGATGGCCGAGGACCTGTCGGTGCGCGACCTGATGGGCACCTTCGAGGAGTTCTACCGGCAGTTCGGCATCGAGGACATCCGGTTCAAGCCCCACTACAACCCCTACACGGAGCCGAGCTTCGAGCTGTTCGGCGAGCACCCCGAGACGGGCGAGGAGATCGAGATCGGCAACTCCGGCATGTTCCGCGAGGAGGTGCTGGAGCCGCTCGGGATCGAGTGCGACGTCATGGCCTGGGGGCTCGCCGGCGAGCGGCTCGCGATGCTCACGACCGGCGCCGAGGACATCCGCGACCTGCACGGGACGCTCGCGGACCTGGAGTTCCTGCGGAACGCGGAGGTGACCTACTGATGCCAGTCGTCGACATCGACACGGACGAGCTTCGGGGATTGACCGGCGAGGAGAAGAGCGACGAGGAGTTCGTGGAGGACCTGTTCGCGCTCGGCCTGGAGTACGAGGGCGACACGGAGGACGGCCTCCTCCAGTTCGAGTTCGGGCCGGACCGCCTCGACCGCCTCTCGGTCGAGGGGGTGGCGCGCTCGCTGCGCTACCAGTACGGCGCCGACCGCGGGGTGTACGTCCCGGAGACGAACGACGCCGACTGGACCATCGAGGTCGACCCCTCGGTGCCCGAGGAGCGCCCGTACGTCACCGGCGCCGTCGTCCGCGGCGTCGAACTCGGGGAATCGGGGCTCGACTCGCTCATCCAGCTCCAGGAGAAACTGCACGCGACGATGGGTCGCGGCCGGGCGAAGGGCGCCATCGGCGTCCACGACCTGACGATGCTGAAGGGGCAGGCGCTCACCGAGGAGAGCGAGCCCTCCGGCACCATCGACGCCGCCACCGCGGATCTGGGCGCCACCGAGAAGACGATCACCTACCGCGGGGTCGAGCCGGACGGCGACCGCTTCGTCCCGCTGGACGCCAACGCGGAGATGACGCCCGCTGAGGTCCTGAGGGAGCACGACACCGGCGAGACGTACGCCGACCTGGTCGCGGACCTCGACCGGTACCCCGCGATCTACGACGAGCTGGGGCTGTTCTCGTTCCCGCCGGTGATCAACGGGAAGCGCACGGAGGTCGACACCGACTCCCGGGACCTGTTCATCGAGCTCACCGGAACCGACCAGTGGACCATCGACAAGATGTGCGTGGTCCTCTGTTACGCCCTCTCCGCGCGCGGGGGCACCGTCGAGGAGGTGCAGGTCGAGTACCTCGACGGCGCGACGTACCCCGACGAGTACGGCCCGGAACTGCTCCGGCCGGACCTCGACACCGACGAGAAGTCCGTCGCCCACGACCGCATCGAGGCGATGCTCGGGATCGACCTGGAGCGCGAGGCGGTCGTCGACCTGTTCGAGCGCTCGGGGCTGGACGCCGCGTACAGTCCGGGCGAGGAGGAGACGGTGTACGACGTGGAGATCCCGCCCTACCGCGTGGACGTGCTCCACCCGCTGGACCTGATCGACGACGTGGGCCGGGCGTACGGCTTCAACGACCTGGAGCCGTCCTACCCCGACATCGGCACCATCGGCGGGCGTCACGAGCGCTCGCGGCTGGAACGGGCGGTGCGCACGAGCCTGATCGGCCTCGGGTTCGAGGACATGCTCAACTTCCACATGACCTCCCCCGAGGAGAACTACGACCGGATGCGGGTCGAGGAGCGCGAGCCCGGGTCGGACCTGTCGGAGGCGCCGCTGGGCGCCGAGCCGCGCGCCGAGATCACCAGCCCGTACAGCGAGGACTACACCCAGCTGCGCACCTGGGCGCTCCCCTCGCTCGCGCAGGTGCTGGAGAACAACACCCACCGGCGCTACCCGCAGGACCTCGCGGAGGTGGGATTCGTCGCCCACCGCGACGACGACGTGAACACCCGCGTCGCCGAGGAGCGCCGCGTCGCGGGCGTGCTCGCGCGCACGGACGCCACCTACGAGGACGCGAAGGCGCGCCTGCAGGCGGTGTGTGACGACTTCGACGCCGACCTGGAGACGCCGGCGACCGAGCACCCGAGCTTCATCCCCGGGCGCGTCGCCGAGGTGTCGATCGACGGCGAGACCGTCGGCGTCGTCGGCGAACTCCACCCCGAGGTGCTGGTCGACCGCGACGTGGAGGTTCCCGTGGCTGCGTTCGAGTTCTCGCTGTCCGCCCTCGCCGGCGACTGACGGCGAGCGGGGGGACCGGGGCCGCCGGCTACTCCTCGCGCTTCGAGGCCTCCTCGAGGAGGAGGATCGCCCCGCCCAGCAGGGCAACGTTCTTGAGGAAGTTGATCTCGTTGTGGTGACGCTCCTCCCCCTCCATCGTCCAGAAGTCGTGGATCGCCGGCGTCGTCCCGAGGAAGAACACCACGAGCGCGCCGGCGGACGCGCGGGGGAACTTCCACAGGAGCACGCCGAGGTTCGCGACGAACAGCATCCCCGTGACGAACGGGACGAGCACCTCCGGCATCGGGACGCCCTTCTCCTCGGCGACCGCGACGCGCTTGTCGTTGTTGCGGAAGCCGTCGACCGCCATGTACGCGAGGATCCCGGCGTACAGCGTCCGCCCCAGCCGCGAGGGCGCGTCCGCGGGAGCCGTCGCGGAGCCGGGGGAGTCGCCGGCGGCCTCCGTCGCGTCGTCGTCGCTCACGACTCCACGACCTCGATCCGGCTGACGTTCGCCCCGACCCGCCCGACGGTCTCGTACTCGCCGCCGTCGCTCCGGCGCGCGATCCGACCCTCGACGTCGTCGCGCTGGTCGGGGACGTCGAAAAGGCCCGAGCCGCAGATCACGTCGCCGTCGAGGACGGCCCACGTCTCGACGACCTCGTGGGGCTCCCCGGGGAACGGGACGCGCTCGAAGTCGCGGCCGAAGTTCGTCGACTCGAACAGGGCGGCCTCGTGGTCGTCGTTCACCCACGCCGGCGGCGCCTCCTCGCCGCCGGAGAAGAAGACGCGGCCGTCGTGGACGAACACCCGCCGGATGTACGAGAAGTCGTTGCCGCGGTCGACCCGCGTCCACGAGTCGCCGGCGTCGGTCGTCCGCCAGAGGCCGCCCTCGCCGACGGCGTGGCCGAGACCGAGGTTCTCGAGGTCGTGGTCGAGGTACCCCGTCGTCGCCAGCCAGACGTCCTCGGAGACGGGGAGGACCTGGTGCACGTCGTCGACGATGGTGTCGCGCCGGTCGATCCACGTCCGTCCGCCGTCGCGGCTCAGGTGGATGCCACCGGCCTCGACCCCGGCGATCAGGTGGTCCGGCCGCCCCGGAACCGTCTCCAGCGCCCGGAGGCGCGCGTAGTGCGGGTCGATGGGCGACTCCCAGTGGCCGCGCGAGGGGAGGTCGCGGAACCCCTTCAGCTCCGACCACGTCTCGCCGCCGTCGACCGAGCGGAACACGTAGGGGTCGTTCGTCCCGGCGTACAGCGCGCCGTCGCGCGTCGCCAGGACCGACCACACCTCGCTCTGGCCGGCGTGCCAGAACCGGTCCCCGAGGGGGACGCCGAGGTCCTCCCAGGTACGGCCGCCGTCCAGCGATCGGTACGCGCCCGTCGTCGAGGCGACGAAGACGCCCTCGGTGTGGTCCCACGACTTCACGGCCGTCACGACCTCGCAGTCGAGCACGCGGTCGAGGCCGTCGCGGTCGAACGGGACGCCCTCGGCGCGGTACAGCCCGTCGTCCGTGCCGATCAGGAGTGTCATGGTCGTGTGTGTACGTTGACCGGCTAATAAAGTTTTACCAAGCCGTAAAACGCTAAGTGTCGCCGGGTCCAACGGCCGGCACCCGCGCCTCGACGGCGTCGGCGCGGTCGCGGTGCCGGCGCCCGACGTGCGGCCGGAGACCGGCCGCCGCCGACTCCGCAGATCCGCCGCCGACGCGACGGACCCGCCGGACACACTACAGACCCACCGATGACTCCACAGGACACCACGGCCCGACCGACGGACGCCTCGTACCTCGACGACGACCTCGACCTCCCGACGGAGCTGCTCAACACCCCGTGGATCGACGGCCACAACCACGCCCAGACGCTGTCGTGGGCGGACCGCGAGCGGTACGCGCTCTCGGGGTGCGTCGGGATGGTGATGGTCGCCTCGGGGTACCACTGGACGCCGTACAAGCCCGTCCGGGCGTCGGACGTCCGGTACCTCTGGGACGACGCCGTCAACCGCCGCGCCGCCATCGAGCGGAACCACTTCTTCGACGCGCGCCTCGGCCTGGGGGTCCACACGGGCGTCCGGGTCGAGAACCCCGAAGAGCTGCTGGACGCGATGGCCGACTACTGTGCCCTGGAGGAGGTGGCGGCCGTCGGCGAGACGGGCGTCACCCCGACCCAGCACGTGGCGGGGTGGGACCTCGACGAGCAGCGCGCGGTAGTCGAGACGCAGCTGGAGCTGGCGCGCGAGCACGACCTCCCGGCCATCCTCCACACGCCGAACACGTCGCCGCCGGCCGAACGCTCCTACCGGCCGGAGCTGGGGACCCCCGGCTACGAGAAGAACCCGGGGCTCGCCACCGAGCCGGTCATCGACGGCGACAACCCGGCGCTGGAGGCGGTGAAGATGGACGTGGAGGCGGCTCACGAAGCCGGGCTTCCCGAGGAGCGCCTGGTCGCCTCCCACGCCGACGAGAACAACACGGCGTACCTCATGGAGGAGACCGACTGCTACCTCAGCTACACCATCGGCCACTCGTGGCTCGTCGGCGTCGACGCCGCGACCGTCGCGGACGCCATCGACGAGTACGGCCCCGAGCGGATCATGGTCGACACCGACTGCGCCAACGTCCTCCGGACGGACCCCTACGCGGTCAAGCGGGCGATGTTCGAGCTGTACCGCTACGGCGTCGACGTGGAGGACATCCGGACGGTCGTGTGGGAGAACCCCCGCGAGGTCTTCGGGTTCGACGGGTAGCCGTCGGGGCGGGGGTCCCGCCCGGCTCAGTCGAACGCGCAGTCGTTCGTCAGCTCGCCCAGCCCCTCGACGCCGACCGTCACGCTGTCGCCCTCCTCCAGCAGGACGGGCGGCTCCCGGTAGACGCCGACGCCGGGGGGCGTCCCCGTGAAGATCAGGTCGCCCGGCTTCAGCGTGAACGCCCGACTGCACACGGAGACGAGCTCGTCGATCCCGAAGATGAGCTCGGCCGTCGACGACTCCTGGAGGCGCCGGCCGTTCACCTCCGCCCAGATGTCGAGGTCGTGGGGGTCGCCCACCTCGTCGGTGGTGACGAGGTCGGGACCGATCGGCGCGAACGTGTCGAGGCTCTTGCCGCGCACCCACTGGCCGTCGCCGTGCTGGATGTCGCGCGCGGAGACGTCGTTGCCGACGGTGAATCCCGCGACGTGGTCGAGGGCGTCCTCGGAGTCGACGCGCCGGGCCTCCTCGCCGACGACGGCGACGAGTTCCGCCTCGTAGTCGACCTGCTCGGTGAACTCGGGGTCCCACGACACCGTGCTCCCGGGGCCGGTGACCGCCGTCGGGAACTTCGAGAACAGCACCGGCTCGTCGGGGACGTCGTGGTCGCCCTCCTCGGCGTGGTCGCGGTAGTTCAGCCCGACGCAGACGACCTTCTGCGGGTCGGTGACGGGCGCCGCCCGCGTCAGGTCCGCCGGGTCGCGGACGCCGACGCCGGTCTCGACGGCGTACTCGACGGCCAGTTCGGCCTTGCGGCGCCACTCCCAGTCGGCCAGGAGGTCGACGGTCCGGCGCGGTACGTCGACGCCGGCGGCCTCGCCCGCCGTCGCGAGGTCGACCACGCCGTCGTCCGTTCGCACGCCGCTCCACGGCTCCTCCGCGTCGTGTGTTCGGTATTGTCCGAAGCGCATGGTGGATGTGGATACCTCGGATCGTGTCTGTTCGTCGGAGGGACTACAGGTCGAGCCCGGCCTCCTCGATCAGTCGCTCGCCGGAGGCGACGAACCGGTCGAACTCCTCGCGGACCTTCGGGTCGGTCAGCTCGCCGTCGCGCTTGACGACGTCGCCGTCGACGAGCACGGTGTCGACGTGGGAGGGGTCCGACTGGAACACGATGGTCTGGACCGGCGAGTGCGACGGGGCCGTCGTGAAGTCGCTCGCGTCGAGCACCACCACGTCCGCGCGCTTGCCCGGCGTGAGCGTCCCGATCTCGTCCTCCAGGCCGAGCGCCCGGGCGCCCTCGATCGTCGCCATCTCCAGCGTGTCGCGGGCGGTGAGTCCCAGTTCGGTGACCTCCTCGCCGGCCTCCAGGATCTCCTGGTTGCGGAACATCCGCTGGACCTGCATCCCGACCCGCATCTGGCTGCCCAGGTCACCGGTGACGTTCGAGCAGACGTCGACCCCCCACGCCGGGCGCCCGCCCGCCTCCAGCACCTTGCCGGTGACGGGGATGCCGTGGCCCATCTGCATCTCGACCTCCGGCGTCGACGAGAACGAGACCCCCTGTTCGACGGCGTGGTCGACGTCCTCCTGGGCGAAGTGGTTCCCGTGGGCGACGTTCACGTCCGGGCCGAGCATGTCCTCGTAGGCGCCGAAGCCCTGGTACTCGGGGTTGTACTCCGAGGAGGTCCACTGCGCGGCGCCCATGTGGATGGTCGCGAGCGCGTCCAGCTCGCGCGCCAACTCCAGGTCGGCGCAGGCGGTCTCGTCGACGCAGAAGTCCGGCCCCCGGAGCCCGATCGCCAGGCTGAGCAGGTCGTCGTCGCGGATCTCCTCGGCGTACAGCTCGCGGACGTTCTCCTCCGGGAGGCCCACGTCGCTGTCGTACCACCACGTCGCCGCGTCGTCGCCCGGCGGGCCGTAGGTGTACACCGCGCGGAGTCCGGCGTCCTTCAGCGCGTCGACGGCGCGCTCGCCGTGTTCGAGGGTGTTCGGGTACGACCAGTCGAGGGCCGTGGTCGTCCCGGTGTGGAGCTTCTCGAAGGCGCCGAAGAGGCCGCCCAGGTACATGTCCTCGGGCCGGTAGAGCCCGGTGATGTTGCCGAGCATGTGCTCGAAGTACTCGCCCATGAGCGACCAGTCGCCGGCGATGCCCCTGACCTGGGTCTGGGCGAGGTGGATGTGGGAGTCGACGAGCCCGGGGAAGACGATCTTTCCCGAGGCGTCGATGGTCTCGGCGTTCGAGGCCGTCAGCCCCGTTCCGACCTCGACGATCTCGCCGTCCTCGATCAGCACGTCCGCCCCCTCGAGCGTCCCGATGTCGGGGTCGAGCGAGACGACCGTCCCGTCCTGGATGATCGTTCGTGTCATGTACGGACCCACGGTTTGACCAAGAGGTTAAAAGTTTACCGCACAGTAAACACGAGCGTCGATCGGAGGGATCGTCTTATGTGCCCGACCGTCCGAGGGCCCGTATGAGCGATTCCCGCGAGACGGTCTCCTCCAAGGACACCAAGGAGGTGATCATGGAGGCCACCTTCCGTGCGCTGAGCAAGCACGGGTACACCGACCTCCGGATGCGCGACATCGGCGAGGAGATGGACCTGACGCGGCAGGTGATCCACTACCACTTCGACGGGAAGTACGACCTGCTCTCGTCGTTCCTCGAACACGTCATCGACCAGTACGAGGGGAGCGTCGAGGTCGACGCGGACGCCGACCCCCGCTCGGAGCTCGACGCGCGGATCGACCAGTGCCTGTTCGGCCCGGAGTTCGAGGAGTTCGGCCACTGGGACCGCATGAAGGTGTACCACGAGCTGTACACCTACGCCCAGAACGACGAGGAGCACCGCCGGATCTTCAACGAGCACTACGAGCGGATCCGCGGGAGCATCGTCGAGGTCGTCGAGGAGGGCATCGAGTCGGGGGAGTTCCGCGACGTCGACGCGGAACTGATGGGCCAGCTCGTCACGGACGTGATCCACGCCGCCCGCGGGCGGCGGATCGCGCTCGGCCACGAGGACGCCCCCGAGCAGGCGCGCCGCGCCGTCGACGAGTTCGTCCTCGACTCGCTGTACGACGGGGAGTAGTCCCCCGGACGACGGCGGTCGCCCCGGCGGTCATCCCCCCTCGTCGGGGTCGCCGAACACGCCGGCCTCCTCCATGCGGTCGATCTCCTCCTCGGTGTAGCCGTGCTCGCGGAACACCTCCCGGTTGTGCTCGCCCAGCAGCGGCGGCGGGAGCTCGAAGCCGCTGTCGGCGTTGCCGAACTTGAGCGGGTGCTCGATCACGGGGATCTCGCCGAGTTCCGGGTGTTCGATCTCGGTGACCGTTCCGCGGGCGTCGATCTGGGGGTTGTTCAGCGCCTCCTCGACGTCGTACACCGGGCCGGCGGGGACGCCGGCGTCCTCGGCGATTATCTCGATCCACTCGTCGGTCGTCCGCTCCCGGAGGGTCGCCTCGATCTCGGCCTCGAGTTCGTCCAGGTGGTCGACGCGGTCCGCGTTCGTCTCGAAGCGGTCGTCCGCGGGGAGGTCGGGCCGGTCGAGCGCCTCGCACAGCTCCCCCCAGAGCTTCTCGTTGAGGATGCAGACGTTGATGAACCCGTCGGCCGTCTCGAACGTCTGGTACGGCGCGAGCACCGGGTCCTTCGTGCCCATCCGCTTCGTCTCCTCGCCGGCGAAGACCATGCCCGCCTGCTTGGTGAGCCACGGGAGCGTCGCCTCCAGCATGCCGAGGTCGATGTACTCGCCCTCGCCGGTCCGCTCCCGCCGGTACAGCGCGGTCACGGTCCCGAAGGCGGCCCACATCGCCGTGACGAGGTCCGTCATCGGGAGGCCGACCTTCACCGGCTGTCCCCCCTCCTCGCCGGTGACGCTCATGACCCCGCTCATCCCCTGGATGAGCAGGTCGTACCCCGACCGCTCGCGCCACGGGCCGGTCTGTCCGAACGCCGAGATGGCGAGGTAGACGAGGTCCTCGTTGTACTCCGAGAGCGTCTCGTAGTCGACGCCGAGCCGCTCGGCCGTCCCGGGCCGGTAGTTCTGGACGAACACGTCGGCCTCCTCGACGAGCTCGTACAGCGCCGCCGTCGCCTCCGGGTTCTTCAGGTCCAGTTCGAGGCTCTTCTTCCCGTAGCTCAGCGTCCAGTAGTACGGCGACTCCCCCCGGATGAACGGCGGCCCCGAGTGGCGGACCGCGTCCCCGTACCCGGGCTGTTCGATCTTGACGACCTCCGCGCCCTGGTTCGCGAGCATGGCCGAGCAGAACCCGCCGGTGACGAACGTCGAGCAGTCGAGGACCGTCACCCCGTCGAGGACCTTCCCGTCCCCGCTCATGCACGCCCCCCGTCGCGCGATCCCCGGTACAGGCTCGGGGCCGTACACGCGGAGCGGCTATCGGGCGGGCGCTCGCCTCCGGTCCCCGCCGGCGCGCGTGTTCCTGCCCCCTCCGCCCGGGTCGACGTGGTATCCGTTGCCATTCGTACCGCGTAGTTCGCTTACTGTCTGGTAAACCCTTCGTCGGTGCCGGATCCGTTCCCGTCCGAGGCACCCGATGTGTCCCCGGCTCGGACCTTCCCCGAACCGGCGGGCTCCACCGGAAGCCGGGGGGTCCACGGCGGGGCGGTCGCGGCCGACCGGTCGGGCGCCGAGGGCGCCGGTTCCGCGTCGACGACGCCCCGCAGTCACGGCGGCGGAATCCCGAGAGG
Source organism: Halobaculum sp. EA56 (assembly GCF_051195075.1). Lineage (NCBI taxonomy): Archaea > Methanobacteriati > Methanobacteriota > Halobacteria > Halobacteriales > Haloferacaceae > Halobaculum > Halobaculum sp. EA56. The sequence goes on from NZ_JBNTJX010000010.1 coordinate 29,367, forward strand.
GCGCGCCGAGCGGACCCCGTCCGAGGGGAACACCTTTCACGCCCTCCGACGCAGGCACCCGTATGAGCCTGACCGTCGAACGCGTGTTGGTTCCCGTCGACGGGAGCGACGAGTCGCTGACGGCGGTGGAGTACGCCGTCGCCGTCGCCGAGCGGTACGGCGCGGAGGTGCACGCGGTGTACGTGCTCGGCGAGGAGGTCGTCCGGGCCATCGAGGAGGAGGTCGTCGACCGGGGGGAGATCGCCGAGGACACCGAGGCGTTCACCGACACGATCCGCGGGATCGCCGAGCGGGAGGGCGTTCCGGTCTCCAGTTCCATCGCCTACGGCTTCTCGACGAAGCGCAAGACGACCCATCCCGGGTCGGTGATCCTCGACACCGCCGAGGACGTCGACGCCGACTTCGTCGTCATCCCCCGCGAGCCGCTGACGGGCGAGCCGGGGGAGGTGCTGGAGAAGGCCGCCGAGTACGTGCTGCTGTACGCGAGCCAGCCGGTGCTGTCCGTCTGACGCGGGGCGGCGGAGGACGCGAAGCGGGGGCGACGCCGACGCCGGGGCGTCGACGCCGGACTCCCGGCTACTCGGGGGGTGCGAGCCGGGCGGTCATCTCCAGTTCGAACGACTCGGCGTCGCTGGTCTCGAACCCCATCTTCTTGTAGAGGCCGACGGCGGCGCGGTTCCACCGCTCGACGGTGAGCCACACGTGTTCGACGCCGTTCGCGGCTCCGTGGCCGAGCAGCGCCTCCATCAGCCGGGTGCCGATCCCCGCGCCCTGGTACGCCTGGAGGACGAAGATGGCGAGCTCGTGGACGTCCTCCCCGGGGGTCGCCTGGGTGTCGGGGACCAGCGTGGCGTGGCCGGCGACGGCGTCGCCGTGCCACGCGACGACGTTGTAGCCGTCGCCGCCGAGGATCGTCTCCAGCCACGAGCGCACGTCCTCCTCGCGGCCGGGCGGGATGCCCTGCGCGCGGTCCGCGGGGTCGAACGCGGTGTACATCTCGACGAGCGCCTCGAAGGCGTCCTCGCCGGACTCGCCGTCCGCCTCCCCGGGGTACGGCCGGATCTCGATGTGGCGGCCCTCGCGGTCCTCGAACGACAGCGGGGGCGGCTCGAACGGGCCGGCCGGCTCGTCGGGGTAGATGCGGTCGCCGCTCATCTGACCAGCTTCACCGAGACGTGGGAGTTCAGGAGGACGAACTGGGCGATGCTGCCGAGGTTGATCTTCCCCATCGGGCTGGTCTGGCCGCCCCCGATGGCGATCATGTCGAACCCCTCCTCCTCGGCGATGGCGACGATGCGGCTCCCGGCGTCGCCCTCGACGCGGCGCACCTCGGCGTCGAGGTCGGCCCCCTCCAGCACCGAGCGGACGCGCGCCTCCACCTCCTCGGGAGTGCGGTCGGACTGGGGGTTCTCGACGACGGCCACCGTGAGGTCGTCGCCGGCGGCCCGTGCCCGTTCGACGGTGTCCTCGAGCGCGCGGAGGGAGTCCTCGCTCCCGCCGACGCCCAGCAGCACCTTCATGCGCCGACGCTCGGCTGGGCCGGACAAAAGCGTGCCGCCGTCGGGGTCGATCGCGGGCCGGTGGCGGGGCCGCGCCGTCGGGCCGCCGGCCGACGCGGGGACGGCTTTTTCTCGGTCGGTCGGCTACGGGGTCCCATGACCGACGACTCCGGACACGAGCAGGACGCCGAGGCGGCCGCGGGCGCGGCCGTCGCCGGCGCGAGCGACGAGGAGCCGGCGAGCGAGGAGCCGGCCGGGGCCCCCGAGGGGGACGCCGCGGCCGACGCCGCCGCGGAGGGCGGCGCCGACATCGGCGGCGACGGCGCCGACGGCGAGCGGGAGCGCGATGGCGAGGGCAGGGGCGACGATCAGGCGGCGACCGACGGCGCCGCCGACGCGGACGCCGAGGCCCCGTCGGGGGACGGGGGCGGCGCAGACGGGGGCGCCGCGGGGTCGGTGCCGGGGCCGGACGTGGGCGCGGACGTCCCCGACGACCTCCCCGAGGAGGTGCCTGACGATGTGGCGAAGTACGACCGCTTCCAGAAGATGGAGCGGGCGGAGTACGACCGCGTCAACGAGTTCCTGCGCGACCGCACCTACGTCACCGCCCGCGAGTGGGCGATCGCCCGCCTGTGTGCGGACTTCCGGACGGAGACGGGCGTCGAGATGACGAAGATCGGCGAGAACCTCCCGCGGCTGGTGCCGTTCATGACCGACACCTACACCCCGCAGGCGGTGAACCAGGCGCGCGCGTCCTTCGAGGAGAAGGTGCGGAAGGCGGGCGCCACCTTCCTGTACGGCGCGATGTCCGGCTTCTTCACCGCCGAGGACCTCGACGACGTGATGTACGAGTCGACCGAGATCGCGAAGTTCCTGCTGGAGGTCGAGGGCGCGGACCTGAGCGTCGAGGAGGAACTGGCCGCAGAGGACAAGATCTCGTCGGTGATGCGCGACGTGCGCGAGGCGAGCGCGGAGGTGCGCGGGGAGGAAGTGAAGTGCCCCGAGTGCGGGCACGTCCACGAGCCGTGAGCGGGCCCGGCCCCGCGCGGGCGGCCGCCGCTCCGACAGTTTAAACCCGAAAACCCCGATACTCCGGGTGATGAAACCCTCCGACCTCTCGACCCTGCCCGACGGCGTCCCCGGGGCGCTGGAGGCGGAAGGGATCGAGGAGTTCTACCCGCCGCAGGCCGACGCCGTCGAGAAGGGCGTCGCCGACGGCGAGAGCGTCGTCGCCTCGGTCCCCACCGCCTCCGGCAAGACGCTCATCGCCGAGCTCGCGATGCTGTCGGCGGTGAAGCGCGGCGGGAAGGCGCTGTACATCGTCCCGCTGCGCGCGCTCGCCAGCGAGAAGAAGGCCGAGTTCGAGCGCTGGGAGGAGTACGGCGTCGACGTGGGCGTCTCCACCGGCAACTACGACTCCGACGGGGAGTGGCTCGCGAGCCGGGACGTCATCGTCGCCACGAGCGAGAAGGTCGACTCGCTCGTGCGCAACGGCGCGCCGTGGGTGGACGACCTCACCTGCGTCGTCGCCGACGAGGTCCACCTCGTCGACGACAGCGGCCGCGGCCCCACCCTGGAGGTGACGCTCGCGAAGCTCCGGAGGATCACCCGCGACCTCCAGGTCGTCGCCCTCTCGGCGACCGTCGGCAACGCCGACGAGGTGGCCGACTGGCTCGACGCCGCCCTCGTCGAGTCCGACTGGCGGCCGATCGAGCTGAAGACGGGCGTCCACTACGGCAACGCGATCAACTTCGCAGACGGGAGCCAGCGCGAGGTCCCCGTCGGGAGCGGGGAGAAGCCGACCGCCGCGCTCGTCGCGGACGCGCTCGACGAGACGGAGGGCGGGACCCGCGGCTCATCGCTCGTGTTCGTCAACTCCCGGCGCAACGCCGAGGGCGCGGCCAAGCGCCTCGCGGACGTGACCGCCGAGCGGCTGGAGCCGGGGGAGAAGCGCGAACTGGAGGAGCTCGCGCGGGAGATCCGGGACGTGTCCGACACGGACACCTCCGAGGACCTCGCCGACTGCGTGCGAAACGGCGCGGCGTTCCACCACGCGGGGCTCGCCGGCGAGCACCGGAGCCTGGTGGAGGACGCCTTCCGCGACCGCCTGATCAAGTGCATCTGCGCGACGCCCACCCTCGCGGCCGGCGTCAACACGCCCGCCCGGCGGGTGATCGTCCGCGACTGGAAGCGCTACGACGGCGAGTTCGGCGGGATGGCGCCGCTGGACACCCTGGAGGTCCACCAGATGATGGGCCGGGCCGGCCGCCCCGGGCTCGACCCCTACGGCGAGGCGGTGCTGCTCGCGAAGGACCGCGACACGATGGACGAGCTGTTCGAGCGGTACCTGTGGGCCGAGCCGGAGGCCGTGCAGTCGAAACTGGCGGCCGAGCCGGCGCTGCGGACGCACGTGCTCGCGACCGTCGCGTCGGGGTTCGCGACGACGCGCGAGGGCCTGCTGGCGTTCCTCGACCGCACGCTGTACGCCAGCCAGACCGACGACGACGACCGGCTCGCCGAGGTGACCGACCGCGTGCTGGAGTACCTCGAAGCCAACGAGTTCCTCGACCGCGACGGCGACACGCTCACGGCGACGGGGATCGGCCACACCGTCTCCCGGCTGTACCTCGACCCGATGTCGGCCGCCGAGATCGTCGACGGGCTCCGCGAGGGCGCCGCCGCCGGCGGAGCGAGCGCCGGGTCGAAGCCGCGGTCGAGCCAAGCGAACGCGGCCGGCGGCGCGCCCGACGACCCCGAGGAGGCCGGGTTCGTCACCGGGAGCGACCTCGCGGCGGACGCCGGCGGCGACGGCGACGGAGCCGGGGACGGGGACGACGTCGAACTCACCCCGCTCGGCCTGTACCACCTCGTCGCGCGGACGCCCGACATGTACCAGCTGTACCTGAAGTCGGGCGACCGCGAGAGATACGAGGAGCAGTTCTACGAGCGCGAGGCGGAGTTCCTCGGGCACGCCCCCTCGGAGTTCGAGGACGTCGCCTGGGAGGACTGGCTGGCGGCGCTCAAGACCGCCCGGCTGCTGGAGGACTGGGCGAGCGAGTTGGACGAGGACGTGATCACCGAGCGCTACGGCGTCGGCCCCGGCGACATCCGCGGGAAGGTCGACACCGCCGAGTGGCTCCTCGGCGCGGCCGAGCAGCTGGCGAACGAACTCGACCTCGACGTGGTACTCGACGTCCGCGAGGCCAGAAAGCGCGTGGAGTACGGCGTGAGCGAGGAGCTGCTGGACCTGACAGGGGTGCGCGGCGTCGGCCGCAAGCGCGCCCGCCGGCTGTTCGAGGCCGGCATCGAGACGCGCGCGGAGCTGCGGGAGGCGGACAAGTCGGTCGTACTCGGCGCGCTCAGGGGGAGAGAGAAGACAGCCGAGAACGTCCTCCGAGCCGTCGGGCGAGGGGACCCCTCGATGGACGACGTGGAGTCGGACGCCGCGGCGTCGGCGGCCGCGACCGCCGGGAGCGAGGGCGACAGCGCGGGGCGAAGCCCCGCGAGCAGCCGGGCGGAGTCCGGCGACGACGAGGACGGCGGGCAGGCCACCTTCGGTGATTTCTCGTGAGGCTCGTCGAGGGCGCGGCCCGCGTCGACGACCTGGACGCCTTCCTCGCGGACCTGACCGCGGTCGGCGCGGAGACCGGCTGTACCGTGCAGGCGTTCGACGCCCGCTACGTCGTGGACCGCGAGCACCTGGCGCGGGCGCTCGACCTGGCCGACCGCGCGATCGAGCGCGGCGAGAACGTCGCCCGCGACCGCGGCGTCGAGGTCATGCTGTACGCCGCCGGCAGGCGCCAGATCGACCGCGCGCTGACCATGGGCGTGCGCGAGGACGGCGGGCCGGTCGTGGTGCTCGTCGCCGCCGACTCCGCCGCGGGCGGGGCGGGGGACGACGGGAGCGGCGGCAGCGGGGAGGACGACGGACGCGACGGCGGCCGCGAGGACGCCGACCCGTCCGAGCGCGAGGCCGAGGCGGCAGAGCGCGTCGCCGACCTGCTGGAGCCCGCGGAGACGCTCGGGGAGTACGACGAGGCCCTCGTCCGCGACTACTTCGACGTGAGCGAGACGGAGCTGACGGCGACGGCCGGGACGCTCGCGGACGTGGTCCACGAGCGCGTCGCGCTGCTGGACGTGCGGAAGTAGACAGCGGAGGAGCCGGCCGGCCTCGCGGCGGCGACGCGCCTCAGGACGCGGCGTCGTCGTCGGCGGGGACGCCCTCGGGCTCGACGAACATCCGCCGGATGCGCTCGCCGTCGATCTGTTCGATCGTCACCGCGATGCCGTCGAGGTCGACGCGCTCGCCCGAGCGGGGCACGCGGCCGAGCCGGTGGTACACGTAGCCGGCGAGCGTCCCCGCGTCGGCGGGGGCGTCGGCCGCCATCGTCGTCCCGAAGACGGCGTCGAGACGGTCGAGGAACACGTCCCCCCGGACCATCACCCCGTCGGCGACGGCGCGGACGCTCGCCCCGGTGCCGACGTCGAGCAGGTCGCCGACGACCTCCTCCAGCACGTCCTGCATCGTCACGAGCCCCACGACCGCGCCGGCGTCGTCGGCCACGACCAGCGCCATCCGGACGCGCCCGTCCTGCATCCGCTCCAGCAGGGTGTCGATCGGCTCGGACACCGGCACCGTCAGCGTCGGCGTCGCGAGCCGCTCGATCGGCACCGACTCGTCGAGCGCGAGCGTCCGCTCCAGGTCGCGGAGGTCGACGACCCCGCGCGGCTCGTCGAGCGAGCCGTCGTACACCGGGAGCCGGGTCACGCGCTCGTCGGCCGCCAGCGTCGCCGCCTCCCGGATCGACGTGCTCGCGTCGACGGCGACGACGTTCTCGCGCGGGACCATCACGTCGCCGGCGGTGATCTCGTGGAGGCGCAACACCGACTCCACGATATCGCGCTCGCCGGCGTCGATCTCGCCGCCCCGCTCGGCCGAGCGGACCAGCGCCGCGAGCTCGTCGCGGGTGACGTACGGCGCCTCGATCGCCGGCTCGCCGCCGACGACCGCGCTCAGCCGGCGCGTCACCAGGTCGAACGCGGTCACGACCGGGCCGGCGACGCGCTGGAACCGCCGGACGGTCGGCGCCGTCCGCAGCGCCCACGACTCCGCGTTCGCCACGCCGTAGGACTTCGGGACGATCTCTCCGAACACCAGCACGACGACGGTCAGCAGGACCGTCGCGACGGTCACGGCGACGCCGGCCGGGAACGCCGACACGAGGATCGCCGTCGCCACCGACGACATGGCGATGTTGACGACGTTGTTCCCGACGAGGATCGTCACGAGCAGCCGGTGGGGGTCCGAGCGGAGCGCCTCCAGCACGGCGCCCTCGCCGCCCCCCTCGGCGAGCACGCCGACGCGGTAGCGCTCCACGCTGAATATCGCGATCTCGCTGCTGGAGAAGAACGCCGAACACGCGAGCAACACGAGGATGACGCCCGCCCCGACGACCGGGAGCGAGAGCGGATCGAGGGCGACCATGCGCGGAGGTGACGCCCGGGACGTAAAGCGGTCGGGGACGGCGCGGGGACCGAGGTCGCCGGGGGCGACAGCGACCCGTGTGGCGTGTAACCGATCGCGCCCGGGGCCGCGCGAGTCGGGAGTCGACAGACCCCCTCGTTTCGTGTGGAAACCGAGCCACTCCGGAGGGAGTCGGTTCCACGCGAAGCGCGTAAAGGGAAGTAGTCCATCCTGGATTCGAACCAGGGTCGTTGCCCCCAGAAGGCAACAGGATTGGCCGCTACCCCAATGGACTGACACGTTCTCCATCGGTCCGCCCGATGGGCTACATCGGGAACGAGGCGAGTGGAATATTTGAGTGTTGCGGAGTCGTCGCCGGGTTCGACACGCTAGCACGCGCCCCCACGGTACCGACAGGCACTCTCCTCCCGGGGTCGAGCCCGTCCGTCGGTCCCCTCCGTCGTCCCCGCTACCAGTACCGCTCCCGGATCGACTCGGCGTGATCCAGCGTCCCGTACGACCCCGGGTCCTCCTCGGCCTCGTAGACGAGCCAGTCGATCCCCAGGTCGCGGACGGCGCGCACGGCCGCCGCCACGTCGAGGTCGCCGTCGCCGACCTCGACCACCTCGCCGCGCTCGGCGTCGTAGTCCTTCAGGTGGACCGAGTCGATCCGGTCGGCGTGGCGGCGCAGCAGCGCGACCGGGTCGTGGCCCGCGGCGCCGGCCCACCCCACGTCGAGTTGCAGGCGGAGGTCGTCCGTCTCGGCCAGGAGGTGCGACAGCGCCGGCTCGCCGTCGACGGCGCGGAACTCCTGGTCGTGGTTGTGGTAGTGGAGGGTCGCCCCGGCCGCCGAGACCCGGTCGGCGAGCGCGGAGAGCCGCGCTGCGGCGTCCGCGACGGCGTCCCGGGACGCGAAGCAGTCGGGGTCGAGCCACGGGACGACGAGGTCGTCACAGCCGAGCGTGTCGTACGTGTCCGCGACGCCGTCGGGGTCCCCCTCCAGGACCGCCGCGTCGACGTGGGCGCTCGGCGCGGCGAGGTCGGCGTCGGCCAGCGCGGCCGCGACGTCGGAGGCCGTCTCGTCGCCGAGGCCTGCGAACTCGACGCCGTCGAATCCCGTCCTCCCCACGCGGTCGAGCGTCTCCGTGAGGGGGTCGTCGACCGCGTGGAGGCTGTAGAGCTGGAACGCGAACGAGGTCACGTCGGTCCTCCAGTCGGCTCGCGGGATAGGTGTGTCCCATCCGGACGACGGGGCCCGGAGGGCCGGCGGCGGCGCCCGCCGCGCCGTCGGCCTACCGGCGGTACGCCTCCCGCAGGAACGCCAGCGCCGCGCCGAACATCGCGAGGTTGCCGAAGAACGCGAGCCGCTCGCCGCTGGCGTCGCCCTCCTCGTTCCAGAAGTCGTGCATCGTCGGCGTCACCACCGCGAGGAAGGTGACGACGGCGCCGGTGGCGACGCGCGGGAACCGCCACACCGCGACCCCGAGGCCGCCGGCGAGCATCATGCCGGAGGCGAACGGGGCGGCCAGTTCGGGCATCGGCACGCCCGCCGACTCGGCGTACTCGACGGTGTCGTCCATGTCGCGGAAGTCCTCGGAGGCCTGCAGCGCGAGGCCGAGGCCGAACAGCAGCCGGCCGAGCCGCGAGGGGAACGCGCGCTCGGTCGTCGCCGTGGCGTCGGTGTCGTCGGCCGCGTCGGTCGGGTCGCTCATGTCCGACGACACTTCTGCCGTCGTGAAAAGCCTATGCGCGGCGGCTCACCCCCCGTCGGGGGAGGACCCGTCGGTCGCGGCGGGCCCGTCGGTCGCGGCGAACTCGTCGATCCGGCCGTGGAGCATCGACCGGACGGGCGTGACGACGTCGAACTCGGCGGTGTGTCGCTGGAGCATCGCGCCCGTGAGCGTCGCGAGCAGCCAGGCGCCGGCGGCCTCGGGGTCCGCGCGCTCGTCGATGACGCCCGCCTCGACGCCGTCGGCGACAGCGTCGGCCAGCCGCTCGCGGAGGTGGCGGTCGATCCGGGTGAACTCCTCGCGGAAGCGCGGCTCCGCCACCGCCTGCGCGCGGAGGTCGATCATCGCGCGCTGCGCCTCGGTCATCTCCTCGTCCAGCTCGGCGCCGAGGTAGATGTCGACGAGCGCCCGGATCCGCTCCAGCGGGTCGGCGGCCTCGCGCTCGGCGGCCTCCAGCATCTCGATGAAGTGGGCGCCGGCGAACGAGAGGAAGCCCGCGAGCAGGTCGTCCTTCGAGTCGTAGTGGTAGTACAGCAGCGACTTGCTCTTCTCGAACTCCTCGGCGATGTGCGAGACGCTCAAGTCGGCGTAGCCGTGGGTTCGCAGCGCGCGGTACGTCGCCTCCATGATGAGGGTGTTCACGTCCGGCTCCCCGTCGGCGCCGTCGTCGGTCGAGCCCGCGGCCTCGCAGTCGCCGCCGCTCCCCCCGAGCGCGTCGCCTCCCCCCTCGGTCCCGTCACTCATCCGTTGGCCCCCATCGCGGCCGGGCGGGTATTAACCCCGCGAAATCGGGGGGTCGCCACGGGAGGACGGGAACACAGCCGGCGGAGCCGTCCGCGGAGCGGTCCGGTCCGGTTCGGTTCGGTCCGGTTCGGTTCGGTTCGTCGCGGTTCCCCGACCGTGCATACATCACTACCTACTTGTCCCCGGAGTGGGCACACTCGTGTATGTACATCGGACGCTTCGTGGTCGTCGGGCCGAAGGTGGGCGCCTACCGCGTTTCCTCTCGGTCGTTCCCGAACCGGAAGGCGACCCGCCGCGACGACGACACGCTGACGGTCGTCCCGACGGCCGAGGCCGAGGAGACCGACAACCCCTACGTCTCGTACAACTGCGCGCGGCGGGCGGGCGACGGGGCCGTGATCGGCAACGGGTCGCACGTCGACCCGATCGCCGAGAAGTACGACCGGGGGTACCCCGCGCGCGACGCGCTCGTGGAGGCGCTGCACGCGATGGACTACGAGAAGGACGACTACGACACCCCGCGCGTCGCGGGCGTCGTCGAGGCGGACGCCGGCTACGTCGGCATCGTTCGCCGCGACGCCCTGCTCGTGCGCGAGGTGGACGAGCCCCACCTCGTGGCGACGTACGAGGAGGACGAGCCCCGGCCGTTCGAGTTCGAGCCGCGGACCGCGGTGGCGGCCGCGCGGACCGCATACGGCCTCGACTACGAACACGCCGTCTGTGCGGCGGGGGTCCACGTCGGCGAGGAGAGTGTCGGGTTCGCCGTGCAGAACACGAGCGAGGACGAGTGAGCGAGCGAACGCGAGCGAACGAGTCCTCGGCAGGACGGCGGCGAGGTCCGAAGGGCCGAGCCGCCCACGAAACGAGCGAGGACGAGTGAGCGAGCGAACGAGTCCTCGGCAGGACGGCGGTCCCGGATCGCGGCGCGATCCGTGCGCTCGCGTGATCTCCGGTCTCGTCAGCGACGACGTTCCGGGAGCGGCCGGCGGCGTTGTGTTCCCGGGAGATCGGCGTCGGTTTCCTCGTTGTACCGGTATATCGACCGTACTCCGCCCGGATCGCTGCACATCGATTCATCCTCCCGAAAAGGCAATACCTAGTCACACGGTAGCGTGATACACGCCCGACGCCCTATCCGAACAGGGGTAGGGGCGGACCGCAGCCGAACAGAGGGGACCCACCGACGGACCGGAGCTCCGACCGTGGACGGCTCACACGACCTCCGAAACGGACACGACAGGAACCGATCCCATGAGCGCGACGGCTGACGACGGGGACGAACACGCGGACCGCGAGGTCGCCGAGGGAGTCCACCGGTTCGGGACGCGCCGGGTCAACTGGTACGTGGTCGAGGGCGACGACGGGGTGACGGTCGTCGACGCCGGCCTTCCGGCACACTGGCAGCAACTGGTCGACTGGCTCGACCGCACCGGCCGCGAGGTGGACGACGTCGTCGCGCTCGTGTTGACCCACGCGGACGCCGATCACGTCGGGTTCGCCGCCCGGCTGGCCGATCGAGGAGTGCCCGTCTACTGTCACCCGGACGACCGTCCGCTTCTCGGAAGCCATCCCCAGAGCCCCCCGGGGTGGTTCTACCGGAACCTCTGGCGTCCGGGGTTCCTCCGCTACGCCGTCGAACTGCTGCGAACCGGCGTCACCGACGTGGAAGCGCTCGACGACGCCGAACCGCTCGTTGACGGCGAGACTCTTCCCGTCCCCGGCGAACCGCGCGTGATCGTCGCACCCGGTCAAACCCCCGGATCGTGCGCGTTGCTTCTGGAAGACCGCGGGGTACTCCTGTGCGGTGACGTGCTCGCCACGCGGGACATCTACGCGACCGGGAGGGGGAGCCCCAGCTGCTCGGCCCGGCCGACGAGGACCACGACGAGGCCCGAGCGTCGCTCGCTCGACTCGAAGGAGTGGGGTCGGCGACGCTCCTGCCCGGTCACGGCGACCCGTGGCGCGGGGACATCGAGTCGGCCCTCGCGCTCGCACGGTGACGCCGACCCGGCGCCGGAACTACCACGATAGCGCCCGTCCCGTCCCCCATGCGACTCGGCGTCATCTCGGACGTCCACGGCAACCGCGTCGCGCTGGAGGCCGTCCTCGCGGACATGCCGCCCGTCGACGGACTCGTCTGCGCAGGCGACGTGGTCGGCTACAACCCCTGGCCCGCCGAGTGCGTCGCGGCGGTCCGCGAGCGCGCGGTCCCGACCGTGATGGGGAACCACGACCGCGCGGTCGCCACCGGGTCGGCGTTCCGCTTCAACTCGATGGCGGCCGCGGGGGTCGACCACGCCCGCGAGGCGCTGGACGACGACGCGCTGGCGTGGCTGGCCGACCTCCCCGACCGACGGACCGTCGCCGACGGCCGGGTCGCCGTCGCCCACGGCCACCCGGTCGACCCCGACCGCTACACCTACCCCCGGGAGTTCTCCGGCCGCCTGATCGAGCGCGCCGCCGACCGTCTCGGCGACGGCGTCGACGCCGCCGACCTCGACGCGCTGGTGTTGGGACACACCCACGTCCAGGGCCACCGCGTCTTCGACGAGGGCGTCGTGCTCAACCCGGGCAGCGTCGGCCAGCCCCGTGACGGCGACCCGCGGGCGGCGTACGCGCTGCTCGAGTTGGGGGACGACGGGGACGGAGCGACGGTGGAGGAGCGGCGCGTCGAGTACGACGTCGAGGCGGTCGCGGAGGCGGTCGCCGACGCCGGGCTCCCCGAGCGGATCGGGGACCGGCTGTTCGAGGGGAAGTGAGCGACCTCCGGGCGGTTGACGCGGGCGCCCGCGAGACTACGACGGCGACGCCGCTCCCGTCGGCTCGCGGACGGGGCTGACCGCGACCCACAGCAGGCCCCCGAGCAGCGCCACCGTCACACCCGTCGCCGAGAGGAAGGCCAGCGGCCCGACCGCGCCCGCGACCCGCCCGCCGAGGACGTTCGCGGTCCCCGAGACGAGCGTGAGCGCCATCGACACGCCGGACAGCACCGTCGCCCGTCCCACGTCCTCGACCCGGTCGTTCACGTACTCGGTGCGGACCGGGCGGGTGATCCGCTGGAGTCCGCGCCGACAGAACAGCGCGGGGACCAGCAACACCGGCACGAGGGCGAACGCGCCGTAGGCGATCCCCACGACGGGGACCAGCAGGAACAGCACCCCGCGGGTGCCGAGCCGGTCGTGGATCGGCCCGGTCAGGCCGGAGGCGACCGCCGAGACCAACTTGAACCCGGCGTACAGGACGCCCAGCCCCGCGACGGGCACGCCGACCGACCGCATCGCCGGCTGCTCGAACACCCGCGTCACCGAGAAGACGAGGTTGAACAGCGCCGCGTACGCGACGATCCACCGGATCGACGGCCGCGAGAGCTGTGCCCGGAGGACGCCGGCCGCCTCGCGGACCCCGATCGGGTCGGGGGTCGCGTCACGGCCGCGGTCGCCGTCGGGGGCCGCGTCGGTTCCGTTCGTCCGGCCCGTGTCGTCGCCGTCGCGGCGCGTGTCATCCGCCGTGTCCGCGTCGGCGGCGTCGTTCACGGGAGCGGAGTCCGCGTCGTCCGCGGCCCCGGAGTGGTCGTCGGAACCCTGTGTCCGCGGCAGCGTGAACAACACCGGCAGCCCGACCGCGGCCAGCCCGGCGTTCGCGAGGAACGGGATCGCGGGGTCGACGGTGTACAGCAGGCCTGCCGACAGCGCGGCGGCGCCCGAGACGAGGCGCAGGGTCGAGTCGGCGCGGCCGCTGATCCGGGAGAACTCGTCCTCGTCGCCGTGCGTCGCGAGCAATTCGTACAGCCACGCGTCGGCGGTGCCGGTCTTGAACGTCCAGCCGACCGCCCAGAGCGCGTAGACGACGGCGAAGTCCGCCGTCGAGTCGGCGAGCGCGAACCCCGCCATCACGGCGACGCTGACGACGCTCCCGAGCGCGAGCGCCGCCCTGCGGCCGAGCCGGTCGCCGAGGTAGCCGGTCGGGAGCTCCCAGACGACCATCGAGAACAGGAACGTCCCCTGGACGAACCCGATCTCAGGGAGCCCGAGCCCCTTCGACTCCATGTAGACGACCGAGACGGGGATGTAGAAGCCCGACGACAGCGACGCGCGGTAGAGGTAGTACCGACGGACCAGCGACACCATATCGGCGCTACTCGTGTCGCCCCGAAAGGCGTTCCCGGAACGCGGTTTCAGTACCGCGAGTTACTGAAACTCGTTTCCGTCGTCGCGACGGCGGGAGGCGAAACCCGTCCGACCGCTCAGAACACCGAGTCGGCCGTCGCGGCGCCGACCACGGAGAACACGGCGCCCACGGAGACGGCCTTCAGGGTCACGAACAGCTGCGGCATCGTCCCCGAGCCGTACTCCTCGGCGAGGAACGTGTTCGGGGCGTCGAACGCGAGCGCGAGGATCACCACCGAGAGGTACGACACGAGCACCAGCGAGATGAACCGGACCGGGACGCCCGCGACCTCCGCCTCGCGGTCGGGGTCGCGCTCGTCGTCGGCCTTGTACAGCGCGCCGTAGCCGATCGCGAAGACGATGGCGACGGTGCCGAGCGCCTGGAACCAGGCCATGCTCCCCGCGAGCGTCCACACCTCCTCGGTGACGACGAACGGCCCCGCCAGGAGGAAGCCGCCGACGATCTGCTGGGCGGAGTCCGCGAGCGCGTACCGCCTGTTCCGGCCGACCATACCCGCCCGTCGGCGGCCCCGCTGAAAACTCCCCCGACGGCGGCGACCGGTTCCGTCGACGGCCGGTCCCGGCCGTCGCGGCCGGGCCCCCGACCGCCGCCGGCGACCATTGCGAGAGAGGACAGCGTTAAACGCGAACCCGTGCTACCGGGCGCCATGAACCACCGACACGCCGACGTCCACCGACCGCTCGTAGGGGTGCGCGCCTGATGCGCGTCGTCGCCAAGTTCGGCGGCACCTCGCTCGGCTCCGGCGACCGGGTCGAGCGCGCCGCCGACTCCATCGCCGCCGCCGTCGAGCAGGGCCACGAGATCGCCGTCGTCGCGTCCGCGATGGGGTCGACCACCGACGACCTCCTCGACGAGATCACCTTCGAGGTCGACGACAAGGACCGCGCCCAGATCGTCTCGATGGGCGAGCGGACCTCCGTCCGGATGCTGAAGGCCGCCCTCGCCGCCCGCGGCGTGAACGCCGTCTTCCTCGAACCGGGGCGCGACGACTGGCCCGTCATCACCGACGACGTCGGCGAGGTCGACGTGGCGGCGACGAGGGAGCGGGCGGCGACCCTCGCGGCACGGATGGACGGCGTCGTCCCCGTGATCACGGGATTCCTCGCGCAGACGCTGGACGGCGAGGTGACGACGCTGGGGCGCGGCGGGTCGGACACGACCGCCGTGATGCTCGGCAAGTACATGGACGCCGACGAGGTCGTCATCGTTACCGACGTGGAGGGCGTCATGACCGGCGACCCGCACGTCGTCGAGGGGGCGCGCAACGTCGCGAGCATCACGGTGGACGAGCTGCGCAACCTCTCGTTCCGCGGCGCGGAGGTGATCGCCCCCTCGGCGCTCGTGTACAAGGACGAGGACCTCGACGTGCGCGTCGTCCACTACCAGCACGGCGACCTCCTCGGCGGCGGGACCCGCATCGAGGGGAGCTTCGAGAACCTCATCGACATGCGCGAGGAACCGCTGGCGTGCATCACCGTCGCCGGGCGCGCGATCCGGAACCGGCCGGGGATCCTCGCGGACCTCTCGGGGGCGCTGCGCGACGACGAGATCAACATCGACGCCGTCGCTTCCGGGATGGACTCGGTGACGTTCTACGTCGACGTCGAGGTCGCCGAGCGCGCGGAGGCGGCCCTCCACGACGAGGTCGTCGTCGGCGACGGCTCGCTGTCGTCGGTCAGCGTCGAGGGCGACTACGCCGTCATCCGCGTGATGGGCGGGGAACTCCCGAACCGGCCCGGCGTCGTCTCCGACATCGTCGGCCCCGTCGCCGAGGCGGGGATCAACGTCCACGACATCATCACCTCCGCCACCTCCGTCGCCATCTTCGTCGACTGGGGCGACCGCGAGGAGGTGCTGGAGATCGTACAGGGCGAGTTCTGACCGTCGAGGCCGTCCCGGTCTCCGCCCCCGAGTCCGGCGGCCCGCCCCCCAACGGAATTTAAGTTCGCTCGGCCGGAGGAACGGGCATGGACTACACGCTCGCCGTCGGCGACACCGACACCGTCATCCCCGGCGGGACGGGGGTACTCCTGCTCCACCCGAGCATCGGCGAGACCGACCGCATCGACACGGACTTCCTGAAGGCCGACACCGACCACTTCCTCGTCGTCTCCACGCGGACCACCGCCCGCGAGGTCGAACAGAAGCTCGAACACTACGACGTCGACGAGTCGCGCGCGGAGATCCTCGACACCATCTCCGTCGAGCGGGGCTACTCGCGACGCAGCGCCGACCACTTCCACTACGTCTCCGCCCCGGACGACCTCGACGGCGTCGTCCGGCAGGTCGAGACGTTCCTCGCGTCCCACGCCGGCAAGCGTCGGGTGAGCGTCGACTCGCTCACCGAGCTCGCGTACTACGCCGATATCGACGGCGTGTACGACGCCACGGAGGCGATGCTCGACCTGCTGGCCGAACACGACGCGGTCGGCCTGTTCCACCTCTCGCGGGAGGTCCACGACGACGACGAGATCCGGCGGTTCCGCGGCCTCTTCGACGTGGTGATCGACCTCCGCGACGACGGGTCGGTGACGGTCGAACTGCCGGACGCGTAGCGCCGCCCGCTCCTCCCGTGGGGGCGAGCCTTCCCCGTCTCGCTTACTCCCCGAGCTTCTCGAACGTCCGCTCGGCCCACCGGACCGCGTAGTCGGCGCCGTGCTCGCGGTAGGCGGCGGTGTCGAGCGCCGAGAACGGCGCCGGGAGGTCGAGGTCGTGTTTCACAGCCGCGCAGGCGTACTCCGTCGCGGCGGTGAACGAGAGCTCCCCGCGGGCGACCTCGCCCGCGAGGTCGTCGAGGCGCGGGACCAGGCGCTCGCCAGCGTCGACCCACGCCGCGTGGATCTCGGGGTGTGGACCGCTGTCGGCGACGTGGTCGGCGTCGCGGTCGGCGTCCTCCCCCCAGCCGGCGAACTCCTCGCGAGTGTGGAGCCCGACCCACGCGTCGAACAGCGCCGCCGCGAGCTGGTACGTCTCGTTCGGCCCGAGCGGCGTCGCCGCCGCGAGATCCGGGTACTGCTCGCCGAAGAACGGGAGGAAGTGCTCCGGGACGTCGAGCGACAGCTCGACGAACGCCTCCGCGAACAGGAACCCCAGAAAGTCCTCGGGGGTTCCCTCGGCGCGCTTCTTGGCGATGACGGTCGGGGGGACCGTCTGGCGAGTCCACACGACGGTGCCGTCGCCGGGCATGCCGATCGTGAAGTCCGACCCGGCGAACCGACGGAGCTGTGCGGGGGCGTCGTCGGGGACCCAGTCCGTGGGGTACGCGGCCGGGTCGAGCGAGTCGACCAGCAGGCCGAGTTCCTCGGCCGCCTCCGGCGGGAGCGTCTCGAAGTCCGCCCCGGCGTCGAGGACGAGACAGTCCGGGGCGTACGACTCGCGGACGGCCTCGACGGGCGGCGCGAGCGTCCGCCGCTCGAAGCCGGCCATCTACCCGAACGCGAGAACGAGGATGATGCCGACCGAGAGGACGGCCGAGACACCGACGGTACCGAGCACGATCTTCGTCGCCTTGCTCATGGTTCCGGTTCGCATGGCGTGGTGCATAAACCCTTCAATCCGCGTCCGTCGACGCCCCCACGTCAGACTCGCGGGCGACCCGCTTCCACGCGTCGCTCCAGTAGCGAACGAGATTGACGACCGCCCGGGCGTACAGGTCCGCGACGATGGCCGCGAACACGGTCGTCAGCCCCAGATCCATCCCCGGGAGCGGGACGACCAGCGGCGCGAGCCCCAGCGTCGCCGCGAGCGGTCCGGCGAACAGCGTGACGGCGTAGCCGGCCGGCAGCGCGAGTACCGCGATCGGGAGCCGGAGGGCGTACGTGCCGAGGAGGCCGCCGTACAGGGGCCACCGCGTGTCGCCCGCCCCGCGCAGGCCGCCGCGCATCGTCCTGGCGATCGCGAACCCGGCGACGCCGAGGCCGAACACCCGGATGAACGTGACCGTGAGATCGAGGCTCTCGGAACCGAACGCCGCCGCGATCGGCCGGGCGGCGGCGGCGATGGCCGCCCCGATGAGCAGTTGCGTGACGAGCGCGAGCCGGAGTACCTGCCAGCCGTACTCGTCGGCCTCCTCGTCGTCGCCGGCGCCGATGGCCTGCCCGACGAGCGTCGACGCCGCCGTCGAGTAGCCCCACGCCGGCATCAACGCGAGCAGCATCACCCGGCGACCGATCGCGTACGCGGCGACCACCTCGGTGCCGAGCACGCCGAGCACGAACAGGAACGGGAACCGGCCGAACGTCCGCGAGAGCCGGGTGCCGGCGAGCGGGAGGCTCACCCGCACGAGTTCGCGGGCGATGTCGGCGTCCCACTGCTTGCCGCGGACCGGGAGCCTGACCGAGTAGCGACCCGAGAGCAGCGCCCACGCGAACACGACCCCCGCGAGCGTCGTGGCCGCGACGGTCCCCCAGGCGGCGCCGACGACGCCGAGTTCCGGGAACGGACCGAGCCCGAAGACGAGCGCGGCGTTGAGGCCCACGTTCGTCGGGAGCGTGAGCAGGCGGACGTACATCGGGGTGCGGGTGTCGCCAGATCCGGCGAGCGCCCGGGCGGCGATCATCGACCAGAAGCGGAACCCGACCGAGTACATCACCACCCGGAGGTACGCGCCCCCGAGTTCGATCGTCCGGGCGTCGTCGGTGAGGACGCCGACCAGTTCCTCGGCGAAGAAGTGCGTGAAGACGGTGATCGGGACTGCGAGCGCGAGTGCGAGCCACAGCGACTGCTTGATCGCGAAGTTCGCCTCCGCGGGCTCGTCGGCCCCCTGGAACCGCGAGACGACGCTGATCGTCCCGGAGGTGAGCGCGAGCGCGAGGCCGAACGGGACGAAGTAGTACTGGAAGCCGAACTCCAGGGCCGCGACGGCGGCGCCGCCGGCGTACACCCCGACCATGAGGAAGTCAGCGACCCGCAGGAGCGTCCGCAGGCCGCCGGTCACCATCACCGGGACGGCGAGGTCGAACGCCTCGGTCCCCTTCTTCCGGTCGATCAGTCCCAGCCGGGCGAGGGCGGCCGGGAACGCGAACGGGACGGAGCGGAGGCGCTCGCGAAGCGAGGACGACATCCACGCGCGAGTGACGACGGACGTGGCAAGGGCCTGTCGGTAGCGGGCGGTTTCGGGCGGATCGGTCGGGGTCCTGAGCGGAGGAGTACCTGTGGAGCACTTCGGTTCCGGTGAAGGGGTCGGTTTCAGGTGTAGGGGTGAAGTTCGGGTATACGGGTGCAGTTCGGGAGTGGGGGTACATTTCGGGTGGAGCCGGTGACGGGCCGGTCGAGGATGATGGGGATCGGTTCGGACGTAACCGAGGGTTGACCGGTCAGAATAGCGAGAAATCGCCGGTTTCGGGTGCTCGGAGCTCGCCACGTCCGCGATCGGCGGACTGTCCGTGGACCTCCCGCGACCGCCGGACCGGGCCGGACTTCGGTCGACGGAACCGCCCGGACGTGGATCGTCGCGACGGCCCGGTCCCTACGGGGTTCGGGCCGAACCGATTCAGCGGTCGTCCCAGCCCTCGGGCATCTCGATGACGTACCGGCCGTCCTCGCGCAGCGAGATGATGTACTCCTCGCGGTCGTACAGCTCCATCAGGTTCAGTTCGTACTTGCCGGGGCTGACGATGCGGATGGACTCGAACTGGTCGTTGAGCTTCCGGCGGAGCGCGTCGAGGTCGGGGTCCGCGGCCTCCGTCTCCCCCTCGTCGACCACCGGGTCGTCGCCGGCGGGGTCGTCGCCGGGCCCGTCGCCGGGGCCGGTCGACCCGGCCGCCGCCGCGATCTCGTCCTCGGAGACCACCTCCGAGCGTGCGCTCGCCTGCGCGCCGTCCTCGTCGGCGGTTCGGGCCGTCTCCGCGCTCTCGGCGGATCCGGCGACGTCACCCTCGTCGGCGCCCCCCGTGAACGCCTCCCCGTCTGCAGGACCAGCGGGACCGTCGCCTCCGGGGGCGTCCCCGGCGGTGTCGTCCGGCGAACCGCCCGTCGTCGGGTCGACGGTCGACGCCGGTCCGTCGGCGTCCGCCGGACGGAACTGGAACTTGTTTCCGCCGCAGTCGGGGCACCCCGAGAGCATCTCCTTCGAGCCGTCGGCGAACGTCCGCCCGCAGTTGGTACACTGGTGGGGCATGTTACTTCCGGGAGACGAGCGCGCTGATGAGGTCCTCGTCCTTGTGGAGCGTCTCGATCTGGTTGGCCGGCCCGATGACGGTCAGCTTCTTGGCCGACTCCTCCTTGCCGAGGAGTCGACCGACGAGCCCCTGGTTCGGCTTCTGGGTCGACGGGTACGTCTCGATCTCGATGCCGGAGAAGTCGTCGGGGCTGATCTCGGTCATCGTGACCTCGATGAGCTTCGACTCCTCCTCCGGGCTGAGGCCGGCCTCCAGGACCACGATGTCGCCGTCGCGGACCGAGTCGAGGATGAGCCGGATCTTCTCCATCGAGGTGAGCCCCTCCATTCGGGCGCCGCTGATCAGGTCGATCCGGACGCCGTCGTCGCCGTTGTCCGGGGTAGTTGCTTCCGGCATTATCCGAAGTACTCCGCGATCTTCTCGTACACTTCGTCCATGTTGTCGCCCTCCAGCGCCGACAACGGAACCGTCTCGTGCTGCGGGAAGGCGTCGGAGATCCGCTTCACGTCCGCCTCGTCGAGGTCGACCTTGTTCGCGAAGATGAGCACCGGCAGGTCCTGGCTCTCGATGATCCCGATGAGCATCGTGTTGACCTGCGTGAACGGGTCGGTGGTGGAGTCGAGGACGTAGATGACGCCGTCGACGTCCTCGCGGAGCCAGTGCATCGCCTCCGCGACCCCCTCGGTCGCCTCGCGCGACCGCTTGACGGCGTCGTCCTTCTCCATGTCGTGGTCGAGGAACTCCTTGTAGTCCACCTTCGTGGTCACGCCCGGCGTGTCCACGATGTCGATGGTGACGGTCTTCCCGTTCCGTTCGATGGTGACGTTCTCTTTCCTGCGCGCGCGACGCGTCTCGTGCGGGATGTGACTCTCCGGCCCCACCGCGTCGCCGGTCCAGTCGCGGGCGATCCGGTTCGCCAGCGTCGTCTTCCCGGCGTTCGGCGGGCCGTAGATCCCGATCCGTTTGGGTTCGTCGTCGGCGAAGAGCCGATCGGTGACCCGTGTGATACTGTCCCTGAGGTTAGTGAGCAGACCCATCCTGGCCTCCATCCCCCTCCGTCCCGTGTGGAGGGCGTTATCCCCCCAAACCAGCCGCGTCACTTAAGCGCTACGTCAGACGTTGCTTCGAGCGTTCTCGACGGGAACGGACGGGTCGACCCGACCCGCCGGGTCGTTCCTCTCCACCGGCGTCGTTCGATCGAAACCGAGGGGTTCCCTCGACTAGAAACGGGGGTGGGGAACGGTCGGCATGCCGGTTCCCCATCCCGACCGGTTCCGACCGCGGACGCGACGTCCCGGCTTCGGGGCGACGGCTCGGAGCGGGGAACGACGCGGGACGACGAGCCGGCGGATCGGACGGGAGAGAATCTCCGGGTGATCCGACGGCGTCCCGACTAGCGTCCCGTGGTTTCGTCGGCCGTGAACGATCCCTCGACGATAGCCGCCGTGTCCGACTGGTCGGACCCGGATCGAGTGTCGCGGTGTGAACACTTCCGGCGCCGAACCGTGGAGAAGCTGTCGGGTGATGACCACCCCCACCCCTTCGTTTCGAGTGGAACCCGGCGGGACGGTGGGGCAGGGAGGGCAGTCACGACGTTATCTTCCCCTCACTCACACCCAAACAAAATCTATCTGCTAGTCGTGCGGATATTGTTGGCTAGCATGTGTGATAAAGGTGTCGCAGTCTAAACGACCCCATCCCCCACCCCGTCCTCGACGGTCTCCACCGGAAACGAAGGGGTGGGGGGCGGGGGAACCCCCGACCCTGCCGGCATCACCGACCGCTCTCCGCCACGATGGAACCTCCCCCCTTTCTAGTCGAATCCGGTTACATACGACTACCTCGCCCGAGCTGTCCGTCTCCCCCGACGGACCGCCGCGACCGAATCCTCGAGCGATCCTCCGGACGCCTCGCCGGGCCAGCCGTCACACGATCTCCCGCCGATCCACGCTGCCACGGATCCACGGTGCCGCCGATCCCGGACACGTCGATCCCGGACGTTCGGGTGGAACTGTTGGTGTCCGGCCCGTCTCCTGTCGGCCCGTAGCGACGACGGTCCGGCTACGGACGTCGGGGCTGTACGGTGCCGACAGGGATGTTCCGTCCGAGAGTGCGAGCACACGTCGGTCCCGTCTCGAACTCCGACACCTCAACAACTCCGACACCCCAAGGTTTCTCCTCGACGTGAGCGGCGGGGAACCCGGGGAGGATCCGATCCCGCCGAACAGTAACGTTTTTTAACAGGCTGCCCATCCATTTCGGTTGCATCATTTGGACGCCAGCCGGCGTCTCACCGGACACGAATGAGAGGGTATGCGTTCTGACGCGCCCCGATTCGTCGGATGTCCGGTGCGGGCTCCAGTCGAAACGAGGGGGTACCACGAACGGATGACACGGGACGACGGAACGGAACGAGGCTCGAACGGCGGCGAGAGCGACGACCCTCCGGGGTCGGCGGACGACCCGGACGTGACGGGGGACTCCACCGGAAGCGACGGTCGGTCCCCGGACACGGACGTCGCCACCGACGACGAGGGGGCCGTCGACACGGACGTCGGCGACGGGGACGTCGCAGACGATCCTGCCGGCGGCGAACACTCCTTCGAGTTCGGTTCCGGCTCGCGCTCGCGCGCCGACGTGGACTTGGACGTGGACGAGGTGCTCGGCGACGACGACGACGAGGCCAGTACCGGCCTGTTCGACGATCTGCTGTCGGGCGAGCCGATCTTCGAGAACAAGGAGGTGTTGCGTCCCTCCTACACGCCTCACGAACTCCCCCACCGCAACGACCAGATCAACAAGATGGCGACCATCCTCGTGTCCGCGCTGCGTGGGGAGACGCCCTCGAACATCCTCATCTACGGGAAGACGGGGACCGGGAAGACCGCGTCCGCGAAGTTCGTCTCCCAGGAGCTGGAGTCCACGAGCCAGAAGTACGACGTCCCCTGCGAGGTCGAGTACATCAACTGCGAGGTGACCGACACGCAGTACCGCGTGCTCGCCCAGCTCGCGAACAAGTTCATCGAGAAGAACGAGGCGGTCATCGACGAGCGCCTCGAGGAGCTCCGCGAGCTCCGCTCGGCGGCGACGGACCGGTCGGACGCTCTGGCCGACACCGAGTTCGACTCGGTTTCCGACGTGGACGAGCGGATCGCCGAACTCGAGGAGGACCGCGAGGGGATGGAGGAGGTGCCGATGACGGGGTGGCCGACCGACCGCGTCTACTCGACGTTCTTCGACGCCGTCGACTACCACGAGCGCGTGGTCGTCATCATGCTCGACGAGATCGACAAGCTCGTCGAGAAGTCCGGCGACGACACCCTGTACAACCTCTCGCGGATGAACTCCGAGCTGGACAACTCCCGGATCTCCATCATGGGCATCTCCAACGACCTGAAGTTCACCGACTTCCTCGACCCCCGGGTCAAGTCGAGCCTCGGCGAGGAGGAGATCGTCTTCCCCCCGTACGACGCGAACCAGCTCCGCGACATCCTCCAGCACCGCTCGGACATCGCGTTCAAGGGCGACGCGCTCACCGAGGACGTGATCCCGCTGTGTGCGGCCTTCGCCGCGCAGGAACACGGCGACGCCCGTCGCGCGCTCGACCTCCTGCGGACCGCCGGCGAGCTCGCCGAGCGGTCCCAGTCTGACCTGGTCGAGGAGGCCCACGTCCGCCAGGCGCAGGACAAGATCGAACTGGACCGCGTGGTCGAGGTCGTGCGCACGCTCCCGACCCAGAGCAAGATCGTCCTCTTCTCGATCATCCTGCTGGAGCAGAACGGCGTCCACAACGTCAACACCGGCGAGGTGTTCAACATCTACAAGCGGCTCTGTGAGGAGATCGACGCCGACGTGCTCACCCAGCGTCGCGTCACCGACCTCATCTCCGAACTCGACATGCTGGGCATCGTCAACGCCGTCGTCGTCTCGAAGGGCCGCTACGGCCGGACGAAGGAGATCAGCCTCTCGGTCCCCATCGACGAGACGGAGGCGGTCCTCCTGTCGGACTCCCGTCTCGGCGACATCGAGGACGTCCAGCCGTTCGTCCAGGCCCGATTCGACAACTGACCGACCGGGACACCCCCCGTCGTCGGCCGGATCGAACCCCCATCGTTTCGCCTCCGCTCTCGTACCGACGTACGGCAGTTCGCCCATCGCTTCGATTCCAATCGAAACTGGGGACTGTACCGAAACCCCGACGGACTGTACCGGACAACTCCGGCCCGACGACCTCGGCCCGGGACTCACCCGGTCGCCGCAGTTACGTTCCCCGCGTCGGCACCGAGCGTCGGCTCGCTCGGGCTCGGCGGCGTGGCCGTTTCCGTCGTCGGAGCGCTCGGCCCCGTCGTCGGTTCGCTCGACCCCGTCATCGGCTCGCTCGGGGCGGACGCGACGCCGCCGGGCGACCGCGCCACCACCGCCTCCGAGAAGACCAGGCGGACGTAGCCCAGGTACGGGACTCGGACGCGCGCGACGCCGTGGACCCACTCGGCCCGCACGACCGGCGCGATCCCGCTCACCTGGTCGTACTGGGCGTTCGCGTCGCCCTTCGTGATGAACCCGTCGTACGGCGCCGGGCAGGCGGGGACGCTGTCGCACGAGTCTGCGGGGAGGTAGTCGGGGTTCGCGCGGTCGATCCAGTTCTCCCCCTCCTCGACGTGGAACCGCGCGCGGTGGATGATCGGCGGACCCCCCTCCCCTGGCGGCCGGTAGACGATCACCGACCCGGGGGCGCCGAACGTCGAGTAGCCCCGTTCGGCCCCGACCTCGTAGGTGACGACGCCCGTCTCCCCGTGGGCGAACTCGGGAGAGAACCGGTCCGGTTCGGTGATGAACACGAGGTCCCCGCGCTCCATGTGCGGCTCCATGCTGCCGGACTCGACGGCGACCATCGGGGGCCAGACGCCGGAGACGGCGAACAGGAGCAGGCCGACGAGCGCCACGGCGAGCGCCGAGGAGAGCACCTCCCGGAGGAACATCAGCCCCCCCGTCTCGGCGTGGAGAAACCGCGTCAGCGGGTCGTCGGGCGACCGCCCGTCGTCGCTCATTACCACGTCCCACCCGGTGTGCGGTGTTGAAGCTTCTGTTACCCGGCGCGGTCGTGCGCCCGCCCGACCCGGCCGCGCCGCGGCCGTCCGACATCGGCTCCACGTCCGTCCGCTATCCTTTTGCCCGGGGACGGCCCACCTCGGCCCGTGCCGCTGGAGACGTCCTCGCGGGTCGTGCAGGCGCTCGCCAGCCGCGGCTACAACGCCGAGCGGGAGGCGGTCACGCTCATCGCCGAGTCGGAGGCGCCCGACCGCGCGCTGGAGGCGGCCGTCGAGGCCGCCCCGGACGACGCCCTCGTGCTCACCGTCGCCCACGTCCGGGAGGCGCTCGCCGCCGACCCCGTCCCCGACCCGCCCGCCGTCGACGGCGCCCCCGACGGCCCGGCCCGCGACGGCGTCGCGGACGCCGGTACCGACGAGCTTGCCGACGGATCGGCCGACCCGTCCGCCGCGGACGACGCGGCCGGCTCGGGCCGGAGCGACGGCCGCTTCTCCCCCGAAGACCCCTCCGTTTCGAGTGGAACCTCGGCGCCGAACTCGCCGGACGTGCCCGCCGAGTCTCCACCCGAAACGGGGGGGTCCGCCGTCGGGGGTCGCTCGCCGGAGCCGCCGGTCGTCTCGAACGACATGACGGGCCAGTCGACCGGGACGGGGGCCTACGAGGAGTTCGTCGGCGTGTTCCGCGACCGCTACGAGCGCCTCTCGGGGCAGCTTCGCGGCCGGGTGAACCACCGACCGGCCGACTCCGTCGAGGCGATGGGCGGCGGCGCCGACGTGGAGATCATCGGCCTCGTCAACGACATCCGGTCGACAGCCTCGGGCCACTGGCTGGTCGAGCTCGAGGACACCACCGGGACGTTCCCGTGTCTGGTGATGAAGGACCGCGACATCGCGGACCTGGTGGACGAGCTCCTGCTCGACGAGTGCATCGCCGTCTCCGGTACCCTCGCGGACGACGCGGGCATCGTCTTCGTCGACGCGATCCACTTCCCCGACGTGCCCCGCACTTACCGCCCGAGCACCGCCGACCGCCACGTGCAGGCGGCGCTCATCTCCGACGTGCACGTCGGGTCCCAGGAGTTCCTCGCGGACGCGTGGTCGCGCTTCGCCGACTGGCTCCACACCGAGGAGGCCGAGCGCGTCGAGTACCTCCTGATCGCGGGCGACATGGTCGAGGGGGTGGGGGTCTACCCGAACCAGGACGACGAGCTCGACATCGTCGACATCTACGACCAGTACGAGGCGTTCTCCGAGTACCTCAAGGAGGTCCCCGGCGACATGGAGATCGTCATGATCCCGGGGAACCACGACGCCGTTCGCCTCGCCGAGCCCCAGCCGGGCTTCGACGAGGAGCTCCGGGGGATCATGAGCGCGCACGACCCCCAGATCGTGTCCAACCCGGCGGTGGTCGACGTGGCGGGCGTCTCCGTGCTCATGTACCACGGCGTCTCGCTCGACGAGGTGATCGCCGAGCTCCCCGAGGAGAAGGCCAGCTACGACGAGCCCCACAGGGCGATGTACCAGCTCCTGAAGAAGCGCCACGTCGCCCCACAGTTCGGGGGGAAGACCCGCGTGGCCCCCGAGGAGCGCGACTTCCTCGTCATCGACGAGGTGCCCGACGTGTTCCACACCGGCCACGTCCACAAGCTCGGGTGGGGCAAGTACCACAACGTCCTCGCGGTCAACTCCGGCTGCTGGCAGGCCCAGACCGACTTCCAGAAGTCCGTCAACATCGACCCCGACGCCGGCTACGCCCCGATCCTCGACCTCGACACGCTCGACATGACGGTCCGGAAGTTCGTCTGAGCGCCGGCGGTTCCGGCGCCGGACTCGTTCGCACGACGACGGGTCCCTCATCGCTCCGTCCCCGACGGACGGTAGCACACGTGCCTCGACGGACGGTAGCACACGTGCCTCGACGGACGGTAGCACACGTGCCTCGACGGACGGTAGCACACGTGTTGTGTACGGGAGCGCGCACTCCCGCCGTCACCTTATCGGTCGGACCGCGGTACACCACGACGATGCGCGACGACCCGCTCTTCGAGTCCTTCGAGTTGAACGGCCTGCCGCTCGACAACCGCGTCGGCCTCGCCCCCATGACCCGCACGAGCGCCACCGACGAGGGCCACGCGACCGAGCGGATGGCCCGCTACTACGCCTCCTTCGCCCGCGGCGGCTTCTCGTTCCTCCTCACCGAGGGTGTCCACCCGGACGCGACCCACAGCCAGGGCTACCCCAACCAGCCCGGCCTCGCGACCGACGACCAGGCCGACTCTTGGGCGCAGGTCGTCGACGCCGTCCACGCGGAGGGCAGCCCGATCTTCGCACAGCTCATGCACGCCGGCGCGCAGGCCCAGGGCAACCGGTACGGCCGCGGCCCGGTCTCGCCGTCAGCGTACCGCCCGCCGGGGGAGATGTCGGAGCTGTACGGCGGCTCAGGCGAGTTCCCCGAGGCCGAGGCGCTCGACGCCGACGGCCTCGCCGAGGTGAAGGCGGGCTTCGTCGCGGCCGCCGAGCGGGCCGTCGACGCCGGCTTCGACGGCGTCGAGGTCCACGCCGCCAACGGCTACCTCCTCCACGAGTTCGTCGACCCGCTGGTCAACGACCGCGACGACGAGTACGGCGGCTCGCCCGAGAACCGCGCGCGGTTCCCGGCGGAGGTCACGGCGGCCATCGACGAGGCGACGCCCGACGGCTTCGTCGTCGGCGTCCGCGCCTCCCAGGGGGCCGTCACCGACGAGGAGCGCGTGTGGCCCGACGGCGAGGCGACCGCCGCCGCGCTGTTCGGCGCGCTCTCGGACGCCGGCGCCGACTACGTCCACGTCACCGGCGGCGACGCGACCGTCCCGGAGGTACCCGACACCGACCGCACGCTCGCGGAACTGGCCCTAGAACACGCCGTCGAGGACGTCGCCGTGATCGCCAACGGAAGCCTCGGCGACCCCGAGAACGCGCGCGCGGCGCTGGCGGACGGCGCGGACCTGATCACCCTCGGAACGGGCGCGCTCGCCAACCACGACTGGCCCGACCGCGTCCGCGCGGACGAGCCCCTCGACGACCTCGACCCGAGCGTCGTCTTCGAGCCCGACGCCTCGCTCAGCGACGCCGAGGTGCCCGCCCCGGGCGACGACTGAGCGCGGGCGCGACCCGTCGCCGGCTCACGCCTCCTCGACCCGGTAGCGGGTCGTCGCCTTCCCCTCGAAGCGCGGGCCCGGCCCGGACTCGACGAAGCCGGCGGACTCGGCGGCCTCCCGCAGTTCCGTCTCGTCCTCGACGACGAGCAGTTCGACGCCCATGCCCTCGCCCGCGGCGAACCGGAGCGGCTCCTCCAGCAGGCGCTCGGCGGCGCCGCGCGTCCCGCCGAACTGCGTGACGTGGACGGTGTCGCCGCGGACGTCGAAACTGACGAACCCCAGCAGGTCCGCGGGGTCGGCGTCGACGTCCTCGTTGGGGTCGGTCGCCGCCTCCGCCTCGACGGCGACGCGGACGGTCCGGTCGTGGACCAGCCCCCGCATCGCGTCCGACGGGGCGTCGGCGATGGCCGCCAGCGCCTCGGCGTCCGCCTCCACCGCGTCCCGGACGTGCATACCCCCGCTATGCCCGCGTCCATCCTAAAGCCCCGCCCCGCCCCGTCCCCGTCGCCGCCGCGGCGGTCGCGGGGGTAGCGGTCGAGGATCGACGGCCGTCACCGCCGGTCGAGGACGGCCGTCCGTCCGACACCGGCGGAACCTTAGGTCGTCGCCGACGACCGCACCGACATGAGCGTTCGCGAGGAGTTCGACGCGTGGGCCGCCGACGGCCGCGACCGGGGGATGGAGGAGCGACACTGGCACACCGCCAAGCACGTGCTCGCCCGGATGCCCGTCGAGGACGGCGACCGCGTGCTCGACCTGGGGACGGGCAGCGGCTACGCGCTGCGCGCGCTCGCAGACTCCACCGGCATGACGCGCGGCTACGGTCTCGACGGCGCGCCCGAGATGGCCCGCAACGCCCGCGAGTACACGCTGGAGGCCGACCCGGACGCGGACCTGGGGTTCGTCGTCGGCGACTTCGGCCACCTCCCGTTCGCCGACGACTCGCTGGACCACGCCTTCACGATGGAGGCGTTCTACTACAGCGACGATCCGCACGAGACCCTGCGGGAGGTGCGCCGGGTCCTCCGCCCCGGCGGCACCTTCTACTGCGCGGTGAACTACTACGAGGAGAACGTCCACAGCCACGGCTGGCAGGAGAACATCTCCGTCGACATGACCCGCTGGGACGCCGCCGAGTACCGCGACGCCTTCCGCGGGGCCGGCCTCCACGTCGCCGAGCAGGACAACGTCCCGGACCTGGAGGTGGACATCCCGCCGGCCGAGGCGTTCCCCACGGACGACTGGGAGACGCGCGAGGACATGGTCGAGCGCTACCGCGAACTCGGGACGCTGCTCACGGTCGGCGTCGCGCCGTGACCGCGGACGGGAAGCCGGCCGTGGCCGACTCGGGGAACACCGTTTTGACGGTCGCGACAGTGTCATCCGATGACCGGACGGCACGCGCCCGCCGGGGTCCCCGAACATGACCGGAGAGGAAACGCGACGGTTCCGAGGAGCCGAGGCGGAGGACACGCGGACCGCCGCCGACCTCCGTCGGGAGTTCGACCGCCGGGACCTCGTTCGGCACCTCGCGTTCTTTTACCGGTCGCCCGAAACGCAGTTGACCGTCGCGGCGGCGTTCCTGGCGAGCGGCCTCTCGGACGGTCGTCGGTGCCTGTACCTCGCCGACGTGAACGAGCCGACCGAGATCCGGTCCGCGCTGCGGGCGGCCGGCGTGGACGCCGCCGCCCGGGTCGAGGCCGGCGACCTCGCGATCCGCGACGCCTCGGAGGTGTACCTCGACGCGGGATTCGACCCGGACCGGATGATCCGGACGTTGGAGGAGACGGCCGCCGAAAGCGTCGAGGACGGCTACGAAGGCGTCTTCGTCGCCGGGGAGAACTCGTGGTGTTTCCACACCGAGGCGTCGTTCGACCACGTGCTCGACTTCGAGGCCGACTTCGACGCCGTCTGCCCGGACCTCCCGGTCACGGCCCTGTGTCAGTACGACCTCTCGCGGTTCTCCGAGGAGTCGATCGCGAAGGCGCTGTGGACCCACAAGCAGGTCGTCTACCGGAACGCGGTGTGTGAGAACCCCTTCTACGTCCCGCCGGAGCGATACCGCGCGACGGACGATCCCGCGACGAACGCCCGGCTCATGCTGGAACAGACGTACTCGCTGTCGGCGGCCCGACAGCAGGTCCGCCGGCGCGAGCAGCGCCTGAGCGTCGTCAACCGGATCCTCCGGCACAACATCCGCAACGACCTCAACGTCGTCGCAGGGCTGCTCGACGCGCTCGCGGAGACCGACGCGCTCGACGCCGCCGAGCGCGACCACGTCGACACCGCCGCCCGCCACGTCGACGCGGTGCTCGACATGGCCGAGAAGGCCCGCTTCGCCCAGCGGACGATCGGCGAGTCGGGCTCGGAGCGCGTTCCGCTGGCCGTCGTACTCGACCGCGCGCTCGACCGGCTCGCCGACGGCGGGGAACGCGGACCGGCCGACAGGTCCACGCTCGAGTCGGCGGTCGCGGTCTCCGGCGATTACGACCGGGAGGTGATCGCCAGCGAGTACCTGGACCGCGCGTTCGCGGAACTGTTCCGGGACGCGCTCGCCCGCACCGCCGAGACGGACGCCGGCGATCCGACGGTCGCCGTCGAGGCGACGACGGCCTCGCTCGACGCCGTCGCGGTCGAGGTCCGCAGTCCGGCCCCGCCGCTGTCCCCGACGGAGCGGCGCGTGTTCCGCCGGGGTCACGAGACCGACCTGGAGCACGCGAACGACCTCTCGCTGTGGCTCGCCACGTGGATCTTCGAGAGCGGCCACGGGCGGATCGCCTTCCCCGAGGGCGACAGCTACCGCGTGCGGGTGGAACTCGGACTCGCCGGCGACTAGCCAGCTCCGCCCGGCCGTTCACGCCCGCTCGACCACGCGTACGTCCGCCGGGTCGACCCCGAGCTGAACGGCCTCGCCCGTCTCGAACGACCGCCGGCCGTCGGTTCTGGCGGTCACGCCGACGCCGTTCCACGCGCAGTGCAGGCGGGTGGCGTCGCCGAGGAACTCCGTGCTCTCGACGGTCGCCGACAGCCACGCGTCGACCGCGGGGGTCTCGCCGGGCGACCGTGCGGCGCCGCCGGCGCGGTCGCCGCCGGCGGTGTCGTCGCGGTCGCCGCCGTCACCGCCGTCGCCCCCGGCGTCGCGCCGAACCCGGATCCGTTCGGGACGCACGCAGACGACGAGGCGGTCGCCCGGGCGGGCGTCGACCGTCTCCTCCGTCGGGAGCGGGAGCGTCTCCGCCCCGCCGCCCTCGACCCGGAGCGAGGGGGGGTCGACGGCGGTTCCCCCGTCGGCGTCGAGCCGACCGCGGTCGGCGACCGCGCCCGCGAACACGTTGTTGTCCCCGAGGAACTCCGCGACGAACCGCGTCGCCGGCGCGTCGTACAGCTCCCGCGGCGCGCCGACCTGCTCGATGCGGCCGTCGTCGATCACGGCGACGCGGTCCGAGACCGCGAGCGCCTCCTCCTGGTCGTGCGTGACGTACACCGTCGTCAGGCCCAACTCGCGCTGGATGTCGCGCACCTGCACCCGGAGGCGCTCGCGGAGTCGGGCGTCCAGCGCGGACATCGGCTCGTCGAGCAGGAGCAGTCGCGGCTCCGGCGCGAGCGCCCGCGCCAGCGCCACCCGCTGCTGTTGCCCGCCCGAGAGCGTGTCCGGGTCGCGGTCCTCGAACCCCGAGAGGTCCACGAGTTCGAGCAGGTCCGCCACGCGCTCCGACTTCGTCGTCCCCTCGGGCGGGCCCGAGAACCGGAGGCCGTAGGCGACGTTCTCGCCGACGGTCATGTGCGGGAACAGCGCGTAGCTCTGGAACACGACGCCGACCCCCCTCGCTTCGGGTGGAACTCCGGCCATCGGCTCGCCGCCGATCGCGACCGAGCCCCCGGTCGGCTCCTCGAACCCGGCGAGACACCGAAGCGTGGTGGTCTTCCCGCATCCCGATGGTCCCACGAGCGTGAAGAACTCACCCTCCTCGACGGTCAGATCGACCCCGTCGAGCGCCGTCGTGGCGCCGTACTCGACGCGGAGGTTCTCCACCCGAACCGCGGGTTCCTCACCCACGGAACTCACCCCCGACGCGCTCGATGACGACGAACGAGGCGGCCGTCACCGCCAGCAGCACGGTGCCCATCGCGGTGGCGGGGCCGAGCCTGCGGCCGATGAACCGCTCGACGGCGACCGGCATGGTGTAGCTCCCGCCGCCCTCCGCGAGGATGACCGTCGCGTCGAACTCGCCGATGGAGATGGCGAAGGCGAACGCCGCGCCCGCGACGACGCCGGGCCACACCAGCGGCAGTTCCACGTCGACGAGCGCCCGGGCGCGGGAGGCGCCGAGCGCACGCGCGGACTCCACGAGCGCCCGGTCGAGGCGGTCCAGCGGCGGCGCGACCGTCCGCACGACGAACGGGTAGGCGGCGACGGCGTGGGCGGCGACGATGGCGACCGCGCCGGCGACGGTGAAGCGGTAGCCGAACGCCTCGACCCCGAAGACCAGTCCCCTGAGCAGGCCGAGGCCGACGACGATGCCCGACACCACCAGCGGCGCCATCGACAGCGCGTCCACCAGCCAGCGCCCGCGGAACCGGCGGGTGGTTAGCACGCCCATCGCGGTCCCGAGCGGGAGCGCGACCGCCAGCGTCGCCGCGCCGAACAGCAGGGAGTTGACGATTGCGGGGAACGGTTTCACCTGGAACGCCGCCCCGGCGGTCTGCCGTTCGAGGAGGAACCGGTAGGCGTCGAGCGTGAACCGTCCCTCGACGGTGACGCTGGCGTAGAGCATGCTCGCGAGCGGCGCGAGGAACACGAGCGCGACGACGGCGGCGTACCCCGCGACGGCGAGCCTGCTCGCGACCCGCTCGCGCGTCCACGAGTCGGGCACCAGCGGCCGCCGCGGGAGCGTCCGCGCCCCCCGCCGCTCGGTCGCCCGCGCGCGCTCGTAGCGGAGGTACAGCGCCATCAGCGACAGCGACACGCCCGTCTCCAGCACGGCAAGCGAGGCGGCCCGGCCGTACTCCAGTTGCCGCCGGGCCGAGTAGATGAACACCTCGATGGTGGCGTACTGCGAGCCGCCCAGCGCCAGCGGGATGGCGAAGGAGGCGAACGTGAACACGAACGTCAGCGCCGCGCCCATGAGCACCGCCGGCATGAGCTGCGGGAGCACCACGTCGCGGACGGCCCGCCGGGGCGACGCGCCCAGCGAGCGGGCCGTCTCGACGGCGCCGGCGTCGACGGACTCCCACGCCGCGGCGACGACGCGGGTCACGAGCGGGGCGTTGTAGAAGGCGTGCGCGACGAGGATCGCCGAAAGCGACGGCAGGAGGTCGACCGTCGGGAGGCCGGCGGCCGACAGCGCCGCGTTGAGCGTCCCGCTCGCGCCGAAGGTGGCGTAGAACGCCGCGGCGACGAGCACGGAGGGGACGACGAACGGCACCATCGTCACCGACCGGAGCGTGGCGCGCCCGCGGAACTCGAAGCGCGCGAGCACCCACGCCCCCGGGAGGCCGAGGACGACGCTGAGCAGCGTCGACAGCACGGCCTGATACGCGGTGAACCCGAGGACGCGCCCGACGTAGAAGTCGTCGGTGAGGACCTCCAGCAGCGGGCCGAACGTGAGCCGGCCGTCCACGACCACCGCGTCGACGAACACGGTGGCGACCGGGTAGTAGAACAGCACCCCCAGCAGGAGCGCCGCGACGGCCGCAAGCAGGGGGAGGGCGTACCCCCGCCCGTTCACCCGCTCGCGTACATCCGCTGCCACTCGTCCTTCCATGTGCCGAGGTTCCCTTTCAGCTCCTCGTACGTGAAGCTCACCGGTTCCGGGGGCACCTTGGCGTACTGCTCGTAGTCGTCCGGGAGGGGGGCGTCGTCGATCGCGGGGAGCGCCACGTTGCGCTTGGCGATGCCGGCCTGGATCTCCGGGCGGAGCACGAACTCCATGAACCGCTCCGCGAGCCGGGGGGCGTTCGACGCCCGGAAGCGTGCCATCCCGCCGGGACGGGCGTACCCCTGGTCGTCGAGGAACCGGATCTGGTGCTTCGAGAGGTCCTGTCCGGACCGGTGGGCGTACACCTGGTCGGTCGAGTACGAGACGACCATCGGTGCCTCGCCGCTCTGGTACGCCGAGTAGGCGTCCGACCAGGTGCCCAGCACAGTCACGTCGTTCGCCTTGAGCGACCGCCAGTAGTCGAGGTAGCCGTCCTCGCCCTTCGCGGCGATCGTGTGCAGGAGGAACTGGGTCCCGGTCGTCGAGGAGGTCGGGTTCTGCGTGATGAGGTCGCCCCGGTACGCCTCCTTCACCAGCCCGTCGAACGTCTCGGGGGCGACGAACTCGCCGCCCTCCATCGTGGCGTTCCAGACGACGGCGACGTAGCTGGTGTTGAACGGGATCGCCCGGTCCCGCGGGTCGAACAGCAGCGACTCCTTCACCCGGTCGATCCCCTCGACGTTCGAGGCGTCCGCGAACATCGGCTCGGTGAACTGTCCGGACCCCCGCTCGGAGTCGAGCCGGATGAGCCCGTTCACGTCGAGCCCGAGGTACACGTCCGCCTCGAAGTCGACGCCCTGCACGGCGCGCTCGATGTAGTAGTTCAGCTCGCTGTCGGGCGTCTGGTACACGAGCGTCGCGTCGTACTCGGACTCGAACTCCTCCTTCAGCCACGCGCCGGGGCTGGTGGAGGGGGCGTCCACGAACGGCGGGTACGTCGCCACGACGAGCGTGTCCGCCATCGACTCGGTCGGCTCCCCGGTCGTCGTCCCCGAGGTGGTGACGACGTCGTCGTCGGTCCCGACCGTGGGTTCGGTCGTCCCCTCGCCCGTCGGCTCGGCGGAACAGCCGGCCAGGCCCGCGGCACCCGCGGCGCCGACGGCCCGCAGGAATCGCCGCCTCGAACGCGCGTTCTCGTCGGTCATTACCGGGTGGTCACACTCGGAGGTACATAACCCCGGTGGTCCGCCGTCGGGGAACGGTTTTGTACCGGCGGGTTCCGGGTTCCCCCATGCATCCGACCCGCCGGACCGCGCTGGCGGCCCTTCTCGCGGGACTGCTCGTGCTCACGGCGGTCGTCCTGCGCAGCGTCCTCGCGACGGTCGTGTTCGCCGTGACGGTGGCGTACGTGCTGTACCCGCTGCGCGAGTTCGTCCGCGGTCA
The DNA here is from genome assembly GCF_051195075.1 of Halobaculum sp. EA56. NCBI lineage: Archaea > Methanobacteriati > Methanobacteriota > Halobacteria > Halobacteriales > Haloferacaceae > Halobaculum > Halobaculum sp. EA56. The sequence continues at coordinate 64,438 of NZ_JBNTJX010000010.1, forward strand.
CGGCTACTCCAACCGCATCGCCGCCGGGGCGGCAACCGCGGCCGGATTCCTCGGCGTCGTCGCGCTCGCGGTCCCGCTGGCGTACGTGCTCTACCGCCGGCGGCGCGACCTCCTCGGGTTCTTCGAGACGCTCCCGACCAGACTCGTCGTCGACCTGGGCGTGTTCACGTACGTCGTGGAGTTCGCCGACTGGTTCGCGCTCGCGCGGTCGTCGCTGCGGGGGCTCGCGTTCGCGCTGGCGGGCGCGGCGCCCGTCATCGTGCTGAAACTGGTCGTGTTCGTCATCCTCGTGTACGGGCTGTTGCTCAAGCCGCAGGCGGCCCGGGTGGCGACGCTCCGGCTGTGTCCGGGCGAGTACCACGACGTGCTGTTCGCGCTCCACCGCCGGACGGCCTCGACGCTGCGGGCCATCTACGTCCTCCAGGGGGCGACCGCCGTGGCGACGTTCGCCCTCGCGCTGGTCACCTTCGCGGCGCTGGGGTACGACTCGCCGTTCGCGCTGGCGGTCGTCGCGGGCGTGCTACAGTTCGTCCCGGTGCTCGGGCCGAGCATCGTCGTCGTCGCCCTCGCGGTCGTCGACCTCGTCGCGGGCAACGCGTTCCGGGCGCTGATCGTCCTCGTCGTCGGGCTGATCCTCGTCGGGTTCGTTCCGGACGCGGTGATCCGCCCGCGGCTGGCCGGCGGCGCGACGGACCTCCCCGTCTCGGTGTACTTCGTCGGCTTCGTCGGCGGCCTGCTCACCCTCGGGGCCATCGGGTTCGTGGTCGGGCCGCTCGTCGTCGCGCTGCTGGCGGAGACGGTCGCGCTCCTCTCGGAGAACGGCGGCGGCGTCACGAGCCAGCAACAGCTCCCCGGTCCCGAACGGCCCGCCGCCGGCGACACGGAGGACCCTGACGCCGGCTCGGGGTGAGGGCGACCGGGCCGTCTCCGCCTCCTCTCCGGCGACCCGCCCGGTCAACGGCCCGTCCGGCTCGCCACCACCCCGGCCCGCGAGCTACCCCTCCACCGTCTCGCCGCCGCGCTCCTCCCACTCGGTGAGGCTCCCCTCGTAGAACAGCACGTCCTCGTAGCCGAGGTGGCGCAGGACGAGGTACGTGTGGCTGATCCGGCGGGCCGTGTTGCAGTACAGCAGCACCTCGCGGTCGCGGGTGATCCCGTGGTCGGTCAGGATCGATTCCAGCTCCTCGCGGGGCTTCAGCCCGCGCGTGTCGGGGTCGACCAGCTCCAGCCAGTCGAGCTGTACCGCGCCGGGGAGGCGTCCCTCCTCGTGCTCCCACGCCTCGCGGGTGTCGACGATCACGGTGTCGCCGCCGAGCCGGGCCTCGACCTCCTCGAAGCCCACGAGCGGCGACCGAACGGGCTCGCCCGGCTCGTAGTCGGTCGGATCGGGGTCGGGCGCCTCCCCCGTCGTCTCGTGCTCCCGGCTCCAGGCGCTGTAGTCGCCGTCGAGGAGGTGCAGCCGCTCCGGGTCGTGGCCGTACAGCTCGGCAGTCACGAGGAAGCGCGCGGCGAAGACGCCGTGCTCGTCGTCGTAGGCGACGACGTCGTCGCCCTCGGCGATCCCGGCCCCCGAGAGCAGGTCCGCCCAGCGGTCGGCGCCGGGGAGCATCCCCTCGTCGCCGGCGCTGCTGCGGAACTCGTCGAACGGGACCGAGACGGCGCCCGGCAGGTGGCCGATACCGTCGTACTCCCAGGCGTCGCGCACGTCGACGACGCGCACGTCGGGGTCGTCGAGCCGGTCCGCGAGCCACGCCGCGGACACGAAGGTGTCGCTCATACCCGCCGTTCGCGAGGGGGAGGGAAAAGCCCCGCCGAGGCGGCGACGACGGCGCCCCGTCCGAGGAAGCGGCAACATTTTCTCGGACCCCCGGTCCCGTCGTGTCGCCGGCGACAGAGCGGGTCGCGGGCGAGCGGGGGCCCCGGAGAGCGTCCCGAAACACCGGCAACAAGTTCCGGTTGGCCGGACGGATGGCCGCCTCTGCCGGGGATGCGGGTATTAAACCCCGGGGAGCCGTAGGATCGGCCGCAATGTCAGATTACGCGAACGACGTGCTCGTCGACGCCGACTGGGTGGAGGAGCGGCTCGACGAGTTCCAGTCCGACGACTCGGCGCACCGGCTCGTGGAGGTGGACGTCGACACCGAGGCGTACGACGCCGAACACGCCCCCGGCGCCATCGGCTTCAACTGGGAGACGGACCTCCAGGACCAGACCCAGCGCGACATCCTCTCGAAGGAGGACTTCGAGGCGCTGAACGCCGAACACGGCATCAGCGACGACTCCACGGTCGTCCTCTACGGCGACAACTCGAACTGGTTCGCCGCCTACACCTACTGGCAGTACAAGTACTACGGCCACGACGACGTGAAGCTGCTCGACGGCGGCCGCGAGTACTGGCTGGAGCACGACTACCCGACCACCGACGAGGTGCCGTCGTTCCCCGAGACGACCTACACCGCCGACGAGCCCGACGAGTCCATCCGCGCGTACCGTGACGACGTCGAGGACGCCATCGGCGCGGGCGTTCCCCTCGTCGACGTGCGCTCGCCCGAGGAGTACAGCGGCGAGATCCTCGCCCCGCCGGGCCTGCAGGAGACCGCCCAGCGCGGCGGCCACATCCCCGGCGCGCGCAACATCTCGTGGGCCTCCGTCACCAACGACGACGGGACGTTCAAGACGCGCGAGGAACTCGAGGAACTGTACGAGGACGTGCTTGACGAGGGCGACGACGAGATCGTGGCGTACTGCCGCATCGGCGAGCGCTCGTCGGTCGCGTGGTTCGCGCTCCACGAGCTCGTGGGCGCCGACCAGACCGTCAACTACGACGGCTCCTGGACCGAGTGGGGCAACCTCGTGCGCGCCCCGATCGTGAAGGGCAGCGAGCCCGGCGGCGACTGAGGCGAGGCCGACCGCGGGGAGGTTCGGCGGACGCGAACCGCCCGCACCCGACTCCCGGTTTTATCGAGCCGTCACCCGCCCAGCACCGCCGCCGCGACGCGCGGGGTGAGGAACGCCTCGATCGCCGCCGCGACCACGAGCAGGATCGCGACCCCGACGAGCACGTACGCCGCCCGCTCCAGTTCGCCGGCGACCTCGGCGGCGTCCGTCCGACCGCGGAGCCACCGCCAGCCGACGCCCCCGAGGTGGAGGCCGAGCGCCCCGGCGACGGCGATGACCGGCAGTTCGAGCACGCCGTGGGGGCCGACGAGCGCGAGGAACGCCGTCCGGTCGAACACGCCCGCGAGCGCGCCGACGAGGGCGCCGTTGAACGCCAGCCCGGTGACCGCGGGGAGGCCGAACGCGACGCCGCCGAAGGCGAGGCCGGCGCTCACGAGCCAGTTGTTCGCGGCGATCGTGAGGAACGGGCCGACCGCGACCGCCCCGAACACGCCGGACACGTCCGCCGGCGGCGGCACCCGGACGCCGTAGGGCGCGGTGACGGCGTACCCGCCGGCGGCGGCGCCCGCGAGCGTCGCGACGGCCGCGAACACCGCCAGCGGGTGGCCGACGACGAAGCCGACCAGTTCGCGCCACCCCGACGCGAGGCCGGCCCGGAGTCGCGCGCGGGCGGACGGCCGTTCCGCCCGGGCCGCCGCGGGCCCGTCGACGCCGGCGTACAGCGCGGTCGCGCCCGCCTCCAGCACCGGGACGACCACCAGCGGGAGGACGATCCCTCCGAGGCGGCCCGCGCCGGCGGCGTTCGCGGCGGCGACGCCGACGGCGGCGCCGACGTAGCCGCCGACGGCGACGAGGGCGAACCCGAGCGCCCGCGCCGGGTGCGCGCGGACGAACCCGAGGCTGGCGCGGACGGCGCGGACGGCGCCCCGGCGGTCGACGACCGCCGCCGGCTCCGCGAACGCGAGCAGGAACCACGTGATGGCGACGCCGACGGCGCCGAGGCCGGCGACCGCGACCGCGAGAAGCACCCCGAGCGCGCCGATGCCGGACGGGCTCACGACTACCCCGGGCCGGGTCGCGAGCCCCGCGGCGACGGCGAGCGGGACGCCGATGGCGACGGCGACGACGGCGATCCGGACGAGCGAGATGCCGAGGAAGGTGCGCCACCGGCCCGCGGTCCGGACCCCGTCGACGAGGGGCGGCCGGCCGTCGAGGCCCGCCCAGACGGTCCCGTACGTCACCGCGGACGCGACCGCCCGCGCGAGGACCCCGACCACGACCGCTCCCGCGACGCCGAGCGCGAGCGCCGCGACCACCGTCGGCGTGACGGCGTCGGTGACCGCGGTCTCGACGCCCGGCGGGATCGTCCCCGGGACGCCGCCGGTGCCCGGGCCGCCCCCGCCGCCGGACCCGCCCTCGCGGGCGGCCTCCTGCAGGTCGGCGGCGGCGCGGACGAGCGGCTCCAGCCGACCGGTGAGCGCGAGCGACGCGGCGGCGGCGACGAGCGCGAGCGTCAGCGGGACGCGCGCGGCGGCGGTGAGGCCGATCGCGAGGAGGTACGCCGGGAGGACCGCGGCCGGGCGGTCGCGGAGCAGTCGCCCGGCGGCGCCGAGGGCGCCCGCGATCGACCGCGACCCGTCGGGGGGACGTGACATGGTCGCGACTCCCTCGCGTGCGGTGTAAGCGTGTCGCCGGGAACCGGCCGGGCGGTCCCGCGCCGCCCCCCGCCCGGCCTTTGTTGCGGGAGTTTCAAGCGTCCGAACGCCGTACTCCGTCGCATGGACGCAGACGCCTTCTCCGACGGGTTCCGCGACGACAACGAGACGGCCCTCTCGCGGCTCGGCTCCTCGAAGTCGCTGTACGCGCTCACCGGGGGCGAGATGGACGCGGACGCCGTCCGCGCCGCCGTCGCCGCGGAGTTCGCGCTGGCGGGGCGCACCTTCGAGTCGTGGAGCGCCGGCGAGGCCAACGGCGACGCCGCGGCGCTGTTCGGCGACGTCGCCGAGGACGCCCGGGGCCACCGCGACGTCGCCGACGCCGACGTCGACCCCGACGCCGACGACGTCCACGACTACCCCGAGTACGACGTGCTCGCGGACCTGGACGACACCGTCGCCCGCGCGGGCGGGCTCTACGGCCGGCTCGTGCTCGCGCACACCCGGACCGAACAGACGGTCGGCTTCTTCGTCGGCGACGCCGACCCCGCCTCCTCGAACGAGTTCCGGGGGATCCGCGACGACCTCGACGGCCGGCTGGCCGACGCGCTCGACCTCCTCTCGACGGTGTGCGACGGCGACGACGACTGGGCGGCCGCCCGCGACGCCGCGGACGCGGTCGTCGAGGCGGCCTACGACGACTACGTCGCGACGCTGGAGGGGATGGGCGTGAAACCGAAAAACGTCTGCTGAGGCGGGTCGGGACGGACGCTCCGCTTCGCCCCGGTCCCCTCAGAACAGCGGGTCCAGCCCCTCCGCGTCCCAGATACCGGCTGAGAGGTCCGAGCGCTCGGCGATGGCGGCGACGTTGCGCTGGGCCTCGACGGCGCCCGCGCGCAGCTCCGCCAGCCGCGGCGCCTCGGCGACCCCGCCCAGCAGCACCGCGGCCGCGAGGTGGTCGGTGTCGCGGAGGGGGTAGTCGCCGCCGCGGACCTCCGGCGTGCCGGTCGCCTCCTCCAGCCACCGGCGCGCGTCCTCGACGCCCTCGCGCGAGAGCGTCTCCGGCGGGCCGCTGACGACGACCAGCGCCCGCTCCACGTCGCGGAGTTCACACGGGAGCGTCAGCCCGCCCAGCGCCGCCCGGCGCACCGTCGCGGTCACGCGCGTCGTCGCCGCCAGCGAGTCCTCCTCGATCGGCTTGCGGCCGCCGAACAGCCCCCGCTTGCGTTCCAGCGGCGCGGACGCGTAGCCCAGCGAGGCCACCCCGCCCGAGCGCCCGAGGGTGTTGATGATCTCGCTGGCGTCGACGACCTTCTCGGGGGTCGGGTCGCGCGCCTCGCCGGCCGAGAGCAGGACGCCGAGCCGGCGGGCCACCTCCTCGTTCACCCGGCCGTAGCCGCCCGCGAGGCTCTCGCCCGCCTCGCGGTGGGCGTCGTTGTCGAACAGCAGCGTCGCGTCCGCGTGCTCCACGACGGTCTTGAGCGACCGCGCGGCGTTGAGCGTGTAGATGCCGCCCTCGTCGCGGGCCGGCAACACCCCGAGGGCGTAGACGGGCTCCTCGTAGATCCGGCGGAGCTCCCGGCAGATCACCGGCGCGCCGCCGGAGCCGGTGCCCCCGCCGAGCGCGGCGACCACGAGGAAGGCGTCCACGTCGCTGGTGGGGATCGCGTCGACGGCGTCGCGCACCTCGCCGATGTCCTCGCGGGCCAACTCGGCGCCGAGTTCGTTGTCCGCGCCGGCGCCGTGGCCCTTCACCCGGTCGCCGCCGATGAGCACGCGCCCGCCCGGCTCGACCTCCCGCAGGCCGAGCAGGTCCGCGCGGGCGGTGTTGACCGCGACCGCGTCGGCGACGATCTCGACGCCGCTCTCGCGTTCGTACCGGAGCAGGGCGTCAGCGATCTTGCCGCCCGCCTGTCCGACGGCGACGAGTCCGACCTTCATACCCGGTCGTCGGCCTCGCCGGTGATAAATCGCGGTCCCGTCGGCGGTCGGTTCGCGTCGGTCGTTCCCCCGGCGCCGCTCCCGCCCCCCGCCCGCGCCGGCTCAGACGCCGGGCACGTCCTCGCGGTACTCGTTGATGCACTCGACGGCCGCATCGGCGTGGCCCTGCGCCTCCTCGCCGGCGTCGGCGGCGGCGTCGCGCACGATGTGCGTTCGCCTGTCGAGCCAGCCGTGGTCCGGCCCCTTGTCGCGGTCGGCCGCCGCCGCGAGGTCGTCCGCGACGCCGTCGAGCCGCTCCGCGGCCTCGCCGTCGGCGGCCTCGGCCGCGCGACGGACGTGATCGCTCGCGTCCGAGAGCAGTTTGCGCGTCATGTCCCGACGGTTCTCGGCGGCGGGTGGTAGTCGTTTCGCCGGCCGCAAGAACGTCGCCGCCGGGGTCTGGTCTCGCCGGCCGCGCTCTTCCCGGGCGGCTCGGACCGCGCGGCCTCGTTGCACTCGGCCGCGAGCACCTCGCCGCCGTTGGCCGCGGTCTCGTTCGTTCGCTCCCTTCGCTCGCTCGACCGCGCTCGTTTCGTGGGCGGAGCGGCACAGGACCGCTCCGCCGTCGGCCGCGGTCGCCGCTCCCTCCGGTCGCGGCGACCGCGCTCGTCAAGTGCGTCCCGCCCCACACCCACGCCAATGAGCGAATCCGAGGGACCCCTCTCGCCGGACCGTCCCGAGGCGGAGAAGCCGTTCCGGGTCGACGCCCCGTTCGACCCCGCGGGCGACCAGCCCGACGCGATCCGGCAGCTGGTCGACGGCTTCGAGTCCGGGATGACCGAGCAGACGCTCCTCGGCGTCACCGGCTCCGGGAAGACGAACACGGTCTCGTGGGTCGTCGAGGAGCTGAACACCCCGACGCTCGTCATCGCGCACAACAAGACGCTCGCGGCGCAGCTGTACGAGGAGTTCCGGAACCTTTTCCCCGACAACGCCGTCGAGTACTTCGTCTCCTACTACAACTACTACCAGCCCGAGGCGTACGTCGAGCAGACGGACACCTACATCGACAAGGAGATGTCGATCAACGACGAGATCGACCGCCTCAGGCACTCCGCCACCCGGTCGCTCCTGACGCGGGACGACGTGATCGTCGTCGCCTCCGTCTCGGCCATCTACGGGCTCGGCGACCCCGCGAACTACCGCGGGATGGCGCTGGAGCTGGAGGTCGGACAGGAGATCGGCCGCGACGACCTCCTCGCGGAGCTGGTCGACCTCAACTACGAGCGCAACGACGTGGACTTCCAGCAGGGCACCTTCCGCGTACGCGGCGACACGATCGAGGTGTTCCCGATGTACGACCGCCACGCCGTCCGCATCGAGCTGTGGGGCGACGAGATCGATCGCATGCGCAAGGTCGACGTGGTCGACGGCGAGGTGGTGAGCGAGGAGCCGGCCGTCCTGATCCACCCGGCCGAGCACTACTCGCTCCCCGAGGAGCAGATCGACCGGGCGGTCTCGGAGATCCGGGAGCTGATGGAGGAGCGCGTCTCCTACTTCGAGCGCCAGGGCGACCTCGTGGCCGCCCAGCGCATCGAGGAGCGCACCACCTTCGACATCGAGATGCTCCAGGAGACGGGCTACTGCTCGGGCATCGAGAACTACTCCGTCCACCTCTCGGACCGCGAGTCCGGGGACGCGCCGTACACCCTGCTGGACTACTTCCCCGACGACTTCCTCACGGTGATCGACGAGTCCCACCAGACGCTCCCGCAGATCAAGGGCCAGTTCGAGGGCGACAAGTCGCGCAAGGACTCGCTGGTGGGCAACGGCTTCCGCCTCCCCACCGCCTACGACAACCGCCCGCTCACCTTCGAGGAGTTCATCGAGAAGACGGACCGCCGGCTGTACGTCTCCGCCACCCCGGGCGACTACGAGCGCGAGCACTCCGAGCAGGTCGTCGAACAGATCGTCCGTCCGACCCACCTCGTCGACCCCGAGGTGCGGACCGCCCCCGCGACCGGGCAGGTGGACGACCTGATGGACCGCATCGACGAGCGGATCGAACGCGACGAGCGCGTCCTCGTCACCACCCTGACGAAGCGGATGGCCGAGGACCTCACCGAGTACCTGGAGGAGGCCGGCGTCGACGTGGCGTACATGCACGACGAGACCGACACCCTGGAGCGCCACGAGCTGGTCCGCTCGCTCCGGCTCGGCGAGATCGACGTGCTCGTGGGCATCAACCTCCTGCGGGAGGGGCTCGACATCCCCGAGGTGAGCCTCGTGGCCATCCTCGACGCCGACCAGGAGGGGTTCCTCCGCTCGGAGACCACCCTCGTGCAGACGATGGGCCGGGCCGCCCGCAACGTCGAGGGCGAGGTGGTGCTGTACGCCGACGAGGTCACCGACTCGATGGAGGCGGCCATCGAGGAGACGAACCGCCGCCGCGAGATCCAGCGCGAGTTCAACGAGGAGCACGGCTACGAGCCCCAGACCATCGAGAAGGAGGTCGGCGAGACGAACCTCCCCGGGTCGAAGACGGACACCTCCGACGTCGCCGGCGCGGACGTGGCCGACGAGGAGGAGGCCCAGGCCCGCATCCGGGCGCTGGAGGAGCGCATGGAGGAGGCCGCGGGCAACCTGGAGTTCGAACTCGCGGCCGACATCCGCGACCGGATCCACGACCTGCGCCGGGAGTTCGACGTCGACCCCGAGGAGGTGGGGATCGAGCCGCCCGCCGAGGACCCGGAGGGGATCGCCCCCGGCGACGACGACGCGTTCTGAGGGGCGCGGTCGAGCGGACGAGCGAACGACGTGAGCGAGGGAGCGAGACCGCGGCCGACGGCGGAGCGGTCCCCGTGCCGCTCCGCCCACGAAGGGAGCGAGGGCGACCGCAGGGAGGCCTCGGAGGAACGGCGTTCGCGAGACGCTGCGCGATCTGTGAACGTCGTCCCTCGGGACGCTCGGCTCCGCCTCGCGTCCCGCGTCAGTCGTCCGCGGCGGCGCCCTCGACCGCGTCGCCGCCGGCGTCCTCGGCGGCCCGCTCGTGGAGTCCGCCGGCGGTCGAGTACCGGAAGTAGCCCACGAGGCCGACGGCGGCGACGACGTTCGAGACGGTCACCGCCCAGAACGGCCCGAGCGCGCCCCACCCGAGGACGAACGCCGCCACGGCGGCGAACGGCACCCGGACGGCCCAGTACTGCAGCATCGTCGAGTACATGCTCACGTCGGTGCGGCCGGCGCCGTTGAACCCGGCCTCGACCGTCCAGATGGTGCCGAGCGCCCAGTAGCCGAACGCGAGGATCTGGAGGTACGCGACCGACAGGACGAGCGCCTCGCCCCCGATCCCGGGGACGAACAGCGCCGCGATCAGCTCCGGGACGAGGTACTGGACGATCCCGATCGCGCCGAGGCCGACGGCGCCGACGCCGACGCCGAGCCACGTCGCCCGCGTCGCCCGCGCGGGGCGGTCGGCGCCGAGGTTCTGGCCCACGAGCGTCGTGCCCGCGGAGCCGATCGCGGCGGCGGGGACGAACACGACCGTCGCGATGCGCGCGCCGATCGTGTAGGCGGTGAGCGCCGCCGCGCCGCCGGTCAGCGAGACGATGGCGACGACCGCCAGCCGCGCGACCTGCCGGGCGGTCTCCTGGCCCGCCTTCGGCGCGCCGACCTCGACGAGATCGCGGAACTCCCCGCCGTCGAGCGCGATCGCCTCCGGGTGGAAGGTGAACCCCCGCCGGGCCGACAGCGCCGCGGCGATCATGACGACGGCGCCGACGCCGAACCCGATCGCCGTCGCGTAGGCGGCCCCCGCGATCCCGTAGGCCGGGACCGGTCCCATCCCGAAGATGAGCACCGGGTCGAGCCCGACGCTGATGCCGATGGACAGGAGGTTCACCAGCAGTGGCGTCCGAGAGTCGCCGGCGCCGATGAAGCCGTACTCGAAGACGTCGCTGACGGTGGAGACGGTGTAGGCGACCGCCATCGTGGCGAGGTAGATCGCCCCGAGCCGCGCCACCTCCGGGCCGGGGTCGAACAGCGCCGTGAGCTGTCGGCCGAAGACGGCCGTGACCGCGACCATCGCGAGCATCACGCCCACGCCCGCCACGAGCGCGTGGAACACCGCACGGCTCGCGCCGCGCTCGTCGTCGTCGCCGACGCGCTGTGAGACGAGGACGTGCTCGCCGGTGAAGACGCCCGTCGTGACCGCCATCATCAGCCCGATCAGCGGGGCGACCAGCCCCACGGCCGCGACCGCCTCGCCGCCGAGTCGACCGAGCCAGAACACGTCGATGATGCTCTGGGCGACCACCGCGAGCTGTTGGGCGATGATGGGGATCGAGAGGAGCGCCAGCGCTCGTCCCAGCGGCCCCTCGGTGATCTCCTCCGGCGAGACGTCCAGCATCTCTGGTTCTGTTTCTACCTCCCCACCGCACAATAAATTACTGTCGATCGACTGTATATTCATCCCGACTTTCACGCGAGGCTGACGGCCGTCGGTCGGTGCAGCGACGGGGACCGGGGCGGAACGGCGCCGACGGCGGTCGTCCCACACCGCACGCTTTTGCCCCCGGCGACGAAGGAACGGGCATGAGCAGTCGGCGGCGGAAGCCGGACTGGCTGAAGATGCGCCCCCCGTCCGGCAGACGCTTCACTGAGATCAAGTCCACCCTCCGCGACCACGACCTCCACACGGTGTGTGAGGAGGCGAACTGCCCGAACCTCGGGGAGTGCTGGTCCGGGCGGGACGGCCCCGGCACGGCGACGTTCATGCTGATGGGCGACCGCTGCTCGCGCGGGTGCAACTTCTGCGACGTGGAGACCGGCGGCATGGAGCCGCTGGACCCCGAGGAACCGTCGAACGTCGCCGACGCGGTCGCGGAGATCGGCCTCGACTACGTCGTCCTCACGTCCGTCGACCGCGACGACCTCGCGGACGGCGGCTCCCGCCACTTCGCCGAGACGATCCGCGAGATCAAACGCCGCGACCCCGGGATCCTGGTCGAGGTGCTGATCCCCGACTTCGGCGGCGATCCCGACGCGGTCGACCGGATCGTCGACGCCGGCCCGGACGTGATCGCCCACAACGTCGAGACCGTCGAGCGCCTCCAGTGGCCCGTCCGGGACCGCCGCGCCGGCTACGAGCAGACGCTCGACGTGTTGGAGCGGGTGGACCGCGCGTCCGACATCCACACGAAGACGAGCGTCATGCTCGGCCTCGGCGAGTACGACAACGAGGTGTACCGCACCCTGCGGGACCTCCGGAACGTCGGCGTCGACATCGTGACCCTCGGGCAGTACCTCCAGCCCTCGCGCTCGCACCTCGACGTGTTCGAGTACGTCCACCCGGACGCCTTCGACACGTGGAAGCGGGTCGCCGAGGAGGAACTCGGCTTCCTCTACTGCGCCTCCGGGCCGATGGTCCGGTCGTCGTACAAGGCCGGGGAGTTCTTCGTCGAGGCGCTGGTGCGCGAGGGGGCGAGCGTCGAGGAGGCCCGCGAGGCCGCCCGCGCCGCCGACTGAGGCGGGGTGGGGCGGGGCGGCGACTCGCCGCCCCGGGAGGCCCGGACCCCCCCACGGCCGCCCCCGCCTGCATCATCGATTGTCAAGATCCCCCGCCGCTTTCCACTCCTTCCTGAACTCGCCGACGGCTTCACCCCACCGAACTGGATGTACGTTCTATTTCGACGCGACTTCCCTGACGGCTTGGGAATACGTGGCAGTATTTCTGTCCACAGTAAACTATTTACGAAAACACTATCACGCGGGGACGACAGCGTTACGCGTATGCGAAGGTGGGTACCGTGAGCACGCTCGAGCGCGACCCCCGCGACGGGATGGTACAGGTCCTCGACGAGGAGGGCGGCGTCGTCGGCGACGTGCCGGACCTCTCGGAGGAGGAGTTCGTCGCGATGTACCGCCACATGAAACTCGCCCGCCACTTCGACGAACGGGCGGTGTCGCTCCAGCGGCAGGGGCGGATGGGGACGTACCCGCCGCTGTCGGGTCAGGAGGGAACACAGGTCGGCTCCGCGCTGGCGCTGGCCGAGGACGACTGGATGGTCCCCTCCTACCGCGAACACGGGGCAGCGCTGGTCCACGGCCTCCCGCTGAAGCAGACGCTGCTGTACTGGATGGGCGACGAGCGCGGGAGCCTCGTCCCCGAGGACGCGAACGTCTTCACCCCGGCGGTCCCCATCGCCAGCCAGATCCCCCACGCGACGGGGATGGCGTGGGCGGACAAGCTCAAGAACGACGGCGAGACCGACCGGGCGTTCATCTGCTACTTCGGCGACGGCGCGACCTCGGAGGGCGACTTCCACGAGGGGCTGAACTTCGCGGGCGTCTTCGACACCCCGACCGTCTTCTTCTGTAACAACAACCAGTGGGCCATCTCGGTCCCGCGCGAGCGCCAGACGAAGAGCGAGACGCTGGCACAGAAGGCCCTCGCCTACGGCTTCGAGGGCGTCCAGATCGACGGGATGGACCCGCTGGCGGTGTACAAGGCGACGACCGAGGCGCTGGAGAAGGCGCGGAACCCCGGCGAGGGCGAGCGTCGCCCGACGCTCATCGAGGCGGTCCAGTACCGCTTCGGCGCCCACACGACCGCCGACGACCCGAGCGTCTACCGCGAGGACGAGGAGGTGGAGAAGTGGAAGGCGAAGGACCCGATCCCCCGGCTGGAGCGGTTCCTGCGGAACCAGGGGGTCCTCGACGACGACCGCGTCGCCGAGGTCGAGGAGTCCGTCCGCGAGGAGGTCGCGGACGCCATCGACGCCGCCGAGTCCACGGTGCGGCCCGACCCCGAATCGATGTTCGAACACGTCTTCGCCGAGCAGCCGCCGGCGCTCCGGCGGCAGGCCGAGGAGTTCGCGCGCCTGCGCGAGGAGCACGGCGACGAGGCGTTCCTGGAGGAGTGACATGAGCACGCAAGAGCCAGACCAAGCCACGCAGAACCTGACGCTCGTACAGTCGGTGCGCGACGCGCTCGCCACCGAGATGGACCGCGACGACGACGTCCTCGTGATGGGGGAGGACGTCGGCAAGAACGGCGGCGTCTTCCGCGCCACCGAGGGGCTCTACGACGAGTTCGGCGAGGACCGCGTCATCGACACGCCGCTGGCGGAGTCCGGCATCATCGGCACCGCCGTCGGCATGGCCGCGATGGGGCTGAAGCCGGTCCCGGAGATCCAGTTCTCCGGGTTCATGTACCCCGGCTTCGACCAGATCGTGAGCCACATGGCCCGGCTGCGCACCCGCTCGCGGAGCCGCTACACGCTCCCGATGGTGCTGCGGGCGCCGTACGGCGGCGGCATCCGCGCGCCCGAGCACCACTCGGAGTCGAAGGAGGCGTTCTACGCCCACGAGGCCGGCCTGAAGGTGGTCATCCCGTCGACCCCCTACGACACGAAGGGGCTGCTCATCTCGGCGATCCGCGACCCGGACCCGGTTATCTTCCTGGAGCCGAAGCTCATCTACCGCGCCTTCCGCGGCGACGTGCCGGAGGGCGACTACGAGGTGCCGATCGGCGAGGCGACCGTCCGCCGCGAGGGCTCGGACGTCTCCGTGTTCACCTACGGCGCGATGACCCGGCCCTCGCTGGAGGCGGCCGAGGAGCTCGCCGACGAGGGCATCGACGCGGAGGTCGTCGACCTGCGCACCGTCTCGCCGATGGACCGGGAGGCCATCGTGGAGTCGTTCAAGAAGACCGGGCGCGCGTGCGTCGTCCACGAGGCGCCCCGGACGGGCGGCCTCGCCGGCGAGATCACCGCGACCCTGCAGGAGGAGGCGCTGCTGTACCAGGAAGCGCCGGTCAAACGCGTGACGGGGTACGACGTGCCGTACCCGCTGTACGCGCTGGAGGACTACTACATGCCGAACGCGGCCCGAGTCGCGGACGGTATCAAGGAGGCCGTGGAGTTCTGACCATGGCCCAGAAGGAGTTCAAACTGCCCGACGTGGGCGAGGGCGTCGCCGAGGGCGAACTGGTCAACTGGCTCGTCGCCCCCGGCGACACGGTCACCGAGGACCAGCCCGTCGCCGAGGTCGAGACGGACAAGGCGCTCGTGGAGGTCCCCTCCCCGTACAACGGGACGGTGACGGAACTGCACGCCGAGGAGGGCCAGATGGTCCCCGTCGGCGACGTGATCATCACCTACGAGGTCGCGGACGAGTCGGACGGGCCCGCGGGCGACGAGGCGGAAGCGTCCGCCGGGGCGGAGGACGAGGGCGCCACCGCCGACGCCACGGCCGACGAGCCGACGGAGGCCGACGAGGCACCCGAGCCGTCCTCCGGGCGCGTGTTCGCGCCCCCGTCCGCGCGCCGGCTCGCGCGCGAACTCGGCGTCGACCTCGGCGCGGTTGAGGGGAGCGGCCCCGGCGGCCGGGTCACCGAGGGCGACGTGCGCGCCCACGCCGACTCGGGCGGCGAGGCCGAGCGCAGCGAGGCCTCGGATCGAACGGCGAGCGACGCGAGCCGTGAGACGGGCGGCGCGGCGGCGGACGCCGGCGGCGACGGGGAGTCGTCCGGCCCGAAGCAGGTCGACATCGGCAGCAAGCAGTCCGCGGTCTCCCGGAAGACCGAGAGCGAGGACGAGCGCGAGACCTCCGCCGGCCCGGCCGGCGGCTCCGCGCCCACGTCCGTCGAGGCGGCGGGCCGCGACCGGACGCTGGCGGTGCCGGCGACCCGGAAGGCCGCCGAGGAGGCCGGCGTGGACATCGACGACGTGCCGACCGACGAGACGCGCGACGGCGAGGCGTTCGTGACGACCGAGCAGGTGCGACGGTACGCCGAGGCGGTGACGGAGGCGAAGGCCGCCGAGGCCGGGGCCGCCGCGGGCGACGCGGACGGGACGGGCGCGCCCGCCCCCGCCGAGGCGGCGGGCAACGGCGCGGCCGCCTCCCGCGAGCCGGAGTCGGTGCCCTACCGCGGGGTGCGCCGGACCATCGGCGAGCAGATGGAGACCTCGAAGTACACGGCGCCGCACGTCACCCACCACGACACGGCGGTCGTCGACGACCTCGTGGACGTGCGCGCGGACCTGAAGGAGCGCGCGGCCGAGCGCGACGTGAAGCTCACGTACATGCCGTTCGTGATGAAGGCGCTCGTGGCCGGGCTGAAGGAGTTCCCGTACCTCAACTCCGAGCTCCGCGAGGAGGACGAGGAGATACTCCTCAAGAAGGAGTACAACATCGGCATCGCGGTGGCGACCGACGCCGGGCTGATGGTTCCGGTCGTGAAGGACGTCGACGGGAAGTCGATGCTCGACCTCGCCGCGGAGGTGAACGACCTGGCCGCCCGCGCCCGCGAGCGGAAGGTCACCCGCGAGGAGATGCAGGGCGGCACCTTCACGATCACGAACTTCGGCGCCGTCGGCGGCGAGTACGCCACGCCGATCATCAACTACCCCGAGACGGCGATCATGGGGCTGGGCGCCATCGAGGACCGCCCCGTGGCGGAGGACGGCGAGGTCCGCGCCGCGAAGACGCTCCCGCTGTCGCTGTCGATCGACCACCGCGTCATCGACGGCGCGGAGGCGGGGCAGTTCACGAACTTCGTGATGGAGCGGCTGGAGAACCCCGAGCTGTTGCTGCTGGACTGAGTTCGGGTCCGGCGGACGGGTCCCGCTCTCCCGTCGTCGAACGCGGCGGCTACCGATCCCCGCAACTTTTGCGCCCCCACGGAGACGCCCCGTCCACCGACCATGCCCGACCCCGTCACAGTCACCGACATCAGGCGGGCGCGCGAGCGGTTCGACCCCGACATCGTCCGCGAGACGCCCGTCGAGCGCTCCCGGTCGCTCTCGGAGATGAGCGGCGCGGACGTCCGCCTCAAGATGGAGCACCTCCAGCGCACGGGATCGTTCAAGACCCGCGGCGCCTCGAACAAGCTCGCGGAGATCGACGCCGCCGGCGACGCGGAGCGCGTCGTCGCCGCCAGCGCCGGCAACCACGCCCAGGGCGTCGCGCTCGCGGCGACCAACGCGGGCATCCCCGCGACGGTCGTCATGCCCGAGGACGCCCCGCAGGCGAAGGTCGACGCCACCCGCGGCTACGGCGCCGAGGTGGTCCTCCGCGGCCGGGAGTTCCAGGAGGCGGTCGCCCACGCCCGCGATCTCGCGGATGAGCCCGGATCGGTCTTCGTCCACGCCTACGACGACCCCGCCATCGTCGCCGGCCAGGGCACCCTCGGGCTGGAGGTCGCCGAGCAGGTCCCCGACCTCGACACCGTGATCGTTCCCATCGGCGGCGGCGGGCTCATCGCGGGCGTCGCGACCGCCCTCGCCGCGGTCGCTCCGGAGGTACGCGTCGTCGGCGTGCAGGCCGAGGAGGCCGCGACGGTGCCCGAGAGCCTCGACAAGGGCGAGCCGGTCGACCGCGAGGAGACCCGCACCATCGCCGACGGCATCGCCACCGGGGGCGTCGCCGACCTCACCTTCGAGCTGATCGAGCGCCACGTCGACGAGGTGGTCACCGTCAGCGACGACGAGATAACACACGCCGTCCTCACGCTCCTCCAGCGCGCCAAGCAGCTTGTCGAGGGCGCCGGCGCCGCCTCCGTCGCCGGCCTGCTGTCCGGTCGGGTCGACGTGACCGACGAGACGGTCGTCCCGCTGCTGTGCGGCGGCAACATCGACATGTCGCTGCTCGACACCGTGCTCGAACACGCGATGACCGACCGCGACCAACTCCTCCGCCTGCGCGTCCGCATCGAGGACGAGCCCGGGGAGCTCTCGACGCTGTCGACCGTCCTCGCCGACCGCGGCGCGAACGTCCGTCACGTCCGCCACGACCGCGCGGTCGGGGACCTCCGGGTCGGCGAGGCGTACCTCACCTTCGAGGTGGCCGCCGCGGGCCGGGAACACGCCACCCAGCTCATCGACGCGATCCGCGAGCGCGACTACGAGGTCAGTCGGATCAACTGACATCTCTGTCGCGCCCCGTTCAACGCTTCAACGCTCGGATCGTGGGAGCGATCCACACTCCAGTCGAAACGAAGGGGTCGTTCCGGCCGAGTCGGTCGGTTCCACGAACCACACAACGAGCTACCTGTTTCCGGTTGTCTGACGCACGACGGCTCTAGAACGGACGCTCGGCACCCGCGGAGCCGACTCTCATACTTTCGCTGTTACTTTCTCACACCCGAACGAACGGGCGAGGTCCGTTTCGACTCCGGGTCGATCGGCGGCATCCCTCACCGACCGTGCGGTGAGTGGACTCGCCGGACACGGGGACTCCGCTCGCTGATCGCTCGGCCTCGCCGCTTGTTCACGGTTCGCTCTGCTCACGGCTCATCTCGTTCGCTCGGCCTCGCCCGCTTCCCGGGCGGCGCGCCCGCGAGCGCGCCGCCGTCTCCCGGTGCCTCGTTCGTTCGCTTCGCTCACTCACTCGGCACCGCCGCTCGCGGGTCGGTTCCCTCCCCGCTCGCTTCGAGGCCTCGCTCACTACGTTCGCTCGGCCTCGCCCGCCCGATGCTCGGAGATGATCTCGTCCACCATCGCCTCGGTCTGCTCCAGTTCGCGCTCCTCGGCGCGCCGCTCCCAGTCCTCGATCACCGCCTCCACGTCGCTCTCGCGGGCGACGGCGAGCTCGTCCACCTCCTGGATCGCCACGTCGTCGGCGGGGCCGACCGGGATCTCGTGCTCGAACAGCACCTCCTCGGCGACGTCCGAGAGCCCGCCGGTGCGCAGGATCGCCCGCGGCTCCGTCTCGACGAGTCGCTCGGCGGTCGCGCGGCCGGCGCCGGAGGCGTCCCGGAGGTACACCACGTCGCCGGCGGCGAGCCCGTACTCCTCGTCGGCGCGCCGGATCGCCGCCTTCGTGAACTGCTCGACCGGCTTCACCGGGACGAGGTCGCGCCCCTCCGAGACGTCCGCGAAGTCGTCGTGGTCGAGCTTCCACAGCGTCTTCATCCGCGCGAGCTTCTCCTCGAGCTCCTCGACCGTCTCGCGCGCCTCGTCGCGCTCGCGCTCCAGCCGGTCGTTCTCGCGGCGGATCCGGGTCACCTCGCGGTCCCTGCGGGCCTCCAGGCGCTCCTCGCGGCGGGCGTCCGACAGCTCCGCCTCCAGCTCCTCGATCTCGTCGTCCTTCTCCGCTAACTGCTCCTTCAGGTCGTCGACGTGGCCCGAGAGGCGCTCGACCTGCGCCTCCAGGTCGCGGATGCGCTTCTCCTCGTCGGTGAGCTCGCGCGGCTCGGGCCCGGACTCCTCCTCCTCGTCGCCGTCGTCGTCCCGGAGGTCCGCCAGCGCGCCCTCGACGGACTGCTCGTCGGCGACGACGCGGGCGATCACCTCCGCGCGGTCGATCCCGGCGGGCGTCCGCCGGCCGACGCGCTCGAACTGGTCGGCGTGGTCGTCGACGGCGAACAGCGCGGCCGCGAGCGCGTCGCGCTCGTGGTCGTTGTCGTACGCCTCCTCGCGCGTGCGGTGGAGCTTCTCGTCGACCGGGAGGTCGCTGTCGGGCGTCCAGCCGGCGGCGTCGAAGCTCCGCCGGAACGTCTCGACCGTCTCGGGCATCGGCGTCACGTCGGCGGCGACGATGACGGGCCGCCCGCGCTCGACGAGCCACTCGATCACCTCGGCGGTGTCGGCGGTCCGTGTCGAGTACACGTCGAAGACGGTGCCGTCGAGGCCGACCACCGCGGCCGCGGTCGTCGTCCCCGGGTCGATCCCGACGACCACCCGGTCCCGGCGCTTGACGAGCGGCTCGAACTCGATGCCGTCGCGCCGCTCGCGTTCGATCTCCACCCGGGTGTCGCCCGAGCGGCCGGCGCTCACGGGGATGTCCTGCGGACGCGCCTCGACCGAGAAGACGGCGTTGGCGTAGCCGCCGTACTTCTCGGTGATGTCGACCTCGTAGTCGAGGCCGGCCTCCTCCAGTTCGGACTCGACCTCGCGGGCGCGGCGCTTCACGTTGCCGTGGATCCGGCGGGTGTAGCGGTCCTGGCTCCACCCGCCCTTCCCCGTCGAGCGCCCCCTGGACACCTTCACCGTCGTCGTGTCGGTGAAGGCGGTCACCTCGTAGCCGACGTTGGCGGCCGCCAGCCGGGCGCTCGCCTCCGCCTCCTTCATCGGCTTCTTGCCGTACGGCACCCCGTGACGGGAGGCGACCCGCGAGAGGGGCTCGGGGCGCTCGTCGCCGGTCACCTGCACGAGCGACGTGCCGTGCGGGAGCGCCCGCAGGAAGCGGACCAGGTCGTCCTTGTCCGCGGCGAGCTCGTAGGCGTTGTCGGTGGCGACGACGGCCGGCTCCTCGCTCTCGATGCGTCGCCGGAGCTTCCTGTGCGAGACGACGTCCCGCTCGATCGACTCGCCGTCGAAGACGACGAGGGCGTAGGAGGGGGCGTCACCCCGGATGTCGCCGCTCTGGATGTCGACCCCGAACACGAGGGAGTCGAGCGCGCTCGTCCGGGCGTTCACGCACCCGCCTTGGCGGCAGACGGTGAAAAACTCCGCGCCGGGATCGCGGTGTCACGGACCCGCACGCGTCGCCCGCCGGGTGTCGTCGGGGTCGCCGCCGGCGGCCCGGATCGCCGTCGCGAGCCGACGGAACGTCCCGGCGCGGCCCTTCTCGACGTACGCGTCGGCGACGGTCCACGCCGCGTCGGGGAGCGCCCACGGCGGCGCGCCCGTCGCGAGCACGACCGGGGAACGCAGGCCGAGCCACGCCGCACGACGGATCGCCGCGTCCCCGCCGACGCCGGGGTCGACGACGACGCAGTCGGGCGAGCGAGCGGCCGCGTCCGTCGACACGTCGCCGGCGTCGGCCGCCGCCTCGACGACCATCCCCTCCCGACGCAACAGCGTCGCCGCGGCCGACCGGAAGTCACCGTCGGGATCGACCAACAGGACCCCGATCCGGTCGCCGCAGCGGGTCGATTCCCTCCGCGGGGACCTCACCCGCGTCGCCGCCTCCTCGGACGTGGTTGCGGCCATCGTCCGGGAGTTCGGCCTCGCCCCCTTAACGGGTGCTATGACCCCGGTGTACGGGTGGATACGGCTACGTACCGCTCCGGGTTCCCGCGCTGACAGGTCGGCGGGCGCGGAGGAGTCCGTCGCCGCGGGCCCCGCCGGCTCCTCCGGGCTTCACCTCACTCCCCGTCCGCGTCGGGGTACGGCACCTCGATCCGGGTGCCATCGTCCGGGTACAGCACCTCCCCGTCGAACGCCTCCCCGGCCTCGCGCTCCAGTTCGTGCGCCCGCCCGGCGTACCGCGAGGAGAGGTGCGTGAGCGCGAGCCGCGAGGCGCCCGCCCGCGCGGCGATCTGGCCGGCCTCCCGCGCCGTCGAGTGGGCCGTCTCGCGGGCGCGGTCGCTCGCCTCGTGGAGGAACGTGGCGTCGTGGACGAGCAGATCCGCGTCCTCGGCGGCCTCCACCGTGGCCTCGACCGGCCGGGTGTCGCCCGTGTAGACGACGCGGCGGCCGGGGCGGGGCGGACCGACGACCTGATCGGGGTCGACGACGCGACCGTCGTCCAGTTCCACGGACTCCCCCTCGTGGAGTTTCCCGTACGCCGGTCCGGGCGGGATCTCCAGTTCCTCCTCGGCCTTCTCGCGGTCGAACCGGCCCTTCCGGTCGTCCTCGACCAGCGCGTAGCCGACCGAGGAGGTGCGGTGGGCCGTCTCGAACGTCCGGATCTCGTACTCCGCGCGGTCGAGCGCGACGCCGCCGGGGCGGACCTCGCGGACGGTGACCGGGAAGCCCGGGTCGTGCCCGGCGGCGTGGACCAGGTCCGTGAGGTGGCGCTTCGACCCGGGCGGGCCGTGGATCGCGAGGGGCTCCTCCCGGTCGTTGAAATCGAGGCTCTGGACGAGCCCGGGGATGCCGAGCACGTGGTCGCCGTGGAGGTGCGTGACGAACAGGTGCGAGACCCCGAAGCCGGTGCCGAAGCGCATCATCTGGCGCTGGGTGCCCTCCCCGCAGTCGAACAGGAACTCGTCGCCCTCGCGGTTGACGTGGAGCGCGCTGGGGGCGCGCTCCACCGTCGGCACCGCGCCGCTCGTCCCGAGGAAGGTGACCCGAAGCATACGCGGGAGTGGTGGTGCCGACGGTGAAACGCTGTCGAACCGGAGTCGCCCCCGCCTGCCGGGATCCGGCGGCGCTCCCACGGCTCCGTGTCGGCCGACGCTCCCCGGTCGGATCGGGGGTCGCCGACGCTCCCCGTCGTCTCCCCCCCGCGCCCACGCCGCCGAACGCGACTGAATCCGGTGCCCTCCCGGGATTAATTCGGATGAATTCAGGTTCGTAACCGGCCGAGTATATCCCGTCGCCGCCGGTACGGACGGGTGCAATGGCACGACACACGACCGGCTGGGCCGCCGTCGCCGCGGCCCTGATGCTGGTCCTCGCGGGCTGTGCCGGCGGCGTCTCCTCCGGGCCTTCCGGGGGCGACGCCGGCACGGCCGGCGGGGACGACGGGGGGACCGTCAACTTCTACATCAGCGACCAGCGGAACGCGATCGACCAGTTCGAACACCTGAACGTCACGATCACGGAGGTAACGCTCGTTCGGGCCGACGACGCGGACGACAGCGACGACGCGGACGACGGGAACGAGACGGAGACGACGGAGCCGACCGAGTCCGACGACGCGGACGACGGCGAGCAGGTCACCTACGAGGTCGACAACGTCACCGTCGACCTGACGGAGCTTCAGGGGGCCAACGCCTCACGGCTGGGGTCGATCCCGGTCCCGAACGGCACGTACACGAAGGTGTTCGTCGAGATCGAGTCCGTCGACGGCACCCTCTCGGACGGCTCCTCGGCGGACGTGAAGTTGCCGTCGAACAAGCTCCAGTTGAACGAGGAGTTCACCGTCGGTAACGGCGAGGAGGTGGACTTCGTGTTCGACGTGACCGTGTTCGAGCGCGGCACCCAGGGCTACATCCTCAAGCCCGTCGCCGGCGAGTCCGGCACGGGGGACGAGGTCGAGATCCGCGAGGTCGGCGATAAGCGCGACGAGCGCGGCGAGTCCGGCGACGGCGGAGCCGACGACGCCGAGGACGGCGACGACGCGGACGACCCGGACGACGAGTCCGACCGCGGCGGCAACGCCTCCGACGGCGCGTCGGGCCAGTCCTCGATGGACTTCTACCTCAGCGACGAGCAGAACGCCATGGGCGACTTCGCCCACCTCAACGTCACCGTGACGAAGGTCGGGTTCCAGCGCGGCGGGGAGTCCGGCGACTGGATCGAGAAGGACGTCGACGACCGCACCGTCGACCTGACGACGCTGCAGGGCGCGAACGCCACGAGGCTCGGGACCTTCGGCGTCGAGAACGGCACGTACACGAAGGTGTTCGTCTACGTCGACGGCATCGACGCGACGCTGAAGAACGGCGAGTCGACGAACGTGAAGCTGCCCTCCAGCAAGCTCCAGCTCAACAAGGAGTTCACGATCGGCGACGGCGAGGAGGTCGACTTCGTCTACGACATGTCGGTGTTCAAGGCCGGCAACTCGGGCAAGTACATCCTCAAGCCGGTCGTGAGCGAGTCCGGCACCGGCGACGAGGTCGAGATCCGCGACGTCGACGAGTCCGACGGCGAGGCGGAGGGCGACGCCGACGACGCCGGCGACGACGCGAACGAGAGCGACGCCGACCTCTCGGCCGCCTTCGTCGGCGACGTCGCCCCCGGCGCGAACGCCACCGTCGAGGTGACGCGCGACGGCTCGGCCGTCGAGAACGCGACCGTCACCGTCACCGAGCGGGCCGACGGCGAGCTCTCGGTCACGACGTACGCGACCGACGCGGACGGCAGGGTCACGTTCGCGGTCGACGCGAACGCGACGGAGCTGTCGGTCGAGGTGACCGCCGGCGACGGCGAGGCCGAGCTCGAACGCGAGTTCGAGTCCGAGGAGGGGGGCGACGACGAAGCCGAGGACGGAACCTCCACGACCGCCGCCGGCGACGGGGCCGGCGATGCGGCGCTGCGGTTCGCCCCGCTCTGAGCGGCGCGTCCTTCCCGCTTCCGGACCGGTGCGGTCCGCGATCCGGAGATACGCCGTATCGAGCCGAGTACGCCGACTTTCGCCGGCTTTCACTGACTGGGAACCACCTCCCGTTTATACCCGAATAGGCGTCCAACCCGCACATGTGAGGTGAGACCCATGGCATACGCGGACACAAACCCGTTGGCCGAGGACTTCGGCTTCGACATCGGCGGACCGCTCGCCGCCTACTGGATCGCCCTGCTCCGGGTCGTCACGGGGTGGTGGTTCTTCCACGCCGGCGTGACGAAGCTCATCGAGGACGGCCTGAACTTCACGTACGGGCCGACGTACCTGAAGGGGATGACCGGCACCGCGCTCGGGCCGATCCCGGTGTGGATGGGCGAGAACCTCGCGTGGCTCATCGAGCCGGGCGTCCCGCTGTTCGAGACGCTCATCGGCCTGGCGCTGATGGCCGGCGTGCTCGTCCGGCTGGCGGCCTTCGGCGGGGTCGTGTTCATGACCCTGTTCTGGGTCGGCAACGCGGGCTTCGCCCACGGGCTCGTCAACGGCGACCTGATGGGCCTGCTGCTGTTCGCCACGATGATCGTGTTCGGGGCGGGGCGGTACTACGGCCTCGACGCGGTCATCGAGACGCTCGACGCGGTGCAGGCGCACCCGAAACTCCGGTACCTGCTCGGCTGAGGAGGTGACAACCAATGCAAAACTTCGACATCGTCGACAAGATCGCGACGGCCTTCGGCGCCGGCCTGATGCTTTTGGGCATCGTCGGCCTCGGCGTCGTAGAGATACTCGCGGGCGAGCCGTACGGGGCGGCACCCATCACCAACGAGGCGGGGGAGGTGGTCGCGACCCCCGCCGTCGACCCGGCGCTGCGGACCGGGCTGGTGATCCTCGGCCTGGTCGTGCTGTTCGCGTGGGGGCTCTACCGGGCGGCCACGCCGAACGGCGAGGCCGACCGGACGGCGACGGGAGCGACCGCGGACTGACCGCGTGACGGCCGCGGCGTCCCCGCGGCCGGCCGCCCGTCTGCGCCGCCCGGGCGAACGGCAGGGTTCAAGCCCGGCGGGCCGCTACCCGACGGTGATGGACGGCCCGCTGTGGACTGACACGCACGCCCCCGCGCTCTCGGACCTCCCCCAGGAGGACGTCCGCGAGCGGCTCTCCCGGGCGGTCGACGAGCCGATGAACCTCGTGCTCCAGGGTCCGCCGGGGTCGGGCAAGACCGCCGCCGTGCGCGCGCTCGCGGCGGCGGCCCACGACGACCCCGACAACGACCTCATCGAGATCAACGTCGCGGACTTCTTCGGGCGGACGAAGAAGGAGATCCGCGAGGACCCCCGCTTCGCCTCGTTCCTGGAGGGGCGCAGCCGGATGGCCAAACGCGACATGATCAACCGCGTGCTGAAGGAGTCGGCGGCGAACGCGCCGATGTCGGGGGAGTACAAGACGGTCCTCCTGGACAACGCGGAGGCGATCCGCGAGGACTTCCAGCAGGCGCTGCGCCGCGTGATGGAGCAGTACCACCGCACGACGCAGTTCGTCATCGCGACCCGCCAGCCCGCGAAGCTCATCCCGCCGATCCGCTCGCGGTGCTTCCCCGTCCCGGTTCGCGCGCCGGCGACCGACGAGATCATCGCGGTGCTCCGCGAGATCTGCGAGGGCGAGGGCGTCGACCACGACGACGACGGCCTGGAGTTCGTCGCCAGCGCGGCCGCGGGCGACCTCCGGAGGGCGGTGCTGTCGGCGCAGACGACCGCCGTCGAGCACGGCGAGGTGACGATGTCGGCCGCCTACGAGACGCTCGGCGAGGTCGGCACCGACGACACGGTGCTTTCGGCGCTGGAGGCGGCGCGGGCCGGGGAGTTGAAGGACGCCCGCTCGGCCATCGACGACCTCCTCCACGACGACGGCTACGAGGGCGAGGACCTCCTCCGCGAGGTGCTGCGCGTGGCGCGCTCGAAGTCGGACGCCCCGCCGGAATCGATCGCCCGCCTGCACGCGCTCGCCGGCGAGGTCGATCTGGACCTGGTCGACGGGAGCGACGACCGGATCCACCTCACCCACCTGCTCGCCGCGTGGGGGGCGGGCCGGACCACCGTGGAGACGGGGATCCGCGACGCGGAGGCGTGACGGGCGCGTGAGCTCTCCCTCCACCCCCGGACCCTCGTCCGCTTCGTCCCCATCGTCGGCTCCCTCCGTCTCGCCCCGCGGTCCCGCTCCCTCGCCGGCGTCGCTGCCGGGGCCGCTCCCGGACCTCGCGCCGGGGAGCGAGCGTCGCGTGCTCGCCCCGTTCGCGCTCGCGCTCCCGTTCCTGGTCCTCGTGCCGGCGCTGGGACTGCTCCTGCTGGCGGTCGGGGCCTTCTCGGCGTACTTCTACCGCGACCCCGAGCGCGACCCGGCCGGCGAGGGGGTGCTCGCCCCCGCGGACGGGCACGTCTCTGTGATCCGCGAGGACGGCGACCGCGTCCGCGTCGGCGTGTTCATGAGCCCGTTCGACGTGCACGTCTGCCGCGCGCCCGCCGCCGGCGCGGTGACGC
Source organism: Halobaculum sp. EA56 (assembly GCF_051195075.1). Lineage (NCBI taxonomy): Archaea > Methanobacteriati > Methanobacteriota > Halobacteria > Halobacteriales > Haloferacaceae > Halobaculum > Halobaculum sp. EA56. The sequence continues at coordinate 90,401 of NZ_JBNTJX010000010.1, forward strand.
GGCTGGACCACCGCGGCGCCGCCCACCGGCCGGCGTTCGCGAAGGAGTCCGAGCGCAACGAGCGGTTCGAGTACACCCTCCGCGCCGGCGACGAGGGCGACGACGGCGGCGCCCCGGACCACGCGGCCGACGCCCCGGACGACGGACACGAAGCAAGGGAGGACGCTCACGCGGAACGTATCGACGGCGCGCTGATCGCGGGCTGGTTCGCCCGCCGGATCACCCCCTACGTTTCGCCTGGAGACGAGCTCGCCCGCGGCGACCGCCTGGGCTACATCGCGTTCGGCTCGCGCGCCGACGTGGTGCTCCCGCCGGGGTACGACGCCGCGGACGTGCGCGTGCGGCCCGGGGAGCGGGTCCGGGCCGGCGAGTCGGTGATCGCCCGGCGAGAGTAGACGTCGCCGGCGCGGCCGCGGCCGGCCTCCCCGTCACCTCTCCCCGTTCACTTTCACTCCGCACTCCCGGGCGACCGTCCCGCTTATCCGAGCGAGCGGCCCACTCACGTGCATGCCGGGCAACCCGAAGGGCGACCGCCGGGAGCGGGAGCTCGTCAACAGGCTCGACGACGCCGGCTTCGCGGTGATGCGCGCGCCCGCCAGCGGCTCCTCGACGGACCGGGAGCTGCCGGACGTGCTCGCGGGCGACGGCCGCGTCTTCTACGCCGTCGAGGCGAAGTCCTCCTCGGGGGACCCGATCTACCTCCGCGGCGAGGAGGTGGAGGCGCTCGTCTACTTCGCGCGCAACTTCGGTGCCTCCCCGAAGATCGGGGTACGCTTCGACCGCGAGGACTGGTACTTCTTCCACCCCGGCGACCTCCACGTCACCGACGGCGGGAACTACCGGGTGAAGAAGGAGACGGCCCTGGCGGACGGCGAGACCATCGACGACCTGCTGGCCGCCAGCGAGGACACCGAGTCCGACCGCAGCGTGAGCGAGGTGCTCAACGCCGTCGAGCAGGGCGTCCTCTCGGCGGAGGAGGCCGAGGAGATGTTGTAGCGGTCGTCCCACGACCGCGCGGGCGACTACGCGAGGCCGCTCGTCACCTCGACCGTCCGCTCGTACGCGAACGGCCCGCCCAGCTCCGCGAGTCGCGTCCGTAGGTCGGCCTCGAACGCCGGCAGGTCGTCGCCCAGCATCTCCGGCGAACAGAACGACAGCGACAGCACGTAGCCCACGACCCCGTCGGCGTCGAGTTCGTGCCGCTCGATCACCGTCTCCACGCGAACGTCGTCGAAGCCGGCCTCTCGGAGGTGGTCGGCCCACGTCCGGTCGTACTCCACCGGTCCGGTGCGCTCGGGTAAATCGTCGATGTACTCGCCGGCGACCGCGTACACCTCCTCCTGCCACTCCTCGGTCCCCTTCGTCAGCCACTCCCCGTCGGTGACCAGCGCGACGCCCCCGCTCGGCCCCGTCTCCCCGCGGACCCGCTCCAGCGTCGCGGCGCCGTCCATCCGATGGAACGATCGCCCCATCGTCGTCAGCCGGAAGGGGCCGCGAACGGCGTCGACGCTCCCCACGTCGGTGTCGTCGCCCTCGACGGTTCGGACGTTCCCGGCTCGGGCGTCGACGGCGCGCTCGCGGGCGGCCGCGAGCATCGCCGGACTGGGGTCGACCGCGACCACCTCGTCGGCGTGGGCCGCGAGCGGGACGGCGAGTTCGCCGGTGCCGCAGCCCAGATCGAGGACGCGGGCGCCGGAGTCGGCGCCCGTGTCTCCCCCGGCGGCGCCGTCGAGTCCGAACCGGTCGCGGAGGTGCTCGATCACGGCGTCGCCGTAGCCGGGGCGGTGGCGGGTGTAGTGCTCGGCGGTGCTGTCGAAGCGGGACCCGTCGCTCATGAGTTCGCCCGTGCCGCGACCGACGAAAAGCCTGCGGCCTGCTCGCCCGCTCAGATACCGATCACGGGCGTCCCCGGCCGCTCTCCGGGGTCGAGCCGCCGGAGCCGCGAGGCCGGGAAGCCGTAGCGTTTGCGACCGGACACGTCCAGCGGGCCGGGGCTTTCGGGGGCGTTGCCGGCGTACACAGCCTCGATCACCGGCTCGTGGTCGCCGTACTCGGCGTTGGTCTCGTAGTCGGCGATCCGCCTCCCCTCCTCGGTCTCGTAGTCGTCGGCCCGTTCGGTCGTGACGCCGGTGACGACGAGCAGTTTGCCCGTCTCGCGGTCGCGGACGAACGAGCCGACGGCGGGACGGTGGTCGCCACAGAGGAACGCGCCCGTCTCGCAGGTGGGCACGAACACGCCGGCGCCGCAGACGGCGCAGGCGGCGACGCGCTCGCCGGGGGCGGGCACGCGGCCGATCCCGACCTCCAGGTCGACCCGGCGCAGGTGCTTGCACCGGCTCCCGCGGATCTCGTGGTCCGGGCACTCGCAGGTCCCGCTCCCGAGGTCGACGACGTAGCTGCCGCCCTCGGTGTCGACGAGGTACGCGTCGTCGTCGCGCAGGGCGTACACGGTCATCGGCTCGGTCCGGGCGCGGACCGCACGCGGATCCGTGTCCGTGTTCGCGTCCGTATCGCCGTCCGCGTTCGGGTCCGTGTCCGCGTCCGCTCCGTGGTCGACGGCGGCGACGGCGTCGCCACCGTCGGGGCTCGCGGGGTCGTCGCCGACGCCGGCGACGGCGCGCTCGACCTGCCGGCGGGCGGTGCGTGGAGCGTTCATCTGATCGACGGAGCTACGCGCCGAGGGGAGGTAAGCCCTCGGCCGGGGGCGGCGTCCGCGGCCGCGAACGCGCGGGAACGGCCGCGTCGGCGGCGCTTCGAAGCCCTTTTGCCGGGTCCACGGGAACGCCGGAGCATGGAACTCGACGCCGAGATGCGCCGCAAGATCGCCGTCTCCGTCGGCGCGGTCGTCGTCTTCATCGCGCTCCTGGTCGCGATCGGGACGCGCTTCTCGACGAACCACAACCTCTCGGAGATCGGGGCGTACTACGTCGTCGGGATCATCGCGCTGTTCGTCGTGCTGATGGCCGCCGCCGGGATCTTTCTCGACGACAGGTCGTAGGACGGTCGCCGTTCGCGTCCGACCTCGCCCTTCCGCTCGCGCCAGCGGCGGTCAGGCCTCGGCCCCGCCCGCGTCCGACCCCTCGCCCTCCCGCTCGCGCCAGTCGACCACCTCGTCGGCCTCGCGGAGCTGTCTGCTGTAGTACTCTAGCGGGTGCGGAGCGACGCTGCGGTGGTTCTCCTCGTTGTCGCACAGCCCGTACTCGCCGAGCGTCCGGCACGACGGCGGGGGGTACTGCGCGCCGGACTCGTCGCGGAGGTACGCGAAGCGGTCGACGACGAGGTCCGGGTCCAGCCCCGACAGCGCGACGGCCTCCTCGGCGTCGAGGTTGAGGCCCGCGAGGAACGACAGCAGCGCGAAGCGGGCGTGCGGTCCGAGGTCGTCGCCGTCGCGGGCGCGCTCCAGCAGGCGGGCGACGCACGGCGGGAAGTGCTCGGGCGCGACCACGTCGAGGTCCGTGTGGACGCTCCGGTCGGCCAGCAGGTCCCGCAGGTCCGCGATCTCCGCTTCGAGTTCGTCGGCGAGGTCGTCGCTCACGCCCTCGAAGGGGAGGCCCTCCTCGACGCGGTCGCGGACGGCCTCGCGGAGCAGGCGGTACAGCTCCTCGCGCTCGGCGCGCACCTCGCCGTCGGCCAGCTCCCGGTTGACCAGCCGCCAGTCGTCGCCCCAGTCGGGGTCGACGTACGAGAGGTACGCGCTGACGCCGAGCCAGAGCCACTTGCCCTCTGGCTGGCCGGGCTTGGGCTCCTCGACGCGGACGGCGCCGTCGAGGTCGAACTCCCGGAGCAGGGCGTCGCGGTCGACGCGGGCGGGGTCGCGCCGGGCGCCGTCGTCGCGGGCGCGCCCGAGGTCCTCGGTGAACCGCCGGTAGGCGGTGCGCGCCTCCGCGTCGGCGTACTTCTCGACGGCCGCCGGGGAGTCCAGCAGCGAGACGAGGATGCGCGCGACCGGGTACGAGAGCAGCTCGTCGCGGATGTCCCACTCGGCGGGGTCGTCCGCCTCGACGGTGCCCTCGGTGAGCGCGCGCTCGACCCGCTCGCGGCCGCGGTCGACGGCGGGGTCGCCGTCGGCGACGAGCGCCGCCAGGTCGACGCCCGAGGCGCGGACGGCCTCGCGGGCGGCCGCGAAGAACGGGTAGCGGGCGTGGCGCGCCTCCATGATCGCGTGTCCGTGGTGGTGGACGGGGGTTAAGCGCGACGGTCTGGTGCGTGTGCTCGCGATCGTCTCCCGGCGTCGGTTCGGTCGGTGTCGATCCGAACCGCGGCGAGACCGGCCGGACCCGTTTTGATCGGGGCGTGACGGGGACCGCGAAAGCCCCAGTGCCTCCCGACTCGCGCGGCTCGCCGCGCTCCTCGCTCACTTCGTTCGCTCCGGTGCTTACGTCGTCATCAGAACGCGAAGCGTTCTGATTGGCTCACGAGAGCTCCGCTCTCGTGAACGCCGGGATTCGTCGGGAGGCACTGCCCCTTTCAGTCCCACCCACCGCGATCGCACCGCCGGCCTCCCCCTCCCCAGCCGACTGCGTTCCTCGCGCTCACTCCGTTCGCGCTCCGGTACTCGCCCCTCGCGCGTGGCGACCGCGCACGAGGCGCGGCCTGCCGCGCGCCAACCGCCGTGGGGTCGCATGCGCCGTGCGAACGGGGGCGTTCGAACCACCCGTGTCGGTCGCGTCGAGAGAACCGGCGACAAACGACGCCACCCCGACCCGACCTACGCCGCCTCGAAGCCGTCCTCCCACCGGAAGGTCCCGTTCCGCTGCACCACCTCGCCGTCGACCAGCATGCGCGAGTCCTCGGACACGTCCGTGATCATGTCGACGTGGACTGCCGAGTCGTTGCCCGACTCTCCCTCAGGGAGGCAGGCGTCGTAGGCGCGACCCAGCGCGAGGTGGACCGTGTCGCCCATCTTCTCGTCGAACAGGATCGAGTCGGTGAAGCGGTCGATGCCGCGGTTCATCCCGATCCCGAGTTCGCCGAGGCGGCGGGCGCCCTCGTCCGTGTCGAGCACGTCCGCGATCGCGTCCTCGCCCTGTTCGGCGGCGAAGTCGACGACCTCGCCGTCCTCGAAGGTGAGCGAGACGTTCTCGACGCGCGTCGCGTCGATGGTCATCGGCACGTCGAAGAACACCTCGCCCTCCGTGGCGTACGGCGCGGTGAACACCTCGCCGGAGGGGAGGTTGTGGGAGTCGTAGGCGACGCTGGCGGCGGAGTTGACCGCGGTGCGCCCCTCGATGGACATCGCGAGGTCGGTTCGCTCCGTCTCGATCCTGACCTCGCTCCCCTCGTCGAGGACCTCCTTCACCTTCGCCATCTCGCCGGCGAGCGACTCCCAGTCGCGCAGGACCGCGTCGTACACGAAGTCCTGATACTCCTCGTAGGCCATCCCGGCCTGCTGGGCCAGCGAGCGCGTCGGGTGGACCGTCGACACCCAGTCGGTGTCCATCCGGGCCTCGCGGGTCGCCTTGCCGGCCCTCCGCGCGGCCGTCCGCCGGTCGCCGTCCACGTCCGCGAGCGCCGTGGTGTTGCGCCCGCCGCCGATGCGGAGGTACACGTCGGCCGCCTCCAGCATCGCCAGCTTCGGCTCGCTGTGGGCGAACTCGCGGTCGTCGTCGCCGGCGCGGAGGAACGCGCGGCCGACCTCGCTCGACCCGTACGTCGTCACCAGCGTCGCGTCGCGCTTCCCCACCTCCGCGGCCGTCGCGACCGCGAGGTCGTGGGCGCCCTCGGCCACGTCCATCACGACCTGGTCGCCCGCCTCCACGCGGGCGCTCCAGTCGACGAGTACCTCGGCGTGCTCGCGCACTCGGTCGTCCATGGGGGGTGGCTCGGCCGGTTCGCGCGTAAGTGCGGCGCTTCCGGGCGATCCGGCCGCGGTCCCGGCACCCACGACGTCGCACGTCGCGCCGCAGCTCCCGCACACCGCAACGCCTACGCCCCGCCTCGCCGACGCGCCGGTATGAGCATGCAACTCGGCGTGATCGGACTCGGTCGCATGGGGCGGATCGTCGTCGACCGCGTCCTCGACGCCGGCCACGACGTGGTCGCGTTCGACCTCGACGCGGAGGCGACCGCCGCGGCCGCCGAAGCCGGCGCGGAGCCCGCGGACTCGGTGGCGGACCTGTACGACCGACTCGTCTCCGGGTCCACGGAGGCCGCTCGGATCTGGCTGATGGTTCCCGCCGGCGACGCCGTCGACGCCACCCTCGACGAGCTGGAGCCGCACCTCGGTCCCGACGACGTCGTCGTCGACGGCGGGAACTCCTACTTCGAGGACTCCGTCCGCCGCGCGGAGGCGACCGACGCGGCGTACCTCGACTGCGGCACCTCCGGCGGCCCCGCCGGCGCCGACCTCGGCTTCTCGCTGATGGTCGGCGGCCGGGAGTGGGCCTACGAGGAGCTGACGCCGGTGTTCGACGCGGTCGCCACCGGCCCCGACGGCCACGACCGGATGGGGCCCGCGGGGTCGGGCCACTACGTGAAGATGGTCCACAACGGCGTCGAGTACGCGCTGATGCAGGCGTACGGCGAGGGGTTCGAGCTGCTCCACCGCGGCCGCTACGACCTCGACCTGGAGGCCGTCGCGCGCACCTGGAACAACGGCGCGGTCATCCGGTCGTGGCTGCTGGAGCTGTGCGAGGAGGCGTTCCGCGAGGAGGGGAACGACCTCGGCGACGTGGCCGACCGGGTCGAGGGCGGCTCGACGGGCACGTGGACCGTTCGGGAGGCGCTCGAACAGGAGGTCCCGGTTCCGCTCATCTACCAGGCGCTCGCCGAGCGGTTCGACTCGCGCGGGGAGCGGTTCGGCCGCCGCCTCGCCAGCAGGCTCCGGTACGGCTTCGGCCGGCACGAGGTGCCGCGACGGGAGGAGTAGGCGAGCGTCCTCGCCCGCGAACACGTTCGCCGTCGGCGGGTTCGGGCGGTCGCGGCCGCGCTGGATAATCACAACCCTTGTTACCCCCCGCTTCCAACCCGCAACCATGGTAGACCCCGTGGCAGTCGGGTTCGGCGCGGGCCTCGTGTTGGTCTTCGTCGCCCTGCACTTCGCCCGCGGCACGGGCTGGGAGCCCACCGCGGACATCTCCGACGAGGTGCTCGAACACCGCGCCTCCACCGTCGAGGAGACGGAGTTCCCCGAGCCGGGGAGCCGTGCCATCGGGGGCGGCAGCGTCCCCGCCGGCGCGGTCGCCGCCGGCGAGGAGGGCGAACTGGAGGAGGGCGAGGCGGCCGAGGAGTCGTCCGGGCCCGGCGACATCCCGGAGGACGAGATCGAGTACTTCGAGGTCGAGTTCGTCAAGGAGGGCGACACGATCGAGGTCGCGAACAACGAGACCGTCCTGGAGGCCGGCGAGGACGAAGGCTGGGACATGCCCTACGCCTGCCGGCAGGGCCAGTGCGTCTCGTGTGCCGGGCAGATCACCTCCGGCGGCAACGCCGAGGAGTACGTCGAACACGACAACCAGCAGATGCTCGACGACGCCGAACTCGACGAGGGGTACACCCTCACCTGCGTCGCCTACCCCCGCGCCGACTTCACGATCGAGACCGGCGAGGCGCCGTAGCGTCCCCTTCCCTCCCGTCGCGGACCCGACCCGTCGCCGACTCGCTTTTCGCCTTTCGGAACCGTCGTCCGTGCGCCCGCCAGCGGCGCGTCGCCGCCGGCGGGTCGCCGTCGCGTCGGTTCCGAAGGCTTATTCGCGGGGCCGCGGTACGGGGGTGTGAGGGCGGCTAGTTCAGCGGACAGAACGCTTGGTTCCGGACCAAGAGGTCGGGGGTTCAAATCCCTCGCCGCCCGCTTCTGCGCGACGCACGGCGACGACCGAAGGGAGGAGCAGCGGCGCGCGAACGGTTACGCGAGGGATTTGAACTACGGAACGAGCGAGCGGCAGCGAGCGAAGTTCAGGTGGTTCAAATCCCTCGCCGCCCGTGTTCTGCCGGACGTACTGCGACGAGCGATGCGACCGAAGGGAGCGGAGCGAGAAGCCGAGTCCGGTGGGAACCGTTCCGCAAGAGGGATTTGAAGTAGACGAGACGCAGCGCCGAGCGGAGCGAGGCGACCGTCTCGGCGTGGTCAAAATCCCTCGCCGCCCGTGTTCTGCCGGACGTACTGCGACGAAGGTCGCGACCCGAGTCCCCGACTCAGAACGTGTACGCCATCATGACCTCGTCGACGTGTTCGTCGTCGATGGTGTAGTGGTCCCTCCGGATCGCCTCGGTCTCCCAGCCGTGGTCGTCGAGGAACTCCAGCGCGGCGGCGTTGGTGACGGGGACGCTGTTGTACACCTTCCGGAAGCCGTTGGCCTCCGCCCAGTCGAGGCCGCGCCGGAGGAGCTTCCCGCCGATCCCGGACCGGCGGTGCTCGGGGACGACCCCGACGGTCTGCTTGGCTGTCTCGCGCACCCGCGACACCTGCGGGAGGTCGAGGTGGGTCCACCCGACGATGTCGTCGTCGACCGTGGCGACGAAGAACACCCGCGACTCGACCGAGTTGTGCCGCGTCACCGTCTCCTCGTACAGCAACTGCTCGGCGATGCTCTCGGCGACGACGTACGTCTCCTCGTCGGTGACCGCGCGGATCGCCGCCACCAGCCCCTCGAAGTCGTCCTGGCGGGCCGGCCGGATCGTGAACGACGTTCCCCCGCTCTCGTACTCCTCGACGGCCCCGACGTCGAGCGCGACCCGGAGGGTCCCCCCGTCGTCGTCGAGGTACCCCCGCGACTCCAGCCGGCCGAGTTCCCGCTCGAACTCCTCGGCGTCGGCCGACACGGTCTGCTGAACGACGTGGCGGTTCGCGGTCCCGTGCCGCTCGACGTACTCGTAGATGCGCTTGCTCACCTCGGACTCGAACGTGGGCCGCTCGACGACCTCCATACGGACCCCATCGACCGCTCGGGGTTTAGCGTTTGTCACGCGGTACCACGTCACTCGGATCCTGTCGCCGTCGGTTCGTTCCCCGCTTGATGCGCCGGTATGTTTCTATTTCTCAACAGTATCGCCCGGTTAGTTATATGTCGATCTCGTCGAACGCGCAACCGATGGAGCGTTCGAACTATCTCCGCTCGACGACTGTTTCGGACCTGGTGGGGTGGTACCCGCTGGTGTTCCTCGCCCTCGCCGTCGGTCTCCCGCTGGGCTACCTCAACCAGCCCCTCCACTTCGACGAGGCGATCTACCTGGTCGTGGCCGAACAGGTCGCCGGGTCGGGGCGTCTGTACGCCGACGTCGCCGACCACAAGACGCCGTTGATCTACGTGATCGCGGCGGCGGCGTACGAGCTGACCCCCCGACCGGTTCACCTCCTCCGTCTCCTGACCTACGCCGTCACGGCCGCCTCCGCCGCGCTGGTCGTTCGGCTGGGCCGACGCGTCTTCGGTCGGGCGGTCGGGATGGCCGCCGGGCTGGTGTTCCTGACGATGTCGTACCTCCCCCACTTCGACGGGTTCTTCTACATGACGGAGCCGTGGGCGACCCTGACGATGCTGGTCGCCGCCCTCCTGCTGCTTCGGGAGGAGCCGATCGCGGACGCCGGCGCGGGGGTCGCCCTCGCGGTCGGCGTACTGTTCAACCAGACGGTGTTCCTGTTCGGCGCGGCTGTGATCCTCGTTCACGCCGTCGGGCTCCGATACCCCGAGCGGCGCACGAGACGCTACGTCGTCGACTCGCTTCGCCGGCTCCTCGTCGTCGGAGCCGGCTTCCTCGTCGCCGTGGCGCTCGCGCTGGCGGCGTTCTACGTCCGCGGCACGCTCGACGAACTGCTGTACTACGCCGTCGTCCTCCCCGCGAGCGCCTACGACACCCAGTTCGAGCTGTACGGGCACCTGCTCGCGCTCGGGACGCTCCTGCCGGTCTGGCTGCTGAGCGGGTGGACGCTCCTCCGGGTGGCCGACGCCGTCGCGCGCGGCCGGACCGTCGACGACGGGGTTCTCCTCGTCGCGGTCTGGGCGGCGGTCCTGAGCGTCCCTGGCGCGACGGGGTTCTCGGGCGATCACAAGCTGCTGTTCGCCTTCCCGGCGATCGCGCTGCTCGCGACCGTGGGGGCCGCGCGGGCGGCCGAACGCGCCCGTCGAGACCTCCGCCCCGTCGGGGGGCTGCGCGAGCGCCTTCCGGAGCGGTCGACGGCGGTGACGTTCCTGCTCGTCGCGACGCTCCTGTGCTCCGGGGTCGTCGCCGCCGGAGGGAACGTGTGGTACGCCGTCCTGTTGCAGGACGAGGACCTCGGCGACCAGCGGCGGTCGGTCGACGGGATCGCCGACCACGTCGAGGGGGACGTCTACGGCTACCCGGTGCAGGCGCAGGTGTTCTACCACGCCGACGGGATCGAGCCGGCGACGACGTGGGTCGGCCACGTCTACGCCGACGAGGTCGTCACCCCGGCGGTCGCCGCCCTGCGGTCGGGCACGGTCGACTACGTCGTCGTGCGGAAGGGACACGTGGTCGACGGACGAGTCGTGACGAAGGGGTACTGGCCGGAGCAGAAGGAGCCGATCGTCGCGCAGATCAACGCACGCTACGAGCCCGTGGCCGAGACCGACACCTACGTCGTCTTCGGGCGGGCCGACGGGACGAACCGTACGGACGCCCGGAACCGTGCGACGGGTCGACCTACGCCCAGGGCTTCACGAGCACCTTCACCGCCTCGCGCTCGTCCATCATGCGGTAGCCCTCGGGCACGCCGTCGAGGTCGACCGTCTCGGTGAAGACCGGCGACGGGTCGAGCGTCCCCTGCAGCACGTCGGCCATCAGCTCCTCGGCGTACGCCCGGACCGGGGCGACGCCGCCGCGGAGGGCGACGTTGTCGCCGAAGAACGGGAACAGGTCGAGGCCGCCGTCCATCCCGTGGGGGACGCCGACGTAGCCGACGGTGCCGCCCGGACGGGCGACCGCCACCGCGGTCTCCATCGCGGAGGCGGCGCCCACGCACTCCAGTACGTGGTTCGCGCCGCCGTTCGTGATCGCGAGTACCTCCTCGACCGCCGCCTCGCCGTGCTCGGCGACCGTGTGGGTGGCGCCGAACCCCTCGGCGAGCGCGAGGCGGTCCTCGTGGTGGCCGACGGCGACGATGCGCTCGGCACCGAGGCGCCGGGCGGCGGCGACGCCGCACAGGCCGACGGCGCCGTCGCCGACGACGACGGCGTCCTCGCCGGCCTCCACGCCCGCGGAGACGGCGGCGTGGTGGCCCGTCCCCATCACGTCGGTGAGCGGGAGCAGCGAGCGGAGCGCGTCCTCGTCGTCGGCGTAGCGGTCGGGCACCCGGACGAGCGTGCCGTCGGCGTGCGTCGAGCGGACGAACTCCCCCTGGGCGCCGCCGTTGTCGCCGCCCCACGAGTCGCGGTGCTCACACGAGGTGTGGATCCCCTTGCGACAGAACTCGCAGGACCCACAGGAGATGGCGAACGGGGCGAGCACGCGGTCGCCCGGCTCGACCGAGCGCACGTCCTCGCCGACCTCCTCGACGACCCCCATCGGCTCGTGCCCGACGCCCGTGCCGGCGTCGCGGTCGCTCTCCCCGCGGTAGAACCACAGGTCCGACCCGCAGATCGCGGTGTGGGTCACGCGGACGATGGCGTCGGTCGGGTTCTCGATCTCGGGCTTGTCGACCTCCTCGACCCGGACGTCCCCGGGGCCGTGAAACACTGCTGCGCGCATACCGGGCCCGACGGCCGCCGGCCGTTTCAAGGCACGCGTGGCGGCGACCCGGCCGCGATGCTCCCAGGGTGGCGACGACGCCGACGGCCGTACCCGCCGATGTCTAGGGAGAATTGGGTCTCTTTTGCCATATTCTTCATACCGTTCACTTGCGAGGTACCTTCCGACGGTATGACAGAGACGACGAGACGAACCGTGCTGGGGGGCGTAGCGACCGGAACCGCGCTGCTGATCGGCGGCGTCGGCGCCGCCGCGGGCGACGACGGCGACGACGGGGAGGCGGGCCTGCGCGTGGCCCACGCCTCGCCGGACGCGCCGGCCGTGGACGTGCTCGTGGACGGCGACGTCGCCGTCGAGGGGCTGGCGTTCCGGGAGGTGACGGACTACCTCGAACTACCGACCGGCGAGTACGAGGTGGCGGTGACCGTCTCGGGGACGGACACGACGGTGTTCGGCCCCGCGGACGTCGACCTCGACGGCGAGGACTACACCGCCGTCGCCCTCGGCGAGGTATCGAGCGACGACACGGCGTTCACCGTCTCGCTGTTCGAGGACACCAACGGCGCGAACGTCGGCGACGACGAGGCGCGCGTCCGGGCGATCCACGCCTCGCCGGACGCTCCGGCGGTCGACGTGACCGTCGACGACGGGGCGCTCACCCTGTTCGACGGGGTCGCCTTCGGCGGGTCGAGCGGCTACGCCGTCGTCCCGACCGGGTCCTACGACGTGGAGGTGCGCCCGGACACGGAGGACGACGACGGCGAGGTGGTGTTCGAGGCGGAGGACGTCGAACTCGAGGGTCGGTCGACGTACACCGTGTTCGCGCTCGGCTACCTGACGCCCGACGACGAGCCCGCCGACGAGGCGTTCGGGCTCGCCCCGACGCTCGACGCGGGCGCGCCGCCGCGCGGCGACGGGCCGGACGACGAAGACGCGGACGACGACGGTGGACGCGGCCCGCACGAGGACGCTCCCGGCGGCGGCCGCGGGCGCAGCCGCGGCGGCGGGGACGACTGACGGTCCGCGTCCGCGTTCGCGCCGACGCCGGCGATCACGCCGCTCCCGCTGACGCCGTCGGCGCCGACCTCCGGGCACGCCGGCGCACCGAGCGTTCGTGCAGGCCGACCGCCGGTGTCGGTGCGCTTACCCGCGAGGAGTCCCTGTCGGTCTCCGATGGAGGCGGTCCTGTGGCAGGTGCTCGCCGGGACCCGGGGGGGACCGAACCGGGCGCGGATACTGCGGGCGCTCGCGGAGCGTCCGCGGAACGCCAACCGGCTGGCGTCGGATCTGGATCTCGCGTACAAGACGGTCAGACACCACCTCGACGTGCTCTCGCGCAACGACGTCGTCCGCGCGAGCGGGTCCGACTACGGCGCCGTCTACCTCCCGACTGATCGCGCCCGCGAACACTGGGACACCGTCGAGGAGATCGTCGACCACGTCGACGCGTGAGAGCGCCGGGACCCGGGCGTCGCCGGCGGCTCAGGCCGGCACCGCGCCGGGCGTCCGCCGGACGACGACGAGCGCGCCGCAGTCGGGGCAGGTCAGCGCCTCGCCGCCGTCGCGGTCGTGCGCGATCCAGTCACCGTCCGCCGGTGCCGCGTGCTCGCAGGCGGGACAGAACAGCGTGTTCTTGGGGGGCGGTCGTCGGGTCCGCGTGGAGGGGTCGTCCATACCTACGGTAGGTTCTCCGGACGGATAACCTCGTTCCCTGGATATCGGATGGTAGAGGCCGCCAAACGAATGATCGAGCGTGAACGATCCGTCGGCCGTGCGACGGACGTTCCCAGTCGCCGACGGCTCACAGGCGTCCGCTCGGGGCGAACACGCCGTCGGGGTCCCACGATTCCTTCACCTCCCGGAGCCAGCCGTAGTTGTCGGCGTACACGTCCCGGGCGGCGTCGGGGCCGCGCTCGGTCCCCGAGAAGTTCGGGAGTTCGCCGGCGGCCTCGCCGACCGCGCGGACCCGGTCGACGGACTCGCGCGCCCACGACAGGTGCGCGCAGTCGTCGGCCGGGTCGGCCCACTGCGCCTCGAAGTTGAGCACGACTTCGGCGTCGCGCTCGGGCACCGCCGTCTCCGCCGGGCCGAGGTCCGCGACCGCGCCGCCCAGCGGCCAGACGACGACGGTGTCGCGGGGGCCGGGGAGCGCGGCCATCCGCCCGGCGACGAGGTCGACCAGGTCGTCCGTGAACGTCTCGACGGCGACGGACGTCCAGTAGTAGCGGTCGCCGGCGGGCGACCCGCCGCCGAGGTACGCCTGGAGGTCGACGTACGGCACCCGCTCGGCGTGGTCGAACAGCGGGTCCGCGTCGCTCGCGCCGAGCGAGCGGAACGGCGCGAGCGCGCGCTCGCCCTCGGCGGGCGGGCCGGCGTGGGCGCCGAGGACGCACAGCGCGAGGTCGCCCGCGCGGTCGTCCGGGAACGACGGGTCGTCGGGGACGCGCGTCACGTACGGCGACACGTTCGTCTCCCGCGGGGCCTCGCGCTGGTGCCGGCGGTACGCGCGGAGGAGCGCGGCGACGTCCTCGGCGTCGTCGACCGGGAACCACGTGTCGCACATCGCCAGTTCCTCGGGGACCGGAACGAGGTCGAACTCCAGTTCGACGGCGACTCCGAAGTCGCCGCCGGCGCCCCGGACCGCCCGGAACAGGTCAGGGTTGGCGTCCGCGCTCGCCCCCGCGTTGTCCCCCGCGGCCGTCACGAGGTCGACGCGGGCGAGACGGTCGCACGCGAGGCCGTGCGCCCGCGAGAGGTAGCCCGTCCCGCCGCCGAGCGTCAGGCCGGCCACGCCCACCTCGGGGGCGACGCCCTGGGGCGTCGCGAGGCCGTGCTCGGTCGTCGCGGCGTCGAGCTCGCCGATGGTGACCCCCGGTTCGACGGTCGCGGTGCCGGCCGCCGGGTCCACGTCTACCCGGCGCATCGACCCCACGTCGCACACGAGGACGCCGTCGCCGACGGCGGTGCCGACCGAGGAGTGTCCGACCGACCGGGTGGCGATCCCCAGCCCCGTCGCCCGCGCGGTCCCGACGACGCGCGCGACGCCCTCTGGGGTGGCGGGGTAGGCGACGGCCGCCGGGAACGCCTCGCACAGGCCGTTCCAGACGCGCCGGGCCTCGCCGTACCGGGGATCGGCGGGCGTCACGACCGCGCCGGGGAACAGCGTCCGCCAGTCGCCGACGGCGTCGCGGTCGACGGGGTCCCCGTCGCCGTCGAGCGCGTCCCGGAGCGACGCGAGCGCGTCGGCGTGGGCGTCGGCGACCGCGCGGGCGTCGTCGCGACCGAACGCCGATCCGCCGTCGGCCGTCCCGTCGGAGCTGCCGCCCGCGGCGCCGTCCAATTCTCTGCTCATACCACCTGGTGTCGACACGGGGGGGAAAACCCATCGCGGGCGGGGTCGGCCGGCGACGGTCGCGGTCGTCGCGGCGCGCTCGCGACGCGACAGCGCAACGGCTATCGGTCCGCCGCCCGGACCGGCGCACATGGACCGACGGCGGGCGCTGGCGTACGCGCGTGTCGGGGTCGCCTACCCCGTCGGCAGCGTCGCCGCCGCGGTGGGGCTCGCGTGGCTGCTCGGCTGGGACCCGGGGCTCGCCGTCCTCGCGCTGTCGATGGGCGCGGCGGCCGCGCTGGTCGCCGTGACCGCCGCCGACACCGGCGGGATGCGCCCCCCGGAGGCCGACCGCGGGCGCGAACAGCACCGCGGCCTCCTCGGCTTCGACGGCGGCGCGTCGCCCGGCCGCGGGTCGGCCGGGGACCTCCCGGACGTGGCCCGGAGCCGTCGGGCGCGCCTGCGGGTGTTCTCGCTCGGCCTGTTCGTGCTCACCGTCGCGCTCGTGCTCGTGCTCGGCGGCGTCGTGCCCGGGATCTGAGCGGACGGTCTACCGAACCCGCTTCCGGTACAGCGTGTTCGCCGAGCGCGCGTCGAGTCGGTCGACCAGTCGCTCGGCTGTCCCCTCCGCGAACGCCGACGGCTCGACGTAGAGCCGGGACTCGCCGTCGACGCGGCGTCCTCCGAGGACCCGGTCGCCGTCGTCGACGCGCCGGCGGGCCCCGGCGGGGTCGGGATCGGCCCCCTGCACCAGCACCGCCCAGGGCTCGTAGCCGCACGCGCGGTAGAACCACTCCACTTCGCCCGCGGCGGCGACCTCGACCCGCGGGGCGTGCCCGGCCGCGTGCTCCTCGAACTCGGCGAGGAGCCGTCGGCCGACGCCCTCGTCGCGTCGGTCCGGCACAACCGCGATCCGGTCGAGCACGACCGCGTCCGGACCCTCGCCGGTCGGGTCCTCCTCGGGCCGCCGCGGTCGCCCGTGTGCCTCCCCGACGACGACGCCGTCGGCGGCGACGGCGACGACGAACAGGTCCGGGTGCGCCCGGTACCGCTCGCGGACGGCCTCGGGGGGCGCCTCGCTGCCGCCGTGCTCGCGGGCGAGCAGGACCAGCGACGGGAGGTCGGCGTCGCGGGCCGGGCGGACGGTCGCGGTCACGGTCCTCCGGCCGTACGCGACGGGGACTGAAAAGGGACCGCCGGCGCCGTCGCTACCGGGGGAAGCGTCGAAAGAATCGAGGATCGGTCGGGGGGCGGTGCGTGTCGGCGTCGGCGGGTGGCTGGGGTGGGTGGCTGTGAGCCTACTTCACATCGCGCCGCCCATGCCGCCCATACCGCCCATGCCGCCCATGCCGCCGGCGCCGCCGGGGCCGCCGGCGGGCTCGTCGTCGTCGTCGGAGCCGCCGCCCTTCAGGTCGCCGGCGGCGATGACGTCGTCGATGCGGAGGATCATCGTCGCCGCCTCGGTGGCGGACTCGATGGCCTGCGTCTTGACGCGGAGCGGCTCGACGACGCCCTCGGCGTCCATGTCGATCACGTCGCCGGTGTAGGCGTCGAGGCCGGCGCCGAACTCGCCGCCGTCGTGGCGGGCGCGCAGGTCGACCAGCGAGTCGATCGGGTCGAGGCCCGCGTTCTCGGCGAGGGTGCGCGGGATGACCTCCAGCGCGTCGGCGAACGCCTCGACGGCCAGCTGCTCGCGGCCGCCGACGGAGTCGGCGAAGTCACGCAGCCGCAGCGCCAGCTCCGTCTCGGGGGCGCCGCCGCCGGGGAGCACCTGCCCGTCCTGCAGCGTCGTGCGGACGACGCCCAGCGAGTCCTCGATGGCGCGCTCGACCTCGTCGACGACGTGCTCGGTGCCGCCGCGGAGGACGAGCGTGACGCTCTTGGCGTCCTCGACGTCCTCGACGAAGATGCGCTCGTCGCCGCCGATGTCCTTCTGGGCGACCGAGCCCGCGAAGCCGAGGTCGTCCTCGGTGATGTCGTCGAGGTTGGCGACGACGCGGCCGCCCGTCGAGCGGGCCAGCCGCTGCAGGTCGGAGTCCTTCGCGCGGCGGACGGCGAGGATGCCCTCCTGCGCGAGGTAGTGCTGGGCCATGTCGTCGATGCCGTCGCCGACGAAGACGACGTCCGTGCCGACGTCGACCAGCTTGTCGACCATCTCCTTGAGCTGCTGCTCCTCCTGGTCGAGGAACTGCTGGAGCTGGTCGGGGTCGGTGACGTTGACCTCGGCGTCGATCTCGGTCTCCTTGACCTCGATGGCGCCGTCGAAGAGGGCGACGTTGGCGTCCTCGACGGCGTAGGGCATGTTCTCGTCGACGCGCTCCTTGTCGACGATGACGCCCTCGATGAGCTCGGAGTTACCGATGGCGCCCCCGACGACCGTCTCGACGGAGACGTTGTCGGTGTCGACGGTGCCGTCGTCGTCGCGGACGGCGAGGACGGCGTCGACGACGAGCTCCGCGAGCGTGTCGCGGGCGGACTCGGCGCCCTTGCCGGTCATCGCCGTCGAGGCGATCTTCTCGAGCGTCTCGCGGTCGTCGGCGGTGACCTCGATGGCGTCCTCGGTGAGGACCTCCTTGGCCTTCTCGGCGGCCTGACGGTAGCCCTGGGCGATGGTCGTCGGGTGGACCTCCGAGTCGATGAGCTCCTCGGCCTGGTCGAGGAGCTCGCCGGCGATGACGACGGCCGTCGTCGTGCCGTCTCCGACCTCGTCCTCCTGGGTCTCGGAGACCTCGACGATCATGTTGGCCGCCGGGTGGTCGATGTCCATCTCCTTCAGGATGGTCACGCCGTCGTTCGTGACGACGACGCCGCCCGAGGAGTCGACGAGCATCTTGTCCATCCCTTTCGGACCGAGGGTGGTCCGAACGGACTCGGCGACGGCCTTGCCGGCCGTGATGTTCATCGACTGGGCGTCCTTGCCCGACGTTCGCTGGCTGTCCTCCGAGAGTACGATCATGGGCTGGTTGCCCATCCGCTGGCGCTGAGACATGAGTCACTCCCTGATTGTTTTCGATTCTATAAGTATGTTTCGGCAGCGGTTCGTCAACGCGTCGCACGACCCGGATTTGGCCGTGTGTGATGGCTTGTCACGAATTCTTTATATACGATCCCGGCGGCCCCGCGGCGTCAGAAGTCCGTGACCCGCGACTGGATCCGGCCGTCGCCGACGCCGGCATCGTCGACGACCCCGTCGTCGTGGCCGTCGCGGACGTATTCGGCGAACTCGTCGCCGGATATCTCGGTCCGGGTGTCCGCGAACGCCAGTTCCGTCAGCGACAGCGGCTCCCCCTCGTGCATCTTCCGGCGCACCTCGGCGACGCTCAGCGCCCGGAACGTCACGTCGAGGTCGACGGTCGCCGCGCGCCCCTCGCCCGCCTCCGCGAGGTTGATCCCCTCCGAGAGCACGGTCTCGAAGTCGAGGTCGGTGTCGTCGACGCCGCGGTAGAGGAACGCCACCGCCGAGACCAGCGCGTCGAAGGCGGCGGTCCCCTCGCGGTCGAGGCGGTCCTCGAACACCAGCCGTCGGTCCCGCTCGGCGAGGCGCTCCACCAGCAGTTCGAAGTCGTACAGCCCCGCGTGTACCCTGTCGCGGATGCGCGCCCGCGCGTTCCGCTCGGACTGCACGCTCGCGAACTCCGTCTCCCCGCGGAGGTACGCCCGGTCCGCCGGGCTGAGTATCCCCCGTTCGCGCTCGCCGCTCATAATCTAAAACGGGGTATGAAATAGAACCATATATAACTTCATAACTCGATACGAAGTATCTATCCGTTCGATCGCAAAAATACTTATGCCCCGACAGGACGCCGATCCGCCGATGTCGGACACGACGGACACGACGGACACGACCGAGACGACGGAGGCGTCGGACGGACAGACTCCGGCCGTCCCGGACGGGGCGCCGGTCAGGGTACGGGTGCGGGCGGGGACGCTCGATCCCCCTGCTCGCGGCGGTCGGGTCGCTCGTGGACGAGTGTCGGCTGACGTTCGGTCCCGACGGGATCCGGGCGGCCGCGATGGACCCCGCGACGGTCGCGGCCGTGGAGGTGGAGCTGTCGGCGTCGGCGGCGGCGGCCTACGAGGCCGACGGCACGACCGTCGGCGTCGACGTGAACCGGCTCCGGGAGGTCCTCGGGACGGCCGACGGCGACGACCCGGTGACGCTCGCGTTCGATCCGGAGCGGTTCCGGCTCCACGTCGTCGCCGGCGAACTGGAGTACGCGATGGGGCTGTTCGACCCCGAGAGCGTCCGTGGTCCGCCCGAGGTCGAGGAACTGGGCTTCGAGCACACCGCGGCGCTGACGCTCCCCGGCGAGACCGTGGGGCGGGTCGTGACGGCCGCGGGGATGGTCGCCGACCACCTCTCGCTCGGCGTCGACCCCGGCGAGGGCGCGTTCGTCGCGTCGGCCGACGGCGACACCGACGACGTGCGGTTCGTCGTGCCCGCCGAGGAGGCGGCGGCGTTCGAGGCGGGCGAGGCCGAGTCGCTGTTCTCGCTGTCGTATCTGGAGTGCATCGAGCGCGCGGTCCCGTCGGGGACGGACGTGCGCGTCACCCTCGGTCGGGAGGCACCACTCGGCGTCGAGTACGAGGTCGCGGACGGCCGCGGGCGCGTGGAGGCGTTCGTGGCGCCGCGGCTGCGGGCGACGTGAGAACGGGACCTGCGGGAACGGGACCGAACGGGACCGGAGCGGGTCGGGTCGGATCGGACCCGCGGACCCGGGCGGCTGGGGGCGGCGCTCCCGCGGCTACCGGCTCACCGCGGCTCCTCGGCGCTTCCCGAGGGAGTCGAGAGGTCGGGCGCGCCGTGGATCTCGTTGTGCTTGCGCTCGAGGAACGAGTAGACGGCGCCGTGGGGGGCGCCGTCGAGGATCATCCCCGTCGCGCGGCGGACGGCCTCGACCTCCTCGGGCTGGCCGATGACGCCAAGGGTGGTGCCCTTGATGACGACCTCGGCGCCCGAGAGGTCCTCCATCAGCTCGCGCGTGCGGCCGTTCTCGCCGATGAGGCGGCCCTTCTGGCGCTGGAGGTCGTTCTTGTTTCGCGTCTCGGCGGCCAGGTCGACCAACTCGAACCGTCGCAGGTCGTGCTCCAACAGCGACAGGGCGGACTCGGGGGTGAACCCGCGCCCGATGGCGCGGACGATGTCGGGCGCGACGAGCCCGGAGACCGGGTCGCCGACGGCGTCGATGGCGACCGAGCCCGACTCGGAGTCGATGTCCAGCCGGACCTCGGCGCGCTCCTCGATCTCCCGCATCGTCTCGCCGCCCTCGCCGATGAGCACGCCGATGCGGTCCTGCGGAACCTTCACGTGCTGCATACACCCGATTTCCGGCCGGACGCGGTTAAGGGTTCCCTCGGGAACCCGCCGCGTCACACGCCCGCACGGGCCGTCCGCGGCGGATCGCGGCGGATCCGGACGAGCCACTCGCCGACCGGCTACGCCTCCAGCGTCGTCGCCTCGGCGACGGGCGGGAGCCGCCGAAGCGACGGCACCGCGAGGACGTACACGGCGACCGACGCCAGCCCCACGGCCCCGAGCGCCATCGTCGCCCACACGCCGACGGTCTCGCCCAGCAGTCCGCCCGCGAGCGAGCCGACCGGCATCACCGCCACCGAGGCCGACCCGAGGAGGGCGCTCACCCGCCCGAGGAAGTCGTCGGGAACCATCCGCTGGATCATCGTCGCCGCGAGGACGTTCGTGACGCCGACCGGCACGAGCGCGACCGCCAGCAGCGCGGCCGTCGCCGCGAGCGTCGGGGCGACCAGCGCCGCCGCCCACGCGACGGCGGCGACCGCGAAGCCCGTCACCCACACCCGCGCGAAGCCGACCCGCGCCAGCCGCCCGCCGGCCAGCGCGCCGACGAGCAGCCCCGCCGCCGTCGCCGCCCGGATCGTTCCGTACGCGCCCGCGCCCCCCAGGCCGTCGGCGAACGCGGGCAGCACGGCCATCGTCGCGCCCAGCAGGCCGTTCGCCAACACGCCGCCGCCCAGCATCCACACCAGCGGCGTCCCCCGAACGAACGCGACGCCCGCCGCCAGCCGGTCGCGGTAGGCCGTCGGCTCCCCGCCGTCGGCCGTCGGTTCCGGCGTCGCCGCCGCGGCCTCGCGAACCGGCTCGACGCCGTCGACCTCGGCGTCCGCGTCGCCGTCGGCGGACCCGCGAACGTCGCCGGCCCCCGCCCGGGGGACGACGACGCCCGCGAACAGCACGGCCGCCGCGAGGAACGTCAGCGAGTCGATCGCGTACAACGCCACCGCGCCCACGAGCGCGATGAGCGCCCCGGCGAGCCCGTTGAACACCAGGTCCGCGCCCTGGTAGGCGAACGAGAACGCCGCGTTCGCGTCGGCCAACTCGTCGTCGTCGACGATCCGCGGGAGGGCGGCCGACTGCGCCGGGTAGACGAACTGGTTTACCAGCGAGAGCGCCGGCACGACGACGAGCACCAGCTCGACCGAGCGGACGCCGAGCGTCCACGCCGCCGGCACCGCGAGGACGACCACCGCCTGCACGAGCTGGGTGCTCACGAGCAGCCGCCGGAGCGGCCAGCGGTCCACGAGCGGGCCGACGAACGCCTGCAGCAGCTGCGGCCCCATCGTGAGCGCGCCCGCCAGCCCGGTGTACGCCGTCGAACCCGTGAGGTCGTACACGAGCCACATCGCCGCGACCGCATACAGGCTGTCGCCGGCGTTCGTCACCAGCCGCCCGGCGAACAGTCGCCGGAACGCCCGGTTGGAGCGGAGTGATCGCATACCCGTCGGCAGGCGCGCCCGCCGGATATACTGTCGCAGAATGACACTTCTGTCGGGGTGCCCGCAGAACGCCGCTTCTGTCGGGGATCCGTCGACCGTCGGCGTTCCCCGCTCCGTCGACCTCGCCGTTCAGGCCGTCTCCTCGACGGCGACGACGGCGCCGTCGGCGTCGACCGTCACCGTCAGCGCGTCGTCGCCGGCGTGGAAGGTGACGCTCGCGCGGTAGGGGTCGCCGCCGAGCGCGGTCGCCTCCGCGTCGAGACCGTCGAGTACCACCCACAGCGGTTTCGCCTCGGGGTCGAGGCCGCGGTCGTAGCAGAACGCGGTCACGGCCGGCCGGTCGAACAGCACCGTGGGCAGCCCGGCGCGGATGCGGTCGCCGCACCGATCACAGCGGACGGTCGCCACCGGCGCGTCCTCGTCCTCGGCCGCTTCGGCGTCGTCGTCCCGCCGCTCGGGCGCCGCTCCCGCCGGACCGACCGAGACGCGCATCGGGCCCGAACAGTTGGGACAGATTCCGCGACGCGCCCGCGCAAGCAGCGTCCGGAGGTGCGTGTCCACCACCCGCGGGACCTCCTCGGCCGGCCGGCCCGCCAGCACGCCCGGCGGACAGCCGAAGTCGGTGGTGTCGACGCCGCAGTCGGCGCACCGGACGTGCACCCGCTCGTCGGCGTAGCGGAGTTCGAGGTCGCCCTCGCAGGCCCAGCAGGCGCCGTCGACCGGCATCGTCAGGTCGTCGCCCGGCGCGTACGTCCCCTCCAGGAGCGCCCCGACGACGCGGCTCCCCGCGAAGCGTAGTCGGTACCCCCCGTCGGTCCGCTCGACGAAGCGGTCGGTCAGCCTCCCGAGGTGGTAGTTGAACCGTCCCGAGTCGTCGACGCCGGCGCGGTCGCGGAGCGTCTCGAACGGGACGCCGCCGCCGCCGAGGTCGTCGGCGTCGCGCTGGGCCTCCCACAGCTCCCTGAGGATGCGCAGGCGCGTCGCGTCGCCGAGGAGGGCGAACGCCGCCGCCGGGTCGAACGCGTCGGCCGCGGGGTCGACGGTGTCGTCGTCGACCGCGCCCCGGTCGTCGTCCGACCCCGCCGGCCCGTCGCGGTCGCTCATGTCGGACGGGTGAACGGCGGGGCGCTTGGCAGTGTCGGTCGGCGCGATCCCTCGCGGCTACCCGTCCCCGTCGCCGGCGCGGTCGGCCGGGTTCGGGTCGGTGTCGGGGTCGGGCTCGGCCGCCGGCTCCGGATCCGGCGCCGTGACGTACTCGCGCACCGCCTCGCCCTCGACGTCGAGCCCCTGCCGGGAGAAGAAGGAGGCGACGTTGCGGCAGTCGCGCCGGAGGAACTCCTCGGCGCTTGGGTGGTGGACCGTCACCGCCTGTCCCAGGTCGATGACGACCAGCTCCCCCTCGTGGATGATGAGGTTGTACTCCGAGAGGTCGCCGTGGATCAGCCCCGCGGAGTAGAGCCGGCGCATGTACTCGCGGACCACCTCGTAGGCGGTCTCGGGGTTCTCCACGTCGACCTCCGCGAGCCGGCGGGCGCGGTCGTCGGCGTGTCCGACCAGCTCCATCACGAGGACGTTTCGCTGGACGGCGATCGGCTCGGGCACCCGCACGCCGGCCTTCCGGGCGCGCGAGAGGTTCGCGAACTCCTTGCGCACCCACGCGAGGACGACCTTCTTCTTGTCGGAGCCGATGCCCTCGAAGCGGGGGTCCCCCTCGAGGTAGTCGCGCATGTGCCGGAAGTTCGAGGTGTTGATCCGGTACACCTTCGCGGCCACCTCGCGGTCGTCGGCGCCCAGCGCCTCGTAGACGTTCGCCTCCTTGCCGGTCGAGATCGGGCCGCCGAACGCGACGATGTGGCCGTCGCGGGTGAGCTTGTAGAGGGCCGCCAGAGTGGCGTCGTCGAACACCGACGCCTCCACCTTGAACTGCTCGGTGTCCTTGATCCGCTTGCGGAACTCGTCGAACTCGTCGTCCTGTCTGCGGGCGATGCGGTCTGCCTCGGTCCGTGCGATCTCGTCGACGTCGAGGTCCTCCCACTCGTCGCCCGGCGCGTCCGCCTCGTCGGGCTCGACGAACCCGAACTCTCCGGTCATCTGTCCCCGTGTACGCACCCGGGCGTGAAAAGCACCGGCACCCGTGGCCGACGACGCGACGGTTCCGCCGCGATCCGGCCGCGACCCGACTCCGTCCGGCCCGTCCATAGTTCAACCATATTTAGTTGATAATACCAGAGTCAACTATTTATGGTTGTGTCCTGTTGTCGGGAGACGAAGCACCAGTGAACGGGACCGAACGGACGCACGTGGTTCTGGGCGACGTGGTCGACTCCCGGAGCGATCCGGACCGCGAGGCGCTGCGCGACCGGATCGAGGAGGCGCTGGCGGCGGTCAACGAGGAGTACGCCGACGCCGTCGGCGCGGCGTTCGCGCCGATCAAGGGCGCCGACGAGTTCGGCGGGACGCTTCGCGACCCCGGGGTCGCCTACGGGGTCGTGCGGACGATCCAGGAGCGGCTCCACCCGACGGTCGCCCGCTACGCCGTCGTCGCGGGCGCGGTCGACGTGAACCCCGGCGCGAGCGACGTGACCGCGATGGACGGGCCGGCGTTCCACCGCGCCGACGAGGCGCTGGCGGAGCTAACCGACGCGGGCGGCGCCTTTCTCGTCGACACCGGGGACGCGCGCGCCGACGACCTCGCGACGGCCGCGGGCGATCTCGCCCTCGCGGTCCGCGAGGAGTGGACCGATCGCCAGGCAGAGGTCGTGCGGGCCTACCGCCGACACGAGACGCAGACGGCCGTCGCCGAGGCGCTCGGCGTGAGCACGCAGGCGGTGTCGAAGACGCTCTCGGCCGCTCGCTACGACCGCGTCAGGCGGGCCGAGGCCCGGATCGAGCGGGCGCTGGGCGCCGAACCGGATCGTTGATTACGAGCCGAACCGAGCGACGAGAACGATGCAGGTCGGACTGTCGACGTCGCCCGATTCCGCGGCGACCGTCGGAGACGTGCTCGTCGTCGGGACGGTGTACCTCGCGGGGTACGTGGCGCTGCTCGCGACGAGTTCCCCCGTGGTGGGCTACTTCCTCGAACGCTGGACCGGCACCGACCTGTCGTCCGGGATCGACGCCGACCAGCGCGATACCGGCCGCGTGATCGGCAAGTGCGAGAACGTGCTCGTGCTCACGCTGGTGTTCGTGGGCGCCTACACCGCGCTGGGGCTGGTGTTCGCCGCGAAGTCGATCGTCAGGCGCGAGGACATGACCAGCGGCGACACCACGTGGTACCTCGCGGGGACGCTCGTGAACTTCACCTACTCGATCGTCGTCGGCGTCGCGACGAGCGCCGCCGCGGCGACGATCCCGGCGGTCGTCTGAGGGGAGGGGGCGGAGGCCGAACTGGAGCGGTCGCCCCGGCGCCCCACCCGGCTCAGATGTGGCCCTCCTCGCGGAGTTGGTCGGCCTCCTGGCTCTCGTAGCGGTGCTCGATGTCCGCCTTCTCGTCCTGCCAGTCCCACGGGCTCACGAGGACGATGTCGCCCTCGCGGATCCAGGTGCGCTTCTGCATCCGGCCGGGGATGCGCGCGGTGCGCTCGACGCCGTCGAGACACCGCACCTTCACGCGGTTGGCGCCGAGCATCTCGGTCACCTCGGCGAACACTTCGTCGTCGTCAGGCATCCTGAGGTTCTTTCGACCCGTCCCGTCGCCGTCGCTCATACTCCTGTGTTCTCGCGTCCGACAGTTAAACTCGGCGGGAACGGACCGGCGCGGACGGCGGGTCCGCACGGCGCTCTCCCCGTTCACCGGCGTCCAGTCGCCCCGTCCGGGAGCACCGCGGGCCGTCCCGAACCGTTTTGCCGGCGGCGGCGCGACCCGGGATATGCCACCGGCCGACGAAGACCTCGTCGCTCAGTACGCCGACGCGTCGTCGCTCGCCGACCGCGGTTCGTTCAACGAGCGGTTCTCGACGGCCGACCGCCACCCGCACCGCTGGCTGTTCGACCACGTCGAGGTCCCGGCTGAGGGGACCGTCGTGGAGGTCGGCTGCGGGAACGGGTCGCTGTGGGCCGCGAACGCGGACCGGATCCCGGGCGGCGTCGAGGCGGTGCTCACGGACGTCTCCCCCGGAATGGTCCGGGACGCCCGCGACCGACTGCGCGAGGCCGGCGTCGACGCGGGGGTCCGTCACGCCGCCGGCGACGCCGGGACCTCCCCCGACGGGGCTCCCGTCGTCCGCTACGCCGTCGCCGAGGCGGGCGCCGTGCCGGTCCGGGACGGCGCCGCGGACGTCGCGTTCGCCAACCAGATGCTGTATCACGTCCCGGACCTCGACGCGGCCGTCCGCGAACTGCGGCGGGTGCTCGCCGGGGACGGCGTGCTCTACGCGACGGCGAGGACCCGGCGGAGCAAGCGTCGGCTGTTCGAGATCGCCGACGAGACGCTCGACGACGACGTGACGCCGCCGAACGCGGGGTCGACGTTCGTCGTCGAGAACGGCCGCGCGGCGCTGGAACGGGCATTCGACGACGTGCGCCTCCACACGCTCGACTCGTCGGCCGTCGTCGACGACCCCGACGCGCTCGTCGCCTACCTCGCGTCCATGCGCGAGTTCGCCGGCGTGCCCGAGTTCGGGCCCGCGGCCGCCGACCGCCTGCGCGAGCGGTTCGCCGCCGAGACGGCCGACGGCCCGCTCGTCCTGCAGGGGCTGTTCGGCGCGTTCGAGGCACGGCCGTGAGGACCGACCCGCCGGCCTTTTGAGGCCCACCGCCGACGACCGGGTATGATCGATAGACTCGGCACCGCCGGCGTCGCCGGCGCCGTGCTGCTGCTCGCCGGCCTCGCGCTCGTCGCGTGGTCGGCTCCGGTCGTCGCCGCTGGTCTCGCGCTCGTGCTGGTGGGCACCGGACTCGTCGTCAAGGGGCTCGCGACCAATCTGCTTCGCCAGTTCGGCTTCGCGTAGGGGCGACGGCCGCGGGTGTCGTCCTGCTGCCGGTGTCGGCCCCCTGCTCCCGGGATCGGTCGCCCCGGCGGGATCGCCGGAGCGCCCATTTTCGGGGACAAAACATTTTTATAGAAGCACGAACAATCAATAACTGGATTCGAGGTGAACAGCCATGGCGCTCCCCAGTAACACGGCGAGCTCCTGGATGCAGGGTCTCGACCTGCCGTCCCGGCTGTTCGGCCAGGGCGGCTTCGGCGGTACCGACTACGAACTGTACGAGGAGGACGGCGAGTTCGTCCTCACCATCGACATGCCCGGCTTCGACCGGGAGGAGATCGACCTCACGTGGGACGAGGGCGTCCTGAACGTCGCGGCCGAACACACCGACGAGGAGCGCGGCCGGAAGAAGACGTACCACCGACGCTTCCGCTTCCCGCGCGAGGTCGACGAGGACGCCATCTCCGCCCGCTACGAGAACGGCGTCCTCGAGGTGACGCTCCCGGCCGTCACCGGCGCCGCCCCCAGCGGCACGGCGATCCCCATCGAGGGCTGACCGTCGCCGCCCGCCCGCCGCCGCGGCGTGACCGCGCGACCGCCCGCGCGGTCGCCGCCCGTCGGCCGGAGCGTCCGTCGGTATCGCCCCCTCCGGTCGTATCGTCCGTCGGAGATGTCCCGTCCGGTTTCTCCGAACTACTCCCCGTCCAGCTCCCGGAGCACCTCGCGGCCGGGGGCGATGAGCCGGTCGAGGTAGTCGGCGAGCGCGCCCTTCGCGTCCGCGGGGTGGAGCTCCCCCGACTCCAGGTCCGCCGCCAGCGACTCGTACTCGTCGTACGTCAGGTCGCCGCCGTACTCCTCGGGCCGCTCGACGACGACGGTCTCGAACCGCGGGAACACGGAGTACTCGAAGATCTCCAGCACCGGGTTCTCCCGCTCGTTGCCCTCGTCGTCGGGGTCGGGGTCGCGCGTGGGCGGGCAGAACGCCCCGTTGATCTTCTCCTCGATGTCCGCCGTCGAGTCCTCCATCGAGATTGTGGTGCCCGAGGAGGAGGACATCTTGCCGACGCCGGTGTCCAGGTCCGCGAGGATCGGCGTGTGGATGCAGGGGCGCGCCTCGTAGCGGTGGTCGCTCTCTCCGTCCATCGCGGGCACCTGCTCGCGGTGGAGCATGTGGACCTTGCGCTGGTCCAGCCCGCCCACCGCGAGGTCGAGGTCGAGGTAGACGATGTCCAGCGCCTGCATCAGCGGGTACACCAGGTGGCTCACCTTCGCGGTGTCGCCGCCCTGGATCTCCGCCATCGCGCGCTGCGCCCGGTTGAGCGTCGTCGACAGCTCCAGCTCGTGGGTGTCGAGGACGTACTCCTCGTCCAGCTGGAACTCCGAGCCGTAGACGAACTCGGTCGCGTCGGCGTCGAGCCCGTACGCGAGGAACTGGTCGCGCATCCGCTCGGCCGTCTCGCGGATCTCCGCGAACGTCCCCTTGTCGTTGAGATAGGCGTGCACGTCCGCGAGGAGGACCACCACCTCGAAGCCCGCCTCCTGGAGGTCGATGAGCTTGGTCGCCGTCAGCATGTGCCCGATGTGGAGGACGCCGGACGGCTCGTAGCCGACGTACACCCGCTTGCCCTCGGGCTCCTCGGCTAGCGCGTGTACCTCCTCGTCGGTGACCACCTCGGTCGCGTTCCGGGTGATCAGCTCGTAGGCGTCCATACGCGAGGGTGTCGGGTGCGCCGAGTATGTCTTTCGGATGTGTGCCAGGGATTCGATCCGCCGTCGTCCCGGCGACGGGTACGTCCGTGTCACCCCGACGCTGCCGCTCTCCCTCGGCCCCGCCGGCGCCGGCGAGCCCGCGGACCCGACCGGTAGCCCGCGGTTACACCTCCGGCGGGACGGGGTACCCGCCGTGTACCTAACCGTTGCGAGCGCGTCCTCCCGCGTGGCATGTCCCCGCCCGACGACGAGACCGCTCCCCCGCCGCGACGCCGCCCTCCGGAGCGGGACGCCGCGACCCGCCGGAGCGACCTCCGGGAGCGGCTCCCCTCGATCGACGGCCCTCGGAGCTCCGACCGGCTCCCCTCCCGAGACAGTCTCCCGATCCCCGACCGGACCTGGCACCCGGACGGCCGCCCGGAACTCACCGTCACCGCGGTGGCGTTCTGGGCGGCCGTCGTCCTCCCGTTCGTGTCGCTGATCGCGCTGTTCTTCGTCCCCCGCACCCCCGCCGGACTGGCCGTGGTGGCGGCGCTGTTGGCGGCGAACGCGGTCGCGTTGGTCCTCGGCCACGACTACGAGCCGGGATCCGACGGGGGGACGGCTCCGGTCGACGCCGACGGGTCGCCGTCGGGGACGACGGGGCCGCGGTCCGGGTCGGAGTGAACTGAGCGTCGCCGCCCGCGGCGGGGCGGCGGGTCCCTCCGGCCGTCCGCTATCCCTCGATCCGCTCCAGCACCGCCTCGGGGTCGTACGCGAGCGAGATCGACCGCGAGCGGCCGCGTCCCTCCACCTCGGCGTACTCCGTCTCGACGAGGCCGAGCTGATCGAGCTTGTTGACGATCTCCGAGTAGCGCGTGTAGCCGAGGTCCGTCCGGTCGTGGAACGCCTCGTACACGGAGCCGGCCTGCTCGCCGTCGTGCTCGGCGAGCACCTCCACGAGCGCCGTCTCGGACTCCGAGAGGCCCCGCAGGCTGCGCGAGAGGTGGACGTACTTCGACTTGTCGTACGCCTCCTCGACGTCCTCGACGCTGATCGTCCGGGAGGCGCGCATCTCGGCGTTGAGGCCCGCCCGGCGCAGGAGGTCGATGCCGACGCGGAGGTCGCCCGACTCGGCGGTCAGCTCCGCCACCCGGTCGAGCTCGGTGGCGCCGAGGACGCCGTCGTGGAAGCCCCGCTTCGCCCGCTCGCGGAGGATGTCGACCACCTCGTCGACGTCGTACTTCGGGAAGAACACCTCCTCGGGGCGGAACACGGACTGCACCCGCGAGTCCAACTCCTCGATGACCGACAGCGAGAGGTCCGAGGAGACGCAGATGACGCCCACCTTCGCGCCGGCGTGGGCCTCGTGGGCCCGCAGCAGCGAGTAGAGCGCGTCGGAGGCCTCGTTCTCGTAGAACAGGTAGTTCACGTCGTCGAGCGCGACGACGAGCACCTCGTCCTCCTCGACGAGCCGGTCGGCGATCTGGCCGAACAGTTTCTTGAACGAGATGCCGGAGCTGGGCGGCTCGTAGTCGAAGATGCCCTCGAATATCCGCGAGAACACGGCGTAGCGGGTGGAGTCGACCTGGCAGTTCACCCGGACGGTGCGCACGTCCGTCTGGGCGCGAAGCTCCGAGAACAACTTCTGCACAGAGGTGGTCTTGCCGGTCCCGGGGGGCCCGCGGACGACGGTGTTGAGCGGGCGCGAGCCGCGCGCGGCCGGCCGGAGCGCGTACTTCAGCGACTCCAGCTGGCTCTCGCGGTGGCGGAACGTCTCGGGGACGTAGTCGATCTCGAAGACGTGCTCGTCGCGGAAGACGGACTCGTCCCACGAGAGCATCCCGTCCTCCGGGTCCCCGGGCATGATACCGGACCCTCGCGTGCCCGACCACTTAATCGTTCCCCGGTGCCGGGGTGAAAGTGAAACCGACACCGAGACCCGGAATACGCTCCGTTCGCCGTCGATTCCGTTTCAGTATCGCCCCGGTCGTCTCCGGCGCCGTCGGCGGTAGTGGTCCGCCGGTGACGGCGCCGTTCTCCGCCCGATCTCCGCCCCCGCCCGCACGCCTCGATACGCACCGAGCCCTGGTCGAATCCACCCGTGCCGATCCTCGCTCGCCCCGACGGGCGGCGAGTGTCGGGCTCGGCGGGACCGCCGAATCGCCGCACCGACCGTGACGGGGCAAACCGTGCCGGTTCTCCCGCGACGGCCGCCGGGGCGCCGGACTGAATCCGGCTTAATCCGGCGAACGCGTCGGCGGGCTTGAGGAGGGAACGGGCGGAAGGCAGCGTCGATGGCGGAGCACACCGACGGGGGGACCGACGACTCGCACGGGAGGGAGCGGCCGCACGTGCTCGTCGTCGAGGACGAGGTCGACGTGCGCGAGCTGTACGCCGACCGGCTGGCCGACGACTACGACGTGACGACCGCCGGGAGCGGGACCGAGGCGCTCGACGTGCTCGAGGAACTGGACGGATCGGTCGACGTGGTGCTGCTGGACCGGCGGATGCCCGGGCTCCACGGCGACGACGCGCTCGAACGCATCCGCGAGTCCGGAGCCGACGCCCGCGTCGCGGTCGTCACCGGCGTCGCCGCCGACCTCGACGTGGTCGGGCTCCCGGTCGACGCGTACCTGGAGAAGCCCGTCGACGCGGACGAACTCCGCGACGCGGTCGACCGGCTGGTGCGCGTCTCGCGCTACGACGACCGCGTCCGGCAGTACTTCGCGGCGACCCAGAAGCTGGCCGCGCTCGACGACGCTCACGTCTCGGAGTCGGCGCCGGCCTACCGCGAGCTCGTGCGGCGCCGGGAGACGCTCGAACGCGGGCTCGACGACCTCCGCTGCCGGCTCGACCACGAGGACTACGCGCTGCTGTTCCGCGAACTCGAGTCGGACGACTCCTACGACGAGCCCGCGGACCTGTACGCCTAGGCCGCGGACGGGTCGCCCCGGCGCGGCACCCGCTCGCCCCGGGGGGCGGACCGTTCAGAACTTCTCCAGCAGTCCCTCGTAGAACTCGGGGTCCGCGCCGCCCCGCGACCGGCCCGCCGAGTCCCCGTCCGCCTCGCGCGCGAGCTTCTCGACGATCAGCTCCGGCGTCGACCGCGCGAGGTGGTCCTTCCGGGGCGAGCGGTTCACCACCAGCTCGCCGTCCTCCAGCCCGACGGCCTCGATGCCGTCGACCGCGACGTCGACGGCGGCGGCCTCGCGGATCTGTCTGGCGAGGTGGGAGACGAACACGCCCGTCGCGCCCTGCGCCTCCAGCGCCTCCAGGATGCCCGCGATGATCTTCGCGGAGGCGCCCGGCTCGGTGATCGACTCCAGTTCGTCGACGAGCACCAGCCGCCCCTCGGCGCCGGCGACGAGGTCGCCGAACTCCCGCAGCGTCGACTCGAACGCGCCGGCGTCGAGCGTCCCCTGCGACTTCGCGTAGTAGTGCAGCTCCGACACCCGACCCACCCGCGCCGACTCCGCCGGGACGGGCAGCCCGACGTGCGCGAGCGTGACGACCAGCGCGACGAGGTCGAGCACGGAGGTCTTCCCGCCGGAGTTGACGCCCGACAGGAGGGTGACCCCCGAGACGGCGTAGTCGACGGGCTCGGCCTCCTCGAAGGGGACGTCCAGCAGGGGCGAGCGCCCGCCCTCGATCGCGAACCCCGACCCCGGCTCGTCCAGCTCGGGGACGACGCAGTCGAAGTCGCGGGCGAAGCGCGCGACCGCCAGCTCCACGTCGAGTTCCAGCGCGTCGGCGATCAGGTCGTCGGCGGGGTCGCGCAGGGCCGCCAGGTCCTCGGCCAGCCCCGACTTGAGCGCGGCGGCCCGGCGGTCGCGCGCGGCCTTGAGCTCCGTGCGCAGGCGGTTCAGCGGCTCCTCGTTGTGCTCGGTCGGGAACGTGGGGTCGCCCGCGAACACCCGTTCCGCGAACTCCGCCTCCCCGTCGTCGAGCCGGAGCGCGTCGACGAAGTGCTCGCGGGCGCGCCGGACCGCCTCGTCGTACTCGTCGGCCAGCTCCCGCGAGAGCAGGCTGTCGACGCGGGCGCCCTGCTCGACCAGCGAGAGGAAGTCGGTGCCCTCGATGGTCACGTCCTGCTCGCGGATGGCGTCGCGGAGGTGGTCGTTGGCGACGGATTCGGCCGTCGACACCGCCGCGTCGAGGTCGTCGACGGCGTTCGACAGCCGCTCCAGCTCCTCGTCGCCGCGGACGGTCCCGTCGTCGTCGAGCCGCGAGAGCGCGTCCCGCAGCGCCTCGGGGTCGAGGGCGGGCTCGATACCGGCGGCCTCGTGCACGTCGAGCGCCGCGAGCAACTCGGCGCGGTTCTCCGCGAAGAACGCCAGCAGGCGCTCGGGGACGACCTCCTCGGGGTGCGCCTCGGGGTCGGTGATCACCCGCACGTCGCCCTCGACGTCGACGCCGGCGAACTCCTCGTCGACCGCGACGACGGTGGCGTACGACCGGGCCAGCTCCGCCAGGTCGCGGGCGTCCTCGACCACCTCGACCGACAGCTCCGGGAAGGCGTCCTTCACCGCGGCGTAGCGCTCGGCGTCGGCGGTCGCGAGCGCCCGCTCGCGCACCCGGAGCCCCCGCGGCTCGGTCGGCTGTTCGACGCCCTCCAGCGCCTCCAGCACCGCCTCGTCGGGCTCGCGTTCGACCGCCTCGGCGGCCCACTCGCGTACCTCCTCGATGCGGGACTCCGTGGGCGAGGGGTAGAGGGTGCGCAGGCGCTTCTCGGCGTAGTCGGTGACCGCCCGCTCCTGCAGGAGGCCGAGGGCGTCCTCGTACACCTCCCGGGCGCGGTCGGTCGCGAGCCAGCCGCCGGGGTCGTCGTGGCGCTCCCGGATGGCGCCGCGGGCGATGGCGGCCGCCCGGCCCTCGGTGACCCCCCGGGCGCGGGCCAGCGTCGCCACGTCGCCGCGGCGCAGCGCCGCCTCGGCGCCGTCCAGATCCGCGAGGGCGTCGGCGGTCTTCTCCCCGACGCCCGGGACCGACGTGAACTCCATTCGTCGCCCGGTAGCGCGGCGGGGGTCAAAACCGTGCCGGGGAGTGCGTGGCCGAGCGAGCGGAGCGAGCGAGGCCACGGAAACGCGAACGGCGAGCGTGCGCGGTTGAACGGACGTGAGACCGCGGCAGCGAACGGCGAACGAAGTGAGCCGTGAGCGCAGCGAGCCGTGAGCGAAGCGAGGTCGGCCACGGGAGACCTCGATGTGAACGCTGATCGTCCGTGCCTCCACGGGCTCGGCTCGTCCGGGATCCACGGGTGCGCTTTTGCTCCCTGTGTGTGTACGTCTCACACATGTACGACGACATTCTCGTCCCGACCGACGGGAGCGAGGGGATGCGGCGCGTCGCCGAGCACGCCCTGGGGCTCGCTGAGCTGTGCGGGGCGACGGTTCACGTCCTGTACGTCGTGGACGAGACGGCCTACGCGACGGTCCCCGACGACGTTCGCGGCCGGGTTCGGGACGCCCTCGAGGGGGACGGACAGAGCGCGACGAAGGCGATCGCCGAGCGTGCGATCGACCGGGACATCGACGTGACGCGCGAGATACGCTGGGGGGACCCCGCGGTCGCGATCGTCACCTACGCGGTCGAGAACGGGACGGACCTGATCGTGATGGGGACGCGGGGGAAGACCGGGTTCGAGCGGTACCTGCTGGGGAGCGTCGCCGAGAAGGTCGTGCGCGTCTCGCCGGTCCCCGTCGTCACCGTTCACGCCGGCGATCACGAGGCGCTGCTGACCGAGATCGAGGAGCTGATCGGGGTCTGAACGGGGCGCGCTGTGTCGCGGAGTCGGCCTCCGAAGGCTCGGTCGGTCGCGTCGCTCCCTCCCGGCTACAGCATCGCGTTCGTGGACGGCTCGGCCCGTCGGATCTCGCCGTCGGTCGGCCGAGGGCTCGTTCGCGTCGCTCACTCGCCCTCGCTCGCTTCGGACGACTTTTGCCTCGCCGCCCCCTCAGCCGAGCCATGAACGACGACGTGGCGGCGAAGGCGGCGGCCGCGCGCGAGGCGCTCGCCGAGCGCGACGGGGCGCTTGTCGCCTTCTCCGGCGGCGTCGACTCGTCGGTGGTCGCCGCCCTCGCGCGCGACGCCCTCGGCGACGACGCGGTCGCGTGTACCGCCAAGAGCGAGACGCTCCCGGCCGAGGAGCTCGACGACGCCCGCCGGGTCGCCGCCGACATCGGCATCGACCACGCGGTCGTCGAGTTCTCCGAGCTGGAGGACCCCGACTTCGTCGCCAACGGCGACGACCGCTGCTACCACTGCCGGACGATGCGCCTCTCGCGGATGTACGAGGCGGCGAGGGAGCGCGGGATCGGAACGGTCTGTGACGGGACGAACGCCTCCGACCCCGGCGAGGGCCACCGCCCCGGCCTCCAGGCGGTGGAGGAACTCGACGTGGTCTCCCCGCTGCTCCGAGCGGGGATCACGAAGGACGAGGTGCGGGAGATCGCCGCCCACTACGGCCTCGACGTGGCGGACAAGCCCTCGATGGCGTGCCTCTCCTCGCGCATCCCGACCGGGCTGGAGGTGACCGAGGAGCGCCTCACGCGCATCGAGAAGGCCGAGCGGCTCCTGCGGACCTGGGGGTTCTCGCAGTTCCGCGTCCGCGACCACGACGGCCTCGCGCGCATCGAGGTCGGCGCCGACGAGCTGGAGGCGGCGCTGAACCCCGACTTCGCCGACGCCGCCCGCGAACACATGCTGGACCTCGGCTTCGACCACGTCACCCTCGACCTCCAGGGGTACGAAACCGGGAGCGTCAGCCCGGCGGCCGGGGCGGACGCCGACGGTACCGCCGAGGGCGACGCGACGGCGGACGCCGACGACGCGAGGACGGCGAACGCGGAGGGCGAGCCGGTCGTCGAGGACGTGTTCGCGCGCGACTACCCGACCTCGTAGTGTCGCGCGTCGCCCCCTGACGCGACCGCGGCCGCCGTCGCCCTCGCCCTCGCCCGCTCAGTAGTTCTCCTGGGTCGTCGATTCCGGCAGGAACGACGTCACGTTCTCGCGAACCAGTTCGACCGACCTCCCTGCCGCGCCGCCGCCGGCGTCGCGGTCGCCGTCGCGGCGCTCGCCGCCCTCCCGTCCGACCCGGACCTCGTTGACCGCACAGTTGCCCTGGTCCTGATCGAGCACCGCGGCGACCACGTCGAGCCCCTTGATGTCGCCGGTGACGGCGTACAGCGGGCCGCCGTGGGCGACGACCGCGACCGTCTCGTCGTCGCCGATCCCCGCGCGGAGGTCGGCGAAGGCGGCCCGCACGCGCTCCCACATGTCGAGCAGCGACTCGCCGCTCTCGGGGACCGTCTCGGCGGCCGCGTAGCCGACGGCCGAGAGCGTGTACTCGGGGTACGTCCCGAACAGCTCCTCGTAGGCGAGGCCCTGGAACCGGCCGAAGTCGCGCTCGCGCCACCGGGCGTCGAACGTCGCGTCGGCGTCCGTCGCCCGCGAGATCGCCCGGGCGGTCTCGGCCGCGCGCTCCAGGTCCGAGGCGACGAGGCGGTCGAGGTCGTACTCGGCCGCGAGGAAGCCGGCGAGCGCGTCGGCCTGCTCGCGGCCGCGCTCGGTCAGGCTCGTGGGTGCCCACCCCTGCACCCGTCGCTCGCGGTTCCAGGTGGTCTCGCCGTGGCGACACAGGAGGATCGTTCCCATCGACCGTGGGTGCGCGAGGGACGGCAAAAGTGTGCTCGGGTGCGGTGTCCTCGAGCGATCCCGGGGGACTCCCGCACCGTCACGCCCCCGCCGCCGCTACTCGGTTCCCGTGCCGTCGCTGCTCGCTCGCTCCCCGACCCGCTTGCGCATGCAGGTCGCGGACGCCGGACACAGCTCCGCGAACTCGGTCGTCGACCGGATCGCCGGCGGGACGGACTCGCGGTCGACCGCCTCGTATCCGAGCCGCTCGAAGAAGCCCGCCGCGGTCGTCGTCAGGAGGTACAGCGTCCCCGCGCCCTCCCGGCGGGCGCGGTCCTCGAGGGCGGCACACAGCGCCGTCCCGTACCCGTCGCCGCGGCTCGACTCCTCGACCGCCACCGAACGGAGGAGCCCGGCCGACCCGTGGCGCTCGACGCCGCCGACGCCGACGACCGCGTCGCCGTCGCCGTCACCGTCGCTCTCGTCGTCGCCGTCGCGGGCGAGGTAGAACTGCCCCGGCCCCGTTCGGACGTCCTCCGTCGGGAGGTC
Source organism: Halobaculum sp. EA56 (assembly GCF_051195075.1). Lineage (NCBI taxonomy): Archaea > Methanobacteriati > Methanobacteriota > Halobacteria > Halobacteriales > Haloferacaceae > Halobaculum > Halobaculum sp. EA56. The sequence continues at coordinate 126,926 of NZ_JBNTJX010000010.1, forward strand.
GTTCGCCGCCAGCAGCGCCTCGACGCGGTCGAGGCCCGCGGCGTCCGCCTCCGTCAGCGTCACGTCCGGACCGGTCGTCGTCGGGTTCGTCGGCTCCGCCTCCGCCGCCGACGATTCCGCCGACGCGTCCGGGTCGGACGACCGTCGGTCGTGCTCCGGTCCGCCGCCGGCCCGTCGGTCAGACGGCGCCATCGTCGACTGGCGGCCTCGTCACCGTGATCCGGAGCCTCCCGCCCAGGTCGACGGTGAACTCGCGGCACACGCGCAGACAGCGGACTGCGCCGGCGACGCGGGGCGCGCCGAGGCGCACGGCGCCGGCGGCCGCGAGGACCGTCGCGCCGGCGACCGGGTTGCTGACGGCCCACAGGGCCGCCAGGCCCGCGACAACGACGGCGTAGCCCGCGACGATGCTCCGCCAACTGGGCCGTTCGATTCCTGTACGATCGCTCGGGTCGGGTGGTCTGTGCATGGTTAGTGTCCCGTGTGTGGTATCTCGCTGGCTGTCACGCCGCGTTCCGGTCGGTCGCGGGCTCGGGGTCGGTCGTCGGCTTCCGGGCCTCGATCGTCGCCGCGGTCAGGTAGTCGGAGAGGTCGCGGTCGGGGTCCCACTCGCGGACGAACGACTCGCTGTCGTCTTTCGGTTCGATCGCGACGTCGACGAACCCGGCGTCGGCGAGCATCGATTCGAGCGTCGGGATCGGGGCCGCCCCGCCGAGGCAGGCGCTCACGGACGCGGGGTCCTCCCGGAGGTCGTCCGGCAGGTCCGCCGTCGCCACCACGTCCGAGACGGCGAGGCGGCCGCCGGGTCGGAGCACGCGGTACGCCTCCGCGACGACCCGCCGCTTGTCCGGCGAGAGGTTGATCACGCAGTTCGAGAGGATCACGTCGACCGACCCGTCGGCGACCGGCAGGTGTTCGATCTCGCCGAGGCGGAACTCGACGTTCGCCGCGTCGTTCGCCTCGACGTTCCCGCGGGCCCGCTCGACCATCTCGGGGGTCATGTCGACGCCGATGACCCGCCCCTCGTCGCCGACCTCGCGCGCCGCGAGGAAGCAGTCGAAGCCGCCGCCGGAGCCGAGGTCGAGGACGGTCTCGCCCGGCTCGAGGCCCGCGATGGCGGTCGGGTTGCCGCAGCCGAGGCCGAGGTTCGCGCCCGCGGCGACGGCGTCGAGGTCCTCCTCGGCGTAGCCGAGTTCCGTCGCTCCCTCGGCCGCGGGGTCCTCGGTCCCCCCGCAGTCGCCGGCGCCGTCGCCGCAGCACGACGACCCCGCGGACGCGATCTCCCCGTACCGCTCCCGCACCGCGGATCGCTGCCGTGCGGGGTCGAGCCCGCCGTCGTCCGCCGCCGGGGCGTCCCCGTCAGTCATCGTCGGCCGCCCTCGTCTCGTCGAGCACGCGGAGGAGCCGCTCGGCGCGCGGCGTCGCGCTGTAGTAGCGCCACCGGCCCTCCTTGCGCCGCTCGACGAGCCCGGCGCCGAACAGCCGCGAGAGCGCCTGACTCACCGCGCTCTGGCTCACGCCGAGCGACGGCTCCAGTTCGCACACGCAGACGTCGTCCTCGGCGCCCGCGATGAGGCGCAGCGCCTCGTAGCGCGTGTCGTTGCCCAGCGCCGAGAGCGTCTCGACGTCGGCGGCGAGTTCGTCCTCCCGCAGGGCGTGTTCCGCCGTGCAACACCCCGTCGCCCCGTCGCTCTCTCGGTCGTCCGTCCCGGATTCGGGCGTCTGGCTGCTCATTTCAGTACATGCTAATATTAGACTCTGCTAATATAAGCGTTGCCCCGGGGAGAGATCGGGGTCGGGTTGTGACGACGGAGGTGCGAGGATCGGACGCGAGAGCGGCTGTCGGTGCCGACAGTCCTAGCGACACCGCCCCCGTGGCCGGCGCGACCGCTCACGGGGTTCGGTCTCCGATCGACGCCGGCGTCGGGCCGTCGGCGGCCGGACCGTCGGGAGCGAGGGGGAGCCGCGATCCGCGCCGGCGGCTAGTTCCCGGTCCAGCGCAACAGCGCGAGCGTCCCCTCGAACAGCGAGATCATCGTCGCGCCGACGATGATGGGGGCCATCCCGGTCGGGTCGGGCGAGACGATGAACGCCAGCCCGACGAACGCCGACCAGAACAGCAGCCGGCGGTCCTCCATCCACTCGCGGGTCACCAGCCCCATCATGATCGCGAGCTGGATGAACAGCGGGATCTGGAAGACGATGGCCATGTAGCCCATCAGCAGGAGGATGAGGTTGAACGTCTCCCGGAGGCTGAACGCCAGCACCGCGCTCTCCTTGGTGTAGCTGATGAAGTAGTCGAAGATGACCGGGAGGACGATGAAGTGCGCGAACGCGACGCCGATCAGCCCGAGGACCAGGCTCGTCGGCACCGCCGCGAGGTAGTAGCGGCGCTCGTGGGGGTACAGCCCCGGGCGCATGAAGCGGTACGTCTCGTAGACGAACACCGGGAGCCCGACGAGCAGGCCCGCCAGCGAGGCCACCTTCAGCTTCGTGAGCAGGAACTCCAGCGGGCCGTACACCCGGGGCCGGTTCTGCTCGAAGCCGACGTGGGTGTCCCACAGGAACTGGATGATCTCCTCGGCGCTCGGCACCACCGGCGAGACGGTACCGACCAGCAGCACCGCGGCGACGACGACGCCGGCGACGCCGAACACGACGCCGAGGCGGCGCATCATCTCCTCGATGTGCTCGGCCAGGGGCATCTCCTGGTCGGAGTCGGGCCCCTCGCCGCCGAGCGCGCCGACGCCCTCGCTGACCGCGTCCATCCCCTTCTGCGCGGCCGACATCGCGCCGCCCTCGCCGTCGGAGGCGGCGCCGTTCGTCCGCTCGCCGTCGCGCTCGCCCGCCACCGGCTCCGGGACCGTCTGGGCGGCGACGGCCGCGCCGTCGCCGTCGTCGCCCGGGGTCGTCGCCCCGTCGCGACCGACGCCGTCGGGATCGGCGTCGGCGTCGTCCGCGGCGGATCCGGCATCCGCGTCGGGGTCGCCGTCGGATCCCTCGCCGCTCCCGCCGTCCCGGTCCTCGAACGGGCTCCGACGGTCGATGCCGAGTTCCTCGTCCGTCCGCCGGTCGGACCCGTCGTCCGGGTCACCGCCGCTGCCGGCGGTGTCGGGGTCGTCGTCGGAGTCGCGGTCGTCGTCGGAGTCGCGGTCGTCGTCGGCGTCCGCGTCGCTCCCGTCGTCGGCGTCGCCGTCGACGGCGGCCGTGTCGTCGCCCGCGTCGTCGGCGGCAGCGTCGACCGGTTCGCTCCCGTCGGCCGGGTCCGGGGGCGCCCCCTCCGTCGGCTCCCCGTCCGCCCCGTCGGGGTCGGTGGACTCGGAGCCGTCGGCGTCGTCGCCGTCGGCGTCCGCCGGGGGGTCCGTCGGCGGGTCCGAGTCCGAGGTCATACCGGGGTGTTCGCCCCCGGGCAGTTATAGGCCTTTTCTGATTGGTCGGCGTCGTCGCCCGGGATCGCCGCCCCGCGTCGCCCGGACCGGGGGATCGTTGAAAAGGTTGATAACCGCCAAGCGGCTCCCCTCCTGTATGTCGAGCGCGCTCGACGAGGACACCCAGCGGGCGCTGGCGGAGGGCCGCGAGACCGCCGGCGCCGTGCTGCGGTCCGCACAGAAGGACCTCCAGAAGGTGTTCGTCGTGTTCCTCGTCGGGTTCATGGGAACGTTCTACGCCCTCCGCCTGTACGTCTGGGACTTCCTCAAGGGCGTCACGCGCGCCCAGCTCAGCGAGGCCGCCGGCCGGGAGGTGGAGATCATCGCCCAGACCCCCTTCGACGTGATCCTCCTCCAGGCGAAGATCGGGTTGATCGTCGGCATCGTCGTCGCGATCCCGCCGCTGCTGTACTTCTCGCGGGACGCCCTCCGCGAGCGCGGCGCGTGGCCGCAGTCCCCGGTCGCCCGGTGGAAGCTCGCGCTCATCGCGGTGCTCGCCGTCGGCCTGTTCGCCGTCGGCGTCGCCTACGGCTACCTCGTGTTCTTCCCGTTCATGTTCGCGTTCCTCGCGAACAACGCCCTCTCGGCGGGCATCCAGCCCACCTACTCCATCGTGAAGTGGGCGCAGTTCATCGCGCTGCTCACGTTCTCGTTCGGCTTCGCCGCCCAGATGCCGCTGGCGATCACGGCGCTGTCGTACGCCGAGATCGTCCCCTACGAGACGTTCCGTGACAAGTGGCGCCACGCCGTCGTCGGTATCTTCGTCTTCGGCGCCGTCTTCTCGCCGCCGGACCCGTTCACGCAGATCATGTGGGCGGCGCCGCTCCTCGTCCTGTACGGCGCGTCGCTGTACCTCGCGAAGGTCGTCGTCACCGCCAGGCGCGGCAGCGAGCGCATCGACCTCCCGACGACGGCCCGCCTCCACTGGAACGTCCTCGCGGGGGTCGGCGTCGGCGTCGCCGCCGCGGTGTACCTGTTCTACGCCCGCGGCGGCGCGGCCGCGGTCAACGGCCTCGTCGCCGACCTCGCGTTCACCCAGTACCGGTTCGCGACCGACCTCCCGCCGGCGGCGCTCGTCGCGCTGGCGGCCGCGGCGGGCGCGCTCGCGGCGACCGTGGCGCTCGCGTACTACGTGTACGTCGAACTCGACGAGGCCGCGGGCGTCGTCGGCGACGCCGGCGACCCCGACGCGATCGACCTGCTCGCGCTCGACGAGGCCGGCGTCCGCGCGGCGCCCCCCGAGGCGTTCGAGGGCATGACCGAGGAGGAGGCGCTCTCGGCCGCCTCCGCCGCGATGGAGGCCGACGACCCCGGCAAGGCGCGGGCGCTCCTCGACCGCTTCGACGAGGCCGCCGCCGCCGGCGACGCCGGGGAGCCGGCCGCCGGGGGCGCAGCCGCGGGCGACGCGGAGACCGCGGAGCCGTCGGGACCGCCCCGCGACCTGTTCGCCGGGGACGCCGGCGTCGCCGCGGCGATCCGCCGCGGCGCGGGGTTCGTCGACTGGCGGGGCCGGCTCGGCTCGCTGTGGAACGTCCTCCTCGGCATCGCCGGCGTCGTCGCCGCCGCGGGCTACGTGCTGGTGGAGCGCCCCGCGCTCGCCAACTCGGTGCTCACGGAGTACGGCACCAGCGCCGGCGCGGTCCTCGCGGGCCTCGGCGTGAGCGGCGCCGTCGCCCTCGCGGCGTTCGTCGCCGCCGGCCTCGCGCTCGCCGCGGCGCTGGCGGGCCTGCTGGCCGTCTACTTCGCGTACGTCGCCGGGACGGACCCGACCGCCGTCGACGTGGAGGTGCTGACGGCCGAGGAGGTGCGCCGCGCGCCCGACGCGGTGTTCGCGGGCGTCTCCGAGCGCCGGGCGAACTACCTCGCCGACCGCGCGGCCGCCGCGGGCGACTCCGAGAAGGCCCGCGCGGTGCTCGACCGCTTCGACGAGGTGCGGGCGGCCCGCGAGGCCGCCGAGGCGTCGGACGGCTCCGGCGGCGGCCCGCAGGTCCCGGGAGCCGCCGACGACGTGGGAGACCGGGCGTCGCGTGCCACCGGGACGTTCCTGGAGGGGCTCACCGACGGCGAGCGCGACGAGGACGACGTCGGGGGCTACTACGACGACCTCGCGTTCATCGCCGCCTCGCTGCGCTCGCGGGCGTTCGTTCTCACCGGCGTGTTCGGGGTCACGCTCGCGAGCGTGTTCGCGTTCCTCTACCTCGGCGGCATCGGCACCGTGAAGAACAACTTCGTGAACCGCATCCCCGAGGAGGTCGTCGGCGAGGGCGCCGCGAACTTCGGCGTCATCGTCCTCCACCCGGTGGAGGCGCTCATCTTCGAGGTGAAGATATCCACCATCGCCGGCGCCGTCGCGGTCCTCCCGTTCGCGGCGTACTTCGCGTGGCCCGCGCTGCGCGACCGCGGGTTCGTCCGCGGCCGCCGGAACGTCGTCTTCGGGTGGGTCGCCGCCCTGCTGGCGGGGCTGCTGGGCGGCCTCGCGCTCGGCTACAACGTCATCGCGCCGGCGATCATCTCGTGGCTCGTCGCCGACGCGCTGCAGGCGGGCATGGTGATCAGCTACCGCATCAGCGACTTCGCGTGGCTCGTCTTCTTCACGACGATCGGGATCGGCTTCCTCGCGGACGTGCCCGTGCTCATGGTCCTGCTCAACACCGCGGGCGTCTCCTACCGGGCGATGCGCTCGCGCTGGCGGGAGGTCACGGTGGCGATCATGCTCGTCGCGGCGCTGTTCACCCCCGCGGACGTGTTCACGATGTTCCTCGTGACGATCCCGCTGATGGCCGCCTACGGCGTCGGCCTGCTGATCCTGTGGGTGCTGACGCTCGGCGGCCGCCGCGACCTCGCGGAGCCGACGGTCGACCTCGTGCGCGAGTCGAAGCCCGGATCGTAAGCGGCCGCCCGTCCGAGCGTCCCTCGGGGCCGACCGCGGGACCGTTCGACCGCCGGACGTCCCGTCCCCACCGGCCGGTCCGTCCGGTCGTCTCGCCGACCCGTCGGCACGGATGCCGTGGGGAAGATTCAATTATTCCTCCGAGAACATCCGGGTATGCCCAAAATAAGCGTCGAGATGCCCGGCGAACTGCTCGCTGACCTCGACGAACACGTCGGCGACGACGGGAAGTTCGTGAACCGCAGCGACGCGATCCGCGCGTCGGTGCGCAAGACGCTCGACGTGCTCGACGAGATCGACGCCCGCCACGGCCGACTGGACCGGGAGGCGAAGGGGAGGGCGGACGCCCCGGCCGGCGACGGCTCCGAGGAGGGCGAATGAGCGACGGCGTCGCGACCGCGCGGCCGCGACCGCTGGACGTGCCGCTGGCGGCGGTCGTCCTCACCGCGCTGTTCGTCGCCGCGCTGGTGACCGCGCAGGTCATCTCGGCGAAGCTGCTCGCGGTCTCGTTGCCCGTCCTCGGCGCCGTCACCGCCCCCGGCGGGACGCTGGCGTACGCGATCACCTTCTTCGCCTCCGACTGCCTCTCGGAGCTGTACGGCAAGCGGTACGCCCGGCGCGTCGTCAACGTCGCCTTCGGGATGAACTTCGTCCTGCTGGCGCTGGTGTTCGTCACCATCGCCACGCCCGCCGCGCGCGGGTCGGTCGATCCCGCCGCCTTCGAGACGGTGCTCGGGCTGTCGGGCAACGTCGTGCTCGGCTCGCTGGTCGCCTACGTGATCAGCCAGAACTGGGACGTGATCGCGTTCCACCGCATCCGCGCGTACACCGGCGGCGAGGCGCTGTGGCTCCGCAACGTCGGCTCGACGGCGACGAGCCAGCTCGTCGACACGGTCGTGTTCACGCTCGTCGCGTTCGCGGTCGCGCCCGCCCTCCTCGGCGTCGGCGTCGCGTTGCCGACGCCCGTGCTGGTGTCGCTGATCGTCGGCCAGTACGTGCTGAAGTTGCTGATCGCGCTCGCGGACACGCCGTTCGTGTACGCCGCGGTCGCGCTCGTGCGCGACGGCGAGGAGGACGCGGCGCCGGTGGGCGCCTGACCCCCCGCCGACCGGTCACCGACGCTCCGGCTCGAACAGCTCGTCGAACACCTTCCGCTCGGCCACCCGGAGGTGCTGGCCGAACGTGGAGTCCGTCACGCCGAGCTCGTCGGCCACCTCCGCGGCCGTCGCCTCCCGCGGACGCTCGAAGTAGCCCATCGCGTGGGCGGTCCGCAGCGCCTGCAGCTGCCTGTCCGTCAGCTCCCGCAGCGCGGCCTCCCGTCCCTGCACCGGCGTGATGAGCGGCGCGGACCGGTCGAGCGTCCGCTTCGCGAGCAGCGACGCGTCGGGATAGCTCGTGAGGAAACTGTCGACGACCGCGGTCGCGTCGACGTGCGGCGGCACCTCGACGAGCATGCGGCCGTCGCCCGCCGTCGCCTCGATGTCGGTGAGGTGGGTCCGGTCGTCCGCGAGCGTGGTCGCGATGGCCGTCGTGGAGACGAACTCGAACAGCGCGCTCTCGTCGTCGGCGTACACCAGCCGGGCGTCCTCGATGCCGTCCGCCTCGCCCGCCAGCCGCAGCAGCCGCTCGGGGTCGGCGCCCGACACGGAGAGGTACTCCACGACGGTGCCGTCCGACCGCTGCATCACCTCCTCCAGCAGGAGCTCGCACTCCTCGGCCTCCGAGGCCTCCACGAGGAAGAACCCGGCGTCGCCGATGTCGAACTCCAGCTCCACCACCGTGTCCGGTTCCCCTGCTCCGTCCATACCGGATCCCGCCCGACGGCGATGAAAATACCTTCCCATGCAGGTATCACAACTAATAGACAGGGCACATGACTGTGGCCCGATGTCGAGTCTCGATGCCGTCATCTCGGTGAAGCTCGCACTCCTCCTCGTGGTCGCGACCAGCGTCGGGACCGCGAGCGCGGTGACCGTCCTCGACCGCGATCCCGACCCGGTCGTCCCGGTCCGCGGCGACCTCACGGGGTCGAGCGATCTCACGGTCGACAGTCAGCGGCTGAGCTACGACGGGATCAACGTGACCGGCGTGACGGTCGTCGTCAACAACACCGGCACGTCCGACCACACGGGGACGGTCCACCTCGCGCTGAAGAACGGGTCGACGACGGTGGCCGACTCGACCGCCGCCGGCGAGACGTTCGCCGCCGGGACGACGACGAACGTGAGCGTGAGCCTCGCGTCCGAGTACTCTGTCTCCGAGATCGACCGGGTCGAGGTCACCGTCGAGCGGACGGGCTGACCGTGACCGCCGCGGCCGACCCCGGACGGATGCTCGTCGTCGTCGCCCTGGCGGCGCTCGTCGGGGCCGCCGCGGCGTCGGTCGGCGTCGCCTCGGCGGGCGTGCCGATCGGCCGCGACGACAGCCGGATCGAACAGTCGCTCGGCCGGACGGCGACCGACTCGATCGTGATCGACGGCTACGACCTCGCGTACGATGGGTCGGACGCGAGCGGCGTCACCGTCTACGTGAACAAGTCGACCGACAGCCTCACCGCGGACGTGGCGGTCGACCTCGTCGCGGCGAACGGCACCTCGATCGCCCGCGAGCGGAAGAACGACGTCCTGTTGTCGGAGGATCCGACGGCGGTGTCGTTCACGTTCGACCGGCCGTACGGGCCGGCGGAGTTCCTTCGCGTCGAGATCGAGGCGGCGAAGTCGCTCTAGCCTAGTCGACGCGCTCGGCGAAGCCGAACCGCGGCTTCACGTCGTCGACGACGACCTCGACGGTCTCGCCGGCCTCGGCGCCGGGAACGAACAGCGTGTACCCCTCGACGCTGGCGACGCCGTCGCCCTCCTCGCCGGTGTCGGTCACCTCCACCTCCAGCCGATCGCCCTCCGACACCGGCGCGTCGGTGCGCCCGCGGGCGATCAGGTAGCGCTCGGAGGAGCGCTTCCGGCTCGCCTCGGGGGTGTACGCCCGGACGTACTGGAACTCCGCGGCGACGTCGTCGCGGAAGTCGGCCAGGTCCTGGCCGTCGAACACCTTCACGACGAACGAGCCGCCGGGCTTCAGCAGTTCGAGGGCCGTGTCGAACGCCTGCCGGGCGAGGTGGATCGACCGGGCGTGGTCGAGCTGGTACTCGCCGGTCATGTTCGGCGCCATGTCGGAGACCACCACGTCGACGGGGCGGTCGGGCTCGCCGTCGTTCCCGTCGGGTCGCGGATCGACGCCCAGCGCCTTCCGGAGGTAGTAGCGCGTGCGCTCGTCGGTCATGTCGCCGCGGACCGTCTCCACGTGGGGGTGCTCGAGGTCGTCGATGCGCTGGAGGTCGACGCCGACGACGCGGCCCGCCTCGGTCACCGCCTCGGCGGCCACCTGGAGCCACCCGCCGGGGGCGGCGCCGAGGTCGACGACGGTGTCGCCGGGGTCGAACAGGTCGACCTCCTCGTCGATCTGTTTGAGCTTGTAGGCCGAGCGGGCGCGGTACCCCTCCTGTTTCGCCCGGTTGTAGTAATCGTCCTTGCGAGCCATGGTCAGTTGCCCCCTGTTTCGTGTCGAGGCGGGTAACTCGTTCGTTCGGCACCGCCTCGGGTCGCCCGGCCGCGCGTTCGCACGGCGGCGGACGAGCACTCGTCGCGCGTGAGTGTCAGTTCCCGCCGTCGATCACGTCGTCGAGCGCCCCGGTCTCGAACGCCTCGACGAGGGCGCGGTTCAACAGTTCGCGGACGACGAACTCCTCGTAGTGCTGTGTCTCACAGTACTCGCAGGGCTTCATCTCGCGGGCGACCGCCTCGATCTCGTCGCCGTGTTCCGCGTACAGCGTCTCGACGAGCGACTCCGCCCCCTCGGTCGCCGTCTCCTGCGCCCCTGCGAGGGTCTCGTCGGCCCTCTCGGGGAGGTCGTAGGAGAAGACCCGCGTGTTCGACTTGTAGTACTTCCGCGTGCCGCCGCCGGCCTCCTCGAGGCGTGCGATCTCGACCATGCCGGCGTCCTTCAGGACGTTCACGTGGTGCCGCACCGTGGTCTCGGCCTTGTCCTCGCCGCGCCGCTGGAGTTCCCCGTGTATCTCCTCGATCGTCATCTCCTCCTCGACGAGCATGTCGAGAACCTTCGCTCGCACGTCGTTTTCGAGCGCCTTCGCCTTCTGGGGGTCGGTCGTGACGACCTCGCGGATCGGCACGTCGGATTCGAGCAGGGCCATCTCTTCGCCTTCCAGCTACGGGAACAACAACAGTAAGAGTAACGCTACGAAGACAAATACGATATGATTCTCGGAATATCACTACAACTATCATCATAACGGTTATCGGGATCGCGGGTCAAGGACGACCGAGATGGGAACGACCCAGAAACGCTTCGACGTCGGCGGGATGTCCTGCTCGTTCTGCGCCGAGAGCATCGAGAAGGCCTATGACAGGACGGAGGGCGTCGAGGACGTGGACGTGAGCCTCGCCCACGAGGAGGTGCTCGTCCGGTACGATGCCGACCGGCTCGGCGAGGTCGGGGTGAAGGACACCCTTCGGGACCTCGGCTACACCGTCCGCGACCCGGACAAAGCGAAGCGATACGAGCAACAGCGGGCCGAACTCGCCGACGGGAAGCGCCGCCTCGTCCTCGCGGGCGGCGCGTCCATCGCCGTCGCCGCCCTCATGGGATGGATGATCCTCGTCACGGGGCGGCTCGAGTCGGCGTCGCTGGCGACGGATCTCGTCACGCTCGCACTCGCGCTGGGGACGATGTTCGGGCCCGGCCGCTACATCAAGGAGAAGGCCTTCCAGAGCCTTCGCAGGGGCATCCTCAACCAGCACGTCCTGCTGGAGGCGGGCGCGTTCGCCGGACTTCTCGGTGGGCTGCTCGGCCTGGTCGTGTTTCCGGGCTTCCCGACCGTCCACTTCTTCGCCGTCTCCGTGTTCGTCACCACCTATCACATCCTCTCGGAGTACACCAGCCTCGTCGTCCGAACGCGGGCCTCGCGGGCCGTCAGGAGCCTCCTCGACCTCCGTCCGGACACCGCACGTCGCGTCGCCGACGACGGCGACGTCGAGGAGGTCCCGGTGGGCGACCTCTCCGTCGGCGACCGCGTCCGCGTCAAGCCCGGCGAGAACGTCCCCGTCGACGGCGAAGTCGTCGACGGCGAGTCCACGGTGGACGAATCCGTCGCGACCGGCGAGCCCGTTCCCGAGGAAAAGACCGACGGCGACGAGGTGATCGGCGGGAGCGTCAACGGGACCGGAACCCTCCTCGTCGAAGTGACTGCGACCGGGGAGGACGCGTTCCTGAATCGGGTCGCCCGCGAGATCGAGGAGGCGCGAGCGATGAAGCCGGGGATCGTCCAGCTCGCCGACCGCGTCCTCGGGTACTTCGTCCCGGCCGTCCTGACCGTCGCCGCGCTCTCTTTCGGGTTCTGGCTGGTCGCACCCCTCGCGTGGGGCGGCAGTCCGAACGTCCAGCGCGGGGCGTTCGCGGCGCTGGCGGCCCTCGTCCTCGGGTATCCCTGTGCGCTCGGGATGGCGACGCCGCTCGCGCTGATCCGGGGCGGCGGGAAGGCCGCGAACCGCGGCGTCCTGATGCGGAACGGCGACGCCTTCCAGGTCCTCCCGGACGTCGACCACGTCGTCCTCGACAAGACCGGCACGCTCACCGTCGGCGAACCTGCTGTCCGTGAGATTGTCACGCTCGACGGTTCCGAGTCGGAGGTACTGGCGACGGCGGCAAGTGCGGAGGCGTTCTCCGAACACCCGCTCGCCGACGCGATCCTCGACTACGCCGACGAGCGGGGCGTGGCGTACGCCGATCCCGAGGCGTTCGACACCGTGACCGGGAAGGGGGTTCGGGCGACCGTCGAGGGCGCGGCGCCTCGCGCCGCGGACCAGTCGAGCGGCGACGGCGAGGTGCCGCGAGACGGCGACGACGTGCTGGTCGGGAAACCGGGATGGCTCGGCGACGAGGGGGTCGATCTCTCGCGGGCGGCGGACGGGATCGGACGCCTCCAGCATCGTGGCCTCACGGTCGCGGGCGTCGTCCGCGACGGCGACCTCGTGGGCCTGATCGGCCTCGGCGACGAGGTCGAGGCCGACGCGGCCGAGACCGTCCGGCGGATGCGCGACGCCGGCATCACGCCCGTGATGATAACCGGCGACACCGAGCGTACCGCGCGGGCGGTCGCCGAGGAGGTCGGTATCGACCGCGTCATGGCGGACGTCCTCCCCGACGAGAAGCGCGAGGAGATCGGTCGACTGCAGGACGCGGGCCGCCGCGTGGCGATGGTCGGCGACGGCATCAACGACGCGCCGGCGCTCACGCAGGCCGACGTCGGCATCGCCATCGGTGCGGGCACGGACATCGCCATCGAGTCCGCCGACGTCGTCCTGATGGGCGAGCGGCTCGGCGGCGTGATGGACGCCTACGAGATCGGCGAGGAGAGCTACCGGAAGACCCGACAGAACCTCGCGACGGCCTTCGCGTTCAACGGCGTCGGCGTCGCCGCGGCGACGACCGGCCTCGTCCACCCGGTGTTCGCGATGATCGCGATGGTGCTGTCCGTGTCTGTCGTCCTCGCCAACAGCTTCGCGGGCCAGGTCCTCTCCGGCGAGGGCGTCAACACGGACTTCGCCGTCGAGGACGGAGAAGACGCCCGGATCGGCGGAGACCCGTCGGCCGCTGATCAGGCAGCGACGTCGTAGCCGGCACGCTCGATGGCCGCGTGGAGGTCCCCGTCGGCCACGTCGTCCTCGACCACGACCTCGACGGTGTCGCCCTCGTGGTCGGCGTTGACGCGGGTCACGCCGTCGACGGTCCGGAGGGCGTTCTCGACGTTCCGCTCGCAGCCGGTACACGACATCCCGGTGACGGAAACCGTCTCCCGCTTCATGCCCCGAAGTCGGTGCGTGGGAAGGAAAGCCCTTGTGACTCCGATCGTAGTGGTATCGGCCCCGTCGTCGAGAAACTGTGTGACGAACAGGTACCCGTGGTAGACCTGCCCCCGGCGACTCGGTTAGCAGGCACGACAGATCGGCGCGAGTAGTTGTGGTGATTGTCCTTCCGTGACAAGGCCAGCTACCCGGCGTTTCGGGTAGGCGGGTACCACGTTCGTTCGGTCGGGGACGGACCGGGAGGGTTTACTCCCCGCCGCGCCCGACACCGGACGACTGCATGGTCCAGCCGCTCCTCAAGTGGGCCGGGGGCAAGCGCCAGCTCCTGCCCGAGATCACGGCGCGGTTCCCCGTCGAGTTCGACCGCTACCACGAGCCGTTCGTCGGCGGCGGCGCGGTCTTCTTCCACCTGGAGCCGAGCGGCGGGTCGATCAACGACCTGAACGACCGGCTGGTCACCCTCTACGAGGTCGTCCGCGACCGCGACCCCGAGGAGCTGATCGCGGAGAACAGGACCCACGAGCACGCCGAGGAGTACTACTACGACGCCCGCGACGAGTTCAACCGCCTCCACGAGGTCGACGACAAGACGGCCGAGCAGCGCCTCCGGGAGGCGTCGCTGTTCGTCTACCTCAACAGGACCTGCTTCAACGGGCTCTATCGCGAGAACAGCAGCGGGGAGTTCAACGTCCCCGTCGGGCGGTACGCCGACCCCGACTGGGTGCAGGCCGACCGCATCCGCGCGCTCCACGACGTGCTGCAGGACACGGCGATCTACAACCGCGACTTCGAGTACGTCCGCGAGGAGGCGGAGGCGGGCGACCTCGTCTACTTCGACCCGCCGTACGAGCCGGTGTCGACGACGGCCGACTTCACCGACTACCACGCCGAGGGGTTCGACAGGGACGATCAGCGGCGGCTCCGGGACCTCGCGGTCGACCTCGACGGGGCGGGCGTCTCGGTCGTGCTCTCGAACTCGCCGCCCGTCGCGGACCTCTACGAGGGGTACGACGCCTTCTCCGTGGACGTGGTCGGCGCCACGAGGTCGATCAACAGCGACGGCGACAACCGCGGCGAGGTCGCGGAGGTGCTGATCACGAACGTTCACCCGGACGAGCAGCGCCGGACGACGCTGTCGGAGTACGGCTAACGTCGCCCGCACGGCCCGAGGAGGGGAGGGACCCGAGAAACCGCGACTGCGGCGACCTACTCCCCGCTCGCTCCGTCCGCTCCGTCGTCCGCGGACCCGTCGCTCCCCGCCTCGTCGCCGTCTCCCCCGACGCTCTCCTCGACCGGCGCGTTCGGCGCGTGCCGCTTCACGCGGTTGACGGCGTCGAGCGCGCCCGAGCGGGAGGCGTACCCCTCGCCGGAGGTGCCGAGGATCGTCCCGTTGCGGTGGCGCAGGCGCCAGCGGTAGTCACCGCCGGCGTCCTCGTACACCTCGACGGCGGCCGTGGCCATCGTGAGCCG
>NZ_JBNTJX010000011.1:0-112643 GCF_051195075.1 Halobaculum sp. EA56
TCGGACTGGAACGATCTCGGATTCTGGTGGTTGAGTGCCTCGTATGACCCGTACCAGAAGTGGTTCAAACTCACCGAAACGCCTGACGGGCGGACGATGCTTCAGCTCGGGAAGCAGGTCCGCGGTACTGAACACGTGCTCGCTCCAGTTCAGACTGAACACTCTCGGAATCGGGGGAAGGTTCACAGCTTGGCTTACGAGGTTGATTCAGCAGATACCTCCGCTGGCGAATGGGCAGATATCGAAAAGGCGTGGCTGGAAACCGGCTTACAGAGCACTTCGGTTATCTTCAAGCTCGTTGCAACTCCGAGCGGGGAGCTCGCTCTTTCGCTGGGAAAGTACAAGGAACACAGCGACGATGGCGAGTTCATTACCGTCTCTACCGAGTTCAAGCGTAATCTCAAAGAGAGTCTCCACGAACTCGCTAACCTTCTGGGGTGACCTGACTCGGCCCGGAAATCCGCCCACAACGGTAAATGGACGGACTACAAACAGCAGTCAATAATGTCGGACGAGGCTGACGATTTGTATGATAAGTACATCGACTACGATGGCAGAGATCTCGATACCCGGAATGTCGGTGATGGGAAGGTAGTTCGGCCGATTACGGCCGAGAATTTCGAGATGGAGAAACGGACTCTGGGGGAGGTTCTCACCGATCAGAAGTTCAACGTACCAGAGTACCAGCGACTGTACTCGTGGAAGAACATCCACCACGAACAGTATTGGTCGGACATCGAGCAGTTCGTGAATGCCGACCTGGTCGCTGACCGACGCGAAGTTTCTGACGTGTTCTTCAGCTCGATGTACTTCGCGGTCAACGACGACAAACAGGTGTATGAGGTCATCGACGGCCAACAGCGCCTGACGACGACACACCTGCTGTTGCGCGTCCTTATGGAGCACCTCGAGGACGTCGACCCAGCTTCTATCGAGGACGATACCCTGGCGGAGTTTCGGGACTACGGGATCGGACGAATCACCGATATCCTCTATGTGGAGGAGATGTTCGGCAAACGTGAGCCTCGGCTCACGCTGAATAAACACGACGCTGAATTTTTCAAAGCCCTCATGATGGGGCCCTCCGCCCAGGTGGACTACCTCAAGAACGAGGCCGACTTCAGCATTCACGGGAACAACAGCGATGCAGTACAAGTCTCGGAATGTCTGGACCGGTTCGGTACCACGGACGATGAACTCGCGGACTTGGATACTGACTCGCTGTCCTCAGGGGCGTTCTTCAAACTGTACCGCTCACACCGACGGTTGTTGAACGCTTACGAGTTCTACGACGAGAAGATTAGCGGCGTCGTCGCCGACGCCGAGACGCCGGACGAGACTGTGCGAGCGCTCGTGAATATCCTTAACTACGTCTACAACTCCTACCACGTCGGGGAGTACCTGATTCGAGAGGCGGAGTCGGACTTCCGGATGCAGATCTTCGAGATTTTGAACGACCGCGGCGTCGATCTGACGAAGATCGACCGTATCAGGGCGGCGGTCGTGAACGCGTTCTTCGATACCGACGTGAAAGACGAGTACGTCGACAAGTGGGAGGACATCGTGGTGGCGTTCGCAACCGATGGTGATGCCATCGACGACTACCTCTCGATCTATCTGAGTATCGTCGACGATGGCATCGACAGGATTGGTGACGCGAGCGCCGAACTGACGAACGCCTTCGACACGCGGAACATCGACTCGGATGTCGTCCCGCGGCTTCGGAATCTTGATGAAGCGAAGGCTTTCCTCGACTACGCACACGACCTCGTCGACTACTATCAAGATATCACGACCACGGAGCTCGCCGCTGACGATCTTGAGTTAGCCAGTCACCGAGAGCAGTGTCGGGAAATCCTTGTTCGCCTCAATAACCAACAGATGGACCAGTGGCGGCCATTCGTCCTGGCGCTCTACTATCACACCAATCCTGAATCGGAACGGGATGCAGCACAGTTCCACCGCGTACTAGAGACCATCGAGAAACTCAACCTGCGACGCCTCCTCATCTCTGAACGTCCGAGTATTTTCCGCGAGGTCTTCATCGAGGCCGTCGAGGAGTTCAATCTCGCACCAACTGCCGACGCCACTCCAGATAGTGTATACGAGGCTTCTCGAGAGTACCTCATCACCGAGATGCGTTCCTCTACGCCGACGCTGTTCGGCGACAGGTTCGTCGATACGGTCGTCCAGACGCAGTCCTGGAGTACCGGAACGGCGCGACTGCTCTTCGGGAAGATTGCCCAGGATCACTTCGACGACAGTAGTCGTGCCGTCGAGCGAGACCTGAACATGGGGAACATCCATCTCGAACACGTCCTCCCGCAGACTCCCGTCAGCGACCCGGAAGACCCGACGTGGCTTCGGGAGTTTTTCAAACTCGACTCGGAGCCGGACATCGAGATCGCGTCAGAGATCGAACGCTATATCGAGCTGGTGCAGCGCTCTGATCTCGACGAAGAGGAGGAGCGACTGAAAGACAATATCTCGGAGTTCATCACGCAGGGGTTCATCGACGATATCGGGAACTTCCTCCTGCTCCGTGACACCGATAATATCGGGGCGAGTAATCGGCCACTCGCCGAGAAGATGACGCAGTACTACTCCGAGATCGACGGTTTCGCCAGTATCTACCCCAATCGGTATTTCACGGCCGAATACGGCAACGTCGATCGCGACTCCCTCGACAAACTCCGTGAGCAGCACGATGGCGGTGACGTTTCGAATGTGGACGCCGATGTAGTGGCGTATTTCAACTCCTTCTGGACCTACGAGACTCTGCAGGATCGACGAATCGAGCTCCTCTTGGATATTCTGTCGACGCTTGGGTTCGATTCGTTTGAGGACGAGTTCGGGATTGAATCTGACCAAGATGAGGTACGCCACGAAATTCGAGAGAAGACGGACCAAGAGTTTGAGAAACGTCTGTCCGTCCGATCGCTTTAACCCCCTCTGAGAAGTCGGTTTTGCGAGTACCTGTCGAAGCCTTCTCAGCTGACTATCCTATCCAGCTTCGCCATCCACACAGAAGGTACGACCTCCTTTGCCGAAACGAAAGGAACGAACAAAACGAATGGAATGAAGGGAATGAAGTAAACGAGGTTGATGAATTGGATTCTCCAAACGAACTGGTTTGTCTCTGGTTGGCTTGTAGTAGAAACGAACAAAACGAACGGAACGAATTGAGTGATAGAAATGAACGCAATTAGTTCAACGAGCGAAACGAACAGTTGGTTTTAACACCGTAGTAATCCTCTCACCGAGTGAAACACCCTCACCGAACGCACCGAACTAAACGAGAAAAACGAACGAAACGAACACAACGAGAGAAACGAAGATAATGACCGACACCAACACCGCACGAATCACGGTGGCGAATCAGAAGGGAGGCGCGGGGAAGACAACCGACGTCATTCATACTGGCGGCGCACTTGCCGCCCGAGGTCACGACGTCCTCTTGGTCGATATCGACTACCACGGCGGGCTCACCTGCTCGCTTGGCTACAACGATCTGTACTACGATACCGACCGTACGACGCTGTTCGACGTCCTCGACTTCGACCAGATGGAGTCGGTGAACGACATCATCGTCGAGCACGAGGAATTCGACATCCTTCCCGCCAGCGAGAAACTCGCGAACAACAAGAACATCCAGACGCTGCTTGAGGCGCCGAAGAGTCGCGAGCGGTTGGAGATGACTCTCGACGAGCTCGACAAGGACTACGACTACATCATTGTCGACACGCCGCCATCCCTGAACGTCCTCACCGACAACGCCCTCGTCGCGACCGGCAACGTCGTCATCCCTGTCATTCCCGAGAAGCTCAACGCCAACAGCCTCCAGATTTTCGCAAAGCAGCTGAGCTCCCTCGAACAGGCGTACGGGGACATCAATCGGCTCGCGATTGTCTGTAACCGTGTTGAGCAGAACGCCGAGCATCGCGACACTATCGAGGAGATCAAGTCGGCGTACTCTCTCCCAGTGTTCGAGATCCCGAAGCGGACTGACCTCTCCCAGTCGATCGGCGAGGGGGTGTCCGTCTTCGGCTTCGGCAAGGAGAACCAGCGCGTCGAGGATGCACGCGACTTGTTCAACGAGATCGCCGACCTGTTCGACGAGACGTTCGAGAAGACCGCGCCTGAGGAGGTGAAAGCATGAGCGACGGCTGGGGCGATGCTTCCGGCATCGAGGGCAATTACGAAGAGGAGGACGATGAGGTCGATTCCGGTGAAACGAGTGAGGTGAGTGAAACGGTGGAAACTAGTTCATCGACCGAAACGACCGAATCGACTTCAACGAGTGAAACGAACGAAACGAGCAAAACGAAGACGAACATCAAGGACGAGTGGAACGGGCGCACGATCTACATTCCCGACGATGTCCTCGACGAGATGGAGGATACCTACCTTGAGTCCCAGCTGAAGCTCCGCAAGGCGGGCCAGGACGAGTTCAAGAAGAACCGCCACTTCTACCCGCTACTCGTCCAGTTCGGTGTTGAGGCGCTCTCTGAGGCGGATGCTGAGGAAATCCAGGCACGCCTCTCAAATCTTGGGCACGAATAGCTTCCGGCGAATGGAATTCAGGAATTCGTTGACGCCATTCAAATAGTCGGCACGTTAGGACTGGAGTCTCTTGACTACTCCTCGTTAGCGTATTCCCCCTTTCGTGCAAGGATATCGATATCCGTGACGTGCATCTCGTGATACTCGCCAAATTCTGTATCTTGGAGATCTCCCAGTTCGATTCGTCCATCAATAAGTACCTCATCCTTTCCAATGCTCTTCCGGGAAGCGTACTCGGACTCGAACTCCTCAATGGATGGCCCACAATCTTCATGCCAAAGATCCTCAAATTCCCACTCCTCCTGTTCACCTTTGTACTGATTTCGAGTCACCACAGCTACAGCCCGAACAGCAGTGCCTGGGTCGAGGTGATGTTGACGCTGCTGCTTTTCTATAAGCTCTCTTTCCTCCGGGTGCGTACTTCCTTCAGGAAGCTCCCCAACGTGTTCACACTCGTCGAAGAAATGCGAGCACGTTAGTCCACTCATTGGATTGGCGGCATTGATCTCACCAATTACGTCGACCAAATCTCCTTCAACCATCCGCTGAATTTGCTTGTCCTCATCAGGCTCGAGATCCGGAACTTCCCACGGATCTCCATGCACCTCGGTTACATCGATATCTTGGTCTTCGTGCTGATACAGCTCTACGTCTAACGTAGGATTGATGAAGTAGGTGGAAGGCGACGAACTGGTCATTAGGGCCAGAAGAGCCTCATATATGCCCTGCATCAGCCGTTCAGAAGCCAGTGGTTCCCTCACCGGGTGGACAAGGTTCAACATGTTCATCCCGAGCGATTGAGATGGGTCATCGACATCCCGCAAATCCCACGAACCTGTTGTTACTCTCTCAATCTCGAACTCTCCTTCGTGACCGTCTTGGATCGGATTTCGATTATTATCGTACGCCCGCAGGTGGGTATATCGAACCGCCTCAATTCCGTAATCACGATCGAGTCCAAGTGCTATTTCGAAAGCGTCCGCGTCTGAATTGTAATTCTCCTTCTCGAAGAAAGGGGAGAACAGTTCCTCAAATTGCGTCAGTGACATCCTTTCCAGCTGCTCGGAGGCTGCCAGGAGTTCATCACGAGTTATCTCCTCCATCTCTTCATAGCTCATAGCCTGTCGTATCCATTCAATCTCTATAGAAATTCTGTTCAGAATTCCAAAATAATCTAAGCCGGCAAAGTTCTCAGCTCTCTATTGGGTCAGGGACCGCTGAAGTTGCGACTCCCCTTCTCAATGCATACGCTCGAGTCTTAATCGGCACCTCCTGTATACTGGGGAGGTCACATTCGGGCCGGTTGGTAGATCCATAATTCATGGGATATCTACTGAGAAGGAATACGAGGGAAATCCCCACATAAGCGTGATGATCAGTAATTACGCTTGAATCAAGGCCTCACATCTTTCGTCGAAATGACTCTGACTTAAACACCCTTTCCTGATAGCACTATTCTAATCTCCGTTCAAGCCATCATCCCTAATGATGTCAACGGAATCCGTCTCCGAACTGGAAGGGCAAGTAGCAATTGTAACGGGCGCATCGTCCGGGATTGGGGAGGCCACAGCCAAGACCCTCGCTTCCCAGGGAGCGAGCGTTGTCCTCGCTGCTCGGCGTGAGGAGGAACTTAATGACCTTGCCACTGATATCGAGAATGATGATGGTGACGCGTTCGTCGTCCCGACTGATATTACAGAAGACGACGACATCGACCAGTTAGTCGAAACTACGACCGATGAGTACGGTCACATCGACATTCTCGTAAATAACGCGGGAGTGATGCCCCTTATCAATATCGCAGATGCGGATCGCGAGACACTTCAGACGACTATCGACGTCAATCTCAGTGGTCTGATTAAACTCACGCACGCCGTCATTCCGACGATGCTGGAGCAAGAGAACGGTCACATTATCAATCTGTCTTCAGTCATCGGACGGATCCCGATAGAGAACGGCTCACATTACAATGCGACGAAAGCCGGTGTGAAGATGTTCGGCGATTCTCTCCGGCTGGATGTTGTATCAGAAGGTATTCGGGTGGCGACAATTGAGCCTGGTTCGGTTGCTACAGAGCTCCCTGAGTCCATCGCTGACGAGGAAATCAAAGAGGAGATTCTGAACTCCGGAGGGTCGATGCGCCCACTCCAGCCGACTGACATCGCCGAAACGGTTGAGTTCATCGTCACACAGCCGAACCACGTGGATATCAACGAAGTTCTGATCCGGCCCACCGATCAGGTCCAACCCTAACTCCACTGAAGCGGGCGAAACTACCGAACTTCCAAATATGGAAAGCAGACAAATAGATAAGCCTGTCCGGTCTATGTTTCGTAGACAATGACGATTACTGCTGAGGTTCACCTTCGTTCGTCTTTGCTGCCGCTCGTCAGCGTCGCCGAATTGGAACAGGCTAACGAGGTCCAATGCCCACACGTCCTCGGACTGGACCAGGGACTTCAGATGTTTGTCGTTGAGATAGACTCCAACCAACCCCTCTCTGAAGAGGATCTTTTGGCACTCGATGAAGTAATTGAGGCGACTGAACTCGGTAATGCGAGAGGCAAAGAGGTATTCAAGCTGACCGCTGTGTTAAGAGAGTCAGTCGCAGAAGCGTTTGAGGACACGCCCGATGCAGGCCTTGTCGATGCGATACGAATCACCACCGAGGGCTGGTACGAGCAGAAAGTGTTCAAGGACTATCCCGCGTTTAAAACCTTCCAGACCAGCTGTGAGGAGCAAGACATTTCGGTCGAGATTCTTTCGATCACACAAGACTCCTCGCCGTCCGAGGAATCGGCACCGTATGGATTGACGGAGCGTCAATACGAGGCGCTCTCGCTCGCGCTTTCGCGTGGCTATTATGAACAGCCACGGCAGACAACTGCACGAGAGCTCGCTGACGAACTGGATATTTCTCAGCCCTCGCTGTCGGACCTCCTCAATCGCGCCGAACGCCAGCTTATCTCCGCGACGGTTGGTCCTCAGACACGGTTAGAGGTGCTTTCGCAGTAACGAACTGCAAATTTCAGAGGTGAAGAAGAGTTCTTTGAGAAGCCAGATAATTGGGCACTGGTTTCAGTGACTTAAACACCCTTTCAGGATAGCATTGAACTCATTGTTACGACTCGCTTTGAAGGAAGTGATGTCAGCAGAGTTCGGTTCAGAACTTGATGGACAGGTAGCGATTGTGACTGGCGCGTCGTCCGGAATCGGTGAGGCCACAGCCAAGGGCCTCGCCTCGCGGGGAGCGAGCGTTGCCCTCGCTGCCCGCCGCGAGAACGAACTTGAAGCGCTGGCCGACCAAATTGAATCGGACGGCGGTGATGCACTTCCTGTTCAGACCGATGTCACTGATGAAGACGATATCGATGCGCTCGTCGAAGCCACTATCGAAGAGTTCGACTCGATCGATATCCTCGTAAACAACGCCGGTGTGATGTTGCTCGAACCCGTCGAACGAGCCGACCGTGAGAACTTCCGGCAGATGGTCGAAGTCAATCTGCTGGGGTTGATGAACCTCACCCACGCCGTACTCCCGGTGATACAGGAAAATGGCGCTGGCCACATTGTCAACGTCTCGTCTACGGCTGGGCGGGACGCGAACGCGAATAACGCGGGCTACAGTGCGACGAAGTTCGGTGTCAACGCATTCACCGAATCCCTCCGTCAGGAAGTCACTACTGAGGGAATTCGTACGAC
Organism: Halobaculum sp. EA56; assembly: GCF_051195075.1. Taxonomy (NCBI): domain Archaea; kingdom Methanobacteriati; phylum Methanobacteriota; class Halobacteria; order Halobacteriales; family Haloferacaceae; genus Halobaculum; species Halobaculum sp. EA56. Next base: position 8,266 of record NZ_JBNTJX010000011.1, read on the forward strand.
AATCATCGAACCCGGTGCGGTCGAAACGGAACTTCAGGAACACATCCCGGACGACGAAATCAAAGAACAGGTCGAAGAGGGCTTTCTCGAGTCAATAACCCCGCTCCAGAGCGAGGACATTGCACGCGCGATTGTGTACGCCGTGACCCAACCCCAACACGTCAACGTTAATGAGATGCTTATCCGGCCAACCGATCAACAGCTCTGACGAGACCTTCAGCTCGTCCGGTCCACATAGGGGTGATTCCTCAAACGTTTTCCCCGGTGTCTGTCGCTTCTGTCTTCGTTCATACTTAAACGCCCTTTCAACATAGCATCGAATCTATGGGATACAGGCCTCAAATTGAGGCTGCATCAACGTATGAAGGCAGCAACCTACCATGGCCCAGAAGACGTCCGTATTGAAGAACATCCCATCCCGGAAATAGAGGAGCCGACAGACGCAGTCATCCGCATTACGCACACCGCGATCTGCGGCTCGGACTTATGGCCCTACCGTGGTGAAGATGAGTACGATGAAGGGACCCCCATCGGTCACGAACCGATGGGGATCGTCGAGGAGGTCGGAGCGGACGTCCGTCACGTCCAACCGGGCGATCGGGTGTTCGCCCCGTTTGGGACCAGCTGTGGTCAGTGTGAGTTCTGTCGTAAAGGACTCCACACCTCTTGTGTCAATGGTGGCTTCTGGGACGGCTTGGGCGTCGGTGGCGCACAGGCCGAGAAGCTTCGCGTTCCGTTGGCCCACGGGACGCTCGTTCGCGTGCCCGACCGGTATGCCAACGACGAAGAGACGCTTGAATCGCTCCTACCGCTAACAGACGTGATGGGAACGGGCCACCACGCCGCTGTCAGCGCGGATGTCGGCGCTGGTGATACAGCCGTCGTCATCGGCGATGGCGCGGTGGGACTGTGTGGTGTCCTTGCCTCGAAACGCCTCGGTGCCGAGCGCATCATTGCGGTCGGCCACCACGAGGAGCGTCTTGAACTCGCCGAGGAATTCGGCGCGACAGAGACCGTCTCCAGTCGCGGCGTTGAAGCGATCGAGGAAATCCAGGAGCTCACGTACGGCGGCGCGAACCACGTGCTCGAATGTGTCGGTGCTGAATCAGCGCTGGAGACGGCCGCGCAAGTGGTCCGCCCCGGTGGCGATATCGGCTACGTCGGTGTTCCCCACGTCGAGAGTTCCGAATTTGTCGAGCAACTGTTCTTCAAGAACGCCTCGTTCACCGGTGGCCCCGCACCTGTTCGAGCGTACGCCGAAGAGCTCATGGCTGACGTCCTGCAGGGTACACTCGACCCGTCGCCGATCTTCACGAAGACCGTCGATCTCGATGGCGTCCCGGAGGGATACGAGGCGATGGACGAACGAGAGGCAGTGAAGGTCATGGTGAAACTCGATGCGTAGCGTCCTGATGAACGTCCAACGTACAGTTCAACCGAACGCGCACCAAACGAGGGCAAACGATGTCACGTAAGCAAGAGCAGGTATCGACGAGCGAGAAATTTGATTTTGAAGACAAAGTGGCGTTCGTCTCCGGTGCGGCAGGCGGCATTGGACGCGCTACGGCGCTCGCATTCGCCTGCGAAGGGGCCAACGTCGTGGTTGCCGATATTGACGAGGTAGGCAACCAGAAAACAGCGGAGCTGATCGAGGAGATGGGGAGTCACGCCCTCGCCGTAACATGCGACTTGCGGGAGTCCGAGGACGTCCAGGCGGCGCTGGATGCCGCAATCGAGGAATTTGGGCGTCTGGATTACGCCTGCAACAATGCTGGCGTCGAACAGGGACCAGAGAAGACGGCGGAACTGGACGAGGACGAGTGGGATCGGATCGTCGACACCGATCTACGCGGGGTCTTCTTGTCCATGAAGTACGAAATCCCGCTCATCAAAGAGCAGGGCGGTGCGATCGTCAACATTTCCTCAGGTGCCGGAGTGAAGGGGTTCCCAGGAGCGGCGTATTGCGCCGCGAAACACGGCGTCGTCGGCCTCACGCGGTCGGCAGCGCTGGAGTATTCGGAGACTGATCTCCGTATCAACGCTGTGTGCCCCGGCATCATCGACACCGAGATGATCGATCGCGTCTTCGGCGACGACGAGGAGGGCCATGAGGAAGCAGTCAGCCAAGAGCCGATCGGACGGAAAGGTCGGCCGGAAGAGATCGCCGATGCCGTACTCTGGTTATGTTCTGATGCTGCTTCATTCGCCCTCGGTGAAGCCGTGGTCGTCGACGGTGGCCAGACGGCGTAGTGGGCCCTCACCAGCCATGATCCACTCAGGCTGATCTTGTGCATATAATCTCGATGACCGGCTATCATTAGATCACTGCTGTGGTCGGCACCACCCGCTTCCACTGGAGGACGGCTCCGGAGAGCGAAGGGGCACTTAAATGGGCTTTCTAGATAGCGCCGAACTCAAGCAACGAGCCGTCGTTATTCGATCTATGGACGTGACGAACGTTCCGTCGGCCGACAGAGAAGAAACGGACCACCCGGTGCAAGTCGGGTCGCCGCTTATCTCGGACGGTGTCGAGAGCGCCTTCAACGGAGTGTCCGTCAACGCCGCAGAGGTCACCTTCCGCCCCGGAGAGCGAACCAGGTTTCACGCCCACGCTGGCGTCCAGATATTGTACGTCACGAAGGGCATCGGGGTGGTCGGAAACCGCGAGGAGGAACACGAGGTGTCGGAGGGGGATATCGTCGTCTTCGAGCCTGGTGAGGAACACTGGCACGGGACAGGCGAGGATGCCGACTCTGAGTTCAGCCACGTCTACTTCCTCGCCGAACCCGACGAAGGCGAACTAGAGATTCAGGAGGCTCCCTGAATGGAGTACACAACACTCGGCTCGACCGGGATGGAGGTCTCGAAGATCTGTCTCGGGTGCATGAGCTTCGGATCGAACGAATGGGACGAGTGGGTTCTCGGCGAGGAAGACGGTCGCGAGATCATCGAGCGAGCGATCGACCTCGGCATCAACTTCTTCGACACCGCCAACGTCTACTCCAGCGGCACGAGCGAAGAGATCCTTGGGAACGTCCTCTCTGACTACGACCGAGACGAGCAGGTCGTCGCGACCAAAGTGCGGTTCCCGGGCGAAAAGGAGCACCAGAACGCCGAGGGGCTTTCACGGAAGACTATCGAGCAGGAACTCGAACATTCGTTGGACAGGTTGGGGATGGACACCGTTGATCTATATCAAATCCATCGGTGGGACTACAACACCCCGATCGAGGAGACACTGCGAGCCCTCGACGATGCGGTACGCCGCAATCAGGTCCGATACATTGGTGCCTCGTCTATGTGGGCTCACCAGTTTCAGGAGGCGTTGCACACCAGCGATCGCCTCGGCCTCGAACGGTTCCAGACGATGCAGAACCATTACGCGCTAGCCTATCGGGAGGAGGAGCGCGAAATGCTCCCTCTCTGCGAGAAAGAGGAGATTGGCGTGATCCCGTGGTCGCCACTCGCTCACGGCTACCTCACGCGTCCCCACGAGGAGATGGACGCGACAAAGCGTGGGGAGACACACGACCCGCTCTACGCCCATCCCTACGAGGAGGGCGGCGGCATTGAAATAAACGAACGAGTCGAAGAACTCGCCGAGGAGAAGGGCGTCACGATGGCCCAGATCGCCCTGGCGTGGCACTTCCACAAGGACATCGTCGACGCTCCGATCGTCGGAACGACGAGCGTCGAGCACCTCGAACAAGCGGTCGAGGCACTCGACATCGACCTGTCTAACTCGGATATAGAGCACCTCGAAGAACCCTACGAACCAGTTGAAGTCACCACACACGAGTAACTGATAACACAAATTACGATCGAACGATATCGAGACGATCTATCTGTTCTACAGCGGTTTTCTGAGCAGGCACCCACAACAAGCGCTCATTACGATCCCGATCGCAAAGATATAGAATTGTCCATATTATAGTCTGAAAACGTCTATTCCGCACATCTGCCACACCAATTCCATCGAAATTGTGCATCTGTCTCAGTTATACTCGCCGCAGTCTTTACTTACACAATCTCGGAGGATGGATTTGATGCGTGCCTTATATTCAGTTTTTAGAAGTCGGATGTATTATCCGTTCTCGGCGTTTAGGAATGTATCAATCCCGTTGAAGAGTTGTTGAATAGTCTTCCCGCCGGTGAATGGATTCAAGATGACGACTCGAAGTCACCGGCTATCCCGATAGGTCGGTAATGACACGAAAATGTCGAGTTTCGAAGCTACTTCTCCCCTATCACCTCGAAAGTGAGAGGTGGTCAGTATCGTTTCCATGTGGCCGAAGTACCCATGATGAGTGGAATTCGCCGATCCTTCGATGACTGTCTCGAAGTCACAGAGCAGATCGTCCTGGCATCGTGGGAAATCGGGAATCACTACGGAAGGAACAGTCGGGTCCGCTGGTAACGGTAACCGGTCGTCAGCGGCTTCAAATTGTACAAGAAGCTGGTCGAGAATCTTCCCCACAAAGTCACGCACAGCCTCAGCGTTGGCCTCACTCCGGTCCATAAACCCCGCCTCGGGCAGGTCGGAACGATTCGTGCGTGTCCTCTCGTGACTCGCCCACTTTGAACACGTAGTCTCGTCAGCTCAACAACACCTGCTCGACCTTCGGCGCAGGGAGGTTCCGGCCGGTGACGGGAATCGCGACCGTTCTGTCAACAATCTCGTCGCGGAGTTCCTCCAAGATGGCGATCGGTGGCGCACACGCTCCTTCCATCAGGATGCGTTCTTCGGCGAACATTGCGGCGACTGTCTCGACGATCGCCTCCTCACTGACGGTGTGCATCGCATCCAGTTGCTCCCGCATCACCGCAAGCGGGAGGGCGAACGGGACGCGAGCCGCGATGCCCTCCGCGAAGGTATCGGCCTCGTCTTGCGGAGTGGGCTCGCCAGTCTGCCATGCCCTGTATACAGCGTCCGCGTTGGCTGCCTGTGCACCGATCACGTCGGCGTCGGTGACCGTCCCGACCGACAGCGCGTAGCCAGCGCCGATGCTGCCAGCGCCAATCGGTCCGAGAACAATGTCGACATCGGGTAAGTCCTCGGCAATCTCTAGGCCGCCGGTGCCTGCGCCAGCGATGACGAGTCTTTCGTTGCCGGGATGGACGTACCGATAACCCTTTTCGGCAGCCAGATCCTCGGCCCACTCAGCTGATTCGTCGTAGTTGTCGCCCACCACTTCGACGCGGCCATCGAGGCGTTCGATCCCATCTATCTGATTCTGTCCGGCATCTTCGGGAACAGCCACGATCGCCTCAGTGTCGAACCAGCGAGCGGCCTGTGCCACCGCTCGCCCGTAGTTGCCGGTGCTTGCCGTAATGACGCCGTGATCGCGGAATTCATCGGCCAGATTGGCGAGGAGATTCGTCACACCACGTATCTTGAAAGAGCCCGTCGGGAGAGTGTCCTCACGTTTCAGGTAAACTTGGGCGTCGTACTCTTCGGAGAGCCACTCACTTTTGATCAGCGGCGTCTGAGGCAGATACTCGCTGATCGTTTGCCGCGCTCGGTATACGTCTGTGGTCGTCGGGGGGGTTAGGTCGTGGTACTCAAAGACCGCAGATTCGTCCGGCGAATCAATGCGTTGGTATGTTGGCGGTGACATACTCGAGGTAGGTGCTCAAAGGGGCTGAAGCTACCCCTCACATAGTCGGGGTCGGGCCCCAGGATTCGCGATCGTTCAGCCAGGGTCCAGCAGCTTCGATTCGGCCCGCCGGAGGTGTTCAAGAAACGTCGTTTTCGCCACACCGAGTTCGGCGGCAAGTTCTCCCGCCGTCACCTCCCTCGGCCATTCGTAGTAACCCCGCTCACGTGCCAGCGCGAGGGCTTCCTGCTGGCGCGGTGATAGGTCACGTTCCCGCTCATCCATCGAGTGAGTCGTCGGCGACTCCACACCAGCAATCCGTTTGAGGCTGATATCGGCGTCTCGCTCGGCCCGAATGGTATCCAGTGTCTCGAGGACCTCTCGGCGGGAGGCATGGACCAGCACCGACCACTCTTCGTGACCGTCAACCATCTTCGGGAGCCCGTCGTAGACGAACCCGCGCGTGACGAACGAGGAGTCGATGCTGTTGGCGGCATCGAACTCGACGAAGATTTCGCGGGTGTGACTGCCGATAGCCGGGCCTTCCGGAGTCGCTCCCAGTTCTGCAACCGTATTCGTTAGCGAGGAGTCTCGGATCGTGCCGACGGTCTGGTCGAGGGCGGCCTCAGAGTCCCCGGATACGATGTATCGTTCGCGAGCGACTTGCCCGTCAGTTAGTGACCCGTACGCGAACAGTTCGGAGTCGACGGTGGCGGTCACCTGGAGGGCCCAGCACTCGGGGTGCCAGAGCTCGAACGACAGCGAGAGCAGTTCGGGCTGGGCACGGTCAGCCATACACAAAATTCATCATTGAGACATAAGATTCCTTCGCCCGGCTGGAAAATGGGTGAGAACAGTTGACATCAGCAGTAGCCATTATTGCTCCGATCAGAGATCAGCAATAGGGAGTGCCACCTTAGAAGTCGTATAAATATGCAGAATTCGCTGGATCCACTCTCGGATCGTGCCTGCCGGATGACCCAGGCCTACAAGACCGGAATCGAGCTCAGAAAAATACTACGAGATAGAGCGTGTCTTCGGTCTGCGGTGAGCGAGGTCACCATCTACACGGAGCATCTCAAAGACAAATATTCGGAGTGGCACCCAGCGCCGGATTCGTTCGAGGGAATGCTCAGGCTGTTCATTTACCGGAAGATCACGGGCGACAGTTACCGAACGCTCGAAACGTATCAGGAGCTCGCCGAGCCGTTCGGCTTGGACCACGTCCCCGACGAGTCCGTGCTGTCTCGCACTTGGCGAAATCGCTTCGACGACGGCGTCTGTGAGTACGTGACCGTCGCCGCCCACTTTGTTGTCAAGGAAATCCATGACCACGGTCCTGCTGTCTCGGCAGTGCGCCCGAAAGAGGAGGTCACTAACTCGAAGCTGGAGTCAGCTGAAGACGATGAGCAGGACGAGTTTGGGGGCGTTGAGTTCTCGGACGAGCAGATCAGCCGGACGACCCGCCTTGCACGAGACCACGGTTTCGATGGGTTCGACTCCGGGCGAGCGCAGAACGCCTCCTACGAGGACGTGCAATTCTTCGAGTTGCAGACGTTCATGGGAATGGTTGGGTGTGGAACTGCGCAGGGTGCCGCTCGGTTTCAGTTTCGTCGTGGCGAGGAGTACGGTCCGCACGGGGACACGCATCTACGGGCGATCAAGCAATTTGAGCCGGAAACACTAATAAAGGGATTTGATGAGGCGAGCGACCGATTACTCTCGGCTATCGCCTCGGAGGCATCGTTCCGTCGGCCAGTGACCGCAGCAATCGACATCACGACGATCCCTTACTACGGCGACGTCGAGGGAATGCCGATGGTCAGTGGGATGAAGGGAGAGGAAGAGCGGGCGTTCAAATTCGCGACACTCTCGATTGTCGGTGAAAACATCCCGCTCGTGCTCGCTGTGGAGCCGGTTCGGGAAAGCTCAGCGTGGGATAGGAATCCCCCGAATCAGGTTCACCGTGTTGTCCGGCAGCTCGTTCAAAGAGCGAAAGAACACGTCCCTATAGAGACAGTGCTGTGTGACCGCGAGTTCGATTCTAAGCGCGTCTACCAGACGCTCTCGAATCTCGGCGTGAACTACCTCGTTCCCACACGAATCAACAGTACTGAGCGGGAGGTCATCGAGACGATGGATGCCGATGGACAAAGTGTGGCGGTTGAATCGGCGTCCGTTCACGTCGAATCGGGACGTCACTCGATGCAGTTCCTGTACGTGCCGTCGACGAGTGGTGAGGGGACGACTGTCTTCGCCACGAATCTCCGAATCGGCCCGGAAGAGGCTGAGTCGTTCTGTCGCCGCTACAGCCGCCGCTGGCAGATCGAAAACGAGTACAAATCTATCAAGGGCGATTTCCTCGCGAAGACCTCCTCAAAAGACTACCGCGTCCGACTGTTCTACTTCGTGTTCGCCGTACTCCTCTACAATATCTGGCGACTCACAGATTTCCTGCTGAAAGCGGGCGTCGATGGCGAAATGGACTATGCGCCGGTCCTGACCGCGGGTGAGTGTGTCGAGATCGTCGTTTCGGCATTGATCCCGCCCGACTGAGTGACCGATTCTCCACCGTGGTCACCGCTTGGGAGTGGCGACGCTCTGTAGGAGCACAATAATCCGCGCAATTTCCCATGCTCGCCCGATTATCTCGTTCTGAATGAACAGGAATCGAGCTATTCGTTGGGAAATAGAATACGAACCGGCGGAGATTCGACTTGGAACTGGCCTATCCTCCGAAACTGTGTACTTAGCGCTTGCCAGAAGTTGAGACTGGTCGCCTCAATGCATACGGATCTGACACTGATTTCTTTGTACAGGATCTCTCGATCAGCCGAACCCTTGACTTAATTTGAGCGCGTCGTCGAACTCGGCCATTGTCGAGTCGTCGAGACTGCCAGCCACCGAATGGATTCGGTTCTCGACAGACACGACTCGAATTTGGTCAAGCCGCACGGAGGGGCTTTTTTCAAACAGTGAGTCCGACGCTTCCACAAGTAACGCCAATCAACCCGTCAAGAAGCGAGAACGATGATACCCGACCGAGGACTTCTTCCGTCCGACATACTACGGTCGGTAGCGGCCGAAGCTCACAATAGACACTGGATATTGAACGGAGCAGATAAAACGATATCAACACCTAGGAGTTTGCGTGATGAGAATAAACGGATCGCGCTCGCGGTTGTAGTCGGCGACGTCTCCGGCGACCGCCTCGATGAGTCGGCGATGAACTTCTCTGGCTGCTCGTCCCTCGTCTGGACTCAAGTAGCGGAGCCCGCCCAGATCCGTCCAGAAACCACCGTCAAGCCAAAAGAGTGTCTCATCGTCCGACTGGTGGATGATGTCGCCGTTATCGGTCAGTCCCTCGGTGTCGAGTTGGTGACCCGAGAGCTGGGCGCGTGCCAGCACCGCCACAAGTTGCCGGCGTGAAATGGATGTATGAACAGCAACACCGTCGATCAAACTCCCAAAGTAGGCTTCGACAATATCAATCGTTTGGGAGAACTCATCAAGCGTAACGGAATCTAACGGTATTGTATCTCTTGGTACTTCTCGAGTTTCCCAAGATCGAGAGCGGTTAAGTAATACGCCAGATGCAAGGTTGAGTTCAATACTATCCGCCGTTCGACAGTACTGTGTTCTATCCCTGCTCTCGTCCGCAGTGACCTCTTCTAAATACATATTCTCAGAGAGTTCCTTCGCACGTCTATAACAGGTGGCAATCGGGATATCTAGCTCTTGACTCAGCCAGCTAACTGATCGCGGTTCCTTCGCCGCCCGCAGTATATCTACGCTGTATTTCCGCCCGAGTACCGCAACTGCTTCCGTCGACATCTTGTTACCACAATTGATTCTCAAGGATGAATAGATGTACCCTATATTTATCGGACCAATTCTATTGGGGCCGATATGAAATGGTTCTCTAATCGAAAACATAATACAGCGGAACAACAAAATCGGATGTATGAGCGATGGAGACGCGTACACGGAACATACCCCCGCAGGACTTCTCGAGTTGTCTTCGGAACTGAATCAAGCTGGTTCTATCGAGGACATCTCTGTCGTTGCGGTCCGAATGTTGGATCTCAATTTTGATGCGCCTCTTTCGGCGATCTGGGAGTACGATGAAGAGGGAAACGAACTCCGCCCAATCGCCGAATCAACTGAGGCACAAGAGGTGATTGGCGATGCACCTATCCTTCCACTTGATTCTCTCGCCGGGCGTGTGTACAGACAGAATCGTCCGGAAGCGTTCGACGATGTCCACGAGGCCGATGGCACGTATAATTCAGACACCCCGATTCGGAGCGAAATTCTTGTGCCAATTTCAGATTTCGGCGTCTTGAGTGTCGGAGCTACTGAAGTAGATGCGTTTACCGAAAAAGACGCAGAACTGGCAAAACTCGTTGCTTCGAATCTTGAAGCTACAATCTCACGAATCCGACGACACGAGGAGCTACAGGCTGAACGTGATTGGACACACACGTTGTTTGAAGGCTCCAACGATGCCATTTTTATTAGTGATTCAGATGCGAATTTCGTCCAAGTGAATCAGGCTGCTTGCGAGTTAACTGGCTATGAGCGAGAGGAACTCCTCTCGATGCGTATTCCCGATCTTCACGACGAGGTTGACTTACATACCTATCAGGATTACCACGACCAAATTTTAGCTGGCGAACCGGCAACCACTGAAGCGAAACTGCTTCGGAGCGACGACAGTAAAATCGATGTCGAGTTCTCGAACCGTCGGATCGAGCGCGATGGGGCGGCCTATATGCATACCGTGGCGAGAGATGTGACGGAACAGCGGGAACGCCGACGTCGTCTGGAGTCATTTCAATCAGCTATCGAGAACGCGAGTGATGGGATTGCCATCTTAGACGACGAGGAGTACACGTACGTCGACCAAACGCATGCCGACATGTACGGGTTCGAGGACAAAAGCGAGTTACTCGGCCAGACCTGGCGTGATTTGTATACTGATGCCGTTGAAATCGAGCGCATAGAGGATGAGGCGTTTTCAGCGCTCCGGTCCGATGGAGAGTGGAGAGGCACTGTAACTGCATCTCCAGAAGGCAAGGGAGAATTCCCGACCGAACTATCGCTGACACGCTTGGAAGACGATCGAATCGTCTGTGTTGTCCGTGACGTGTCTGAAAAATATCGGCGTCAAGCGGAACTTCGGGAGAATGAGCGGCGTTTCGAGTCGGTGTTCGAAGATCCTGAGATGCTGGTGGCGTTATTAGAAACTGATGGTGAGACGATTGAGGCCAATGAAACAGCGCTAGACTACGTTTCGAACGACAAATCCGATATCTTGGGGGAACCGTTCTGGGAAGGAGACTGGTGGTCGCATTCCTCGGACCTACAAGAAGATCTTAAAGGCTGGATCGAACGAGCGGCTGCTGGCAAGTACGTCAGTTTCCAGGCGGAACATCCGGACCGGGACGGTAATATGCGGTTCGTTACGGGCACAATCCGTCCGGTTACAGGGGAATCAGGCGTCGAATCACTCGTTATTTCCAGTCGGGATATCACGCCCCGCGAGCAGCGCCGTCGCGAATTGGAGACGTTCCAACAGGCTGTCGAAGATGCGAAAGACGGCTTCGCCATCCTCGAAGATGGAGAATACACCTACATCGACAAGACACACGTGGATATGTATGGATTCGATGATACTGACCAACTCATCGGGAACTCCTGGCGGATGCTTTATGACGAAGATGAGGTAGAGCGCCTTGAGTCAGAAGCCTTCCCTGTTCTTGAGTCGGAGGGGCACTGGCGGGGCAAAGTAACCGGATCCCAACCAGACGGAACGACGTTCCCGGCAGAGATCTCTCTAACTATCATCGATGATGGTCCCCTCGTGTGTACTGTGCGCGATGAAACTGAAAGACAGCAACGGGAACGTGAACTCGAACTCAAGGAGCAAGCGATTGACTCCTCGAATGTTGGGGTTATGATCACCGACCCACAGCGAGAAGGCAACCCAATCGAGTACGTAAATAAAGGATTTACCGACATTACTGGCTACGAAGAAGACGACGCGTTGGGTCGTAATCCACGTTTCCTCCAGGGACCCGAGACAGACCCCGACGAAATATCGAAGCTCCGAGAGGCGATTGCGGCCGGTGAACCGGTGACAGTAGAATTGAAAAACTACCGAAAAGACGGGAGTGAATACTGGAATCGATTGTCCGTCACGCCAGTCACTGATGTAGATGGGACGCTTTCGAAGTTTATTGGCATACAGCAGGACGTAACAGGTCGGAGGCAACGGACTCGGAGCCTGGCAGAACAGAACCGGAGACTCGAATTGGTTCTTTCTGGAACGGACACTGGTATTGCAGAGTGGAGTCTTGAGACGGATCAGATATCGTTCGACAACACGCTTGTCGATTTACTTGGCCATGATCCGGACAACTATGAAGAGTTCGTACAGATCGTCGCGCCGGAAGATCGGGACCGTGTTCGTGAGTCACTAGAACGAGTCGGCGATATCGACGACTTGTCTGCGGATTTCAGAGTTATTGATGCCAACGAACAAACGCGATGGATACACACAGATGCTGTTCTGATACCCGATGACGAAACTGGAGAGAGACTTGTCGCGATTGCCACGGACATAACGGATCAAAAACGACGGATTCGGCAGATTCAACAGGAGCGGAAGCGATTCGAGATCCTCTCGGAAAGTCTCGAAGAATACGCCTTTGTACTTCTCGATGACGATGGACAGATCGACAGCTGGAACGATGGAGCAGCCGACATCTTTGGATATGACGAAGAAACTGCAATTGGTATGCCAGCAGCAGAGTTACACCCTGAACAGGATCAAAAACGTGGGATTGCTGATCGGTTATTAAAACAGGCATCACTCGCAGGAGAAAGTACTCACGAAGGACAGCGAGTCCGTCAGGATGGATCGTCGTTTCCTGCAGAAGTCTCATACGTCCCGCTTCAAACTGAAGATGGAGTGTTCCTGGGATACGGGATGGTCATCAGAGATCTTACTAACCAGCGTCAACAGCGGCGTAGAACAGAGCGGTTCGTTGAGGAATCAGTCGACGTCGTGTCTATCTTAGATCGCGACGGGTGTTTCACCTATCTTAGTGGCTCTGCTGAACGGGTTCTTGGATATGATCCAACTCAGCTAAATCAAGAGAGTGTCTTTGATATTATCCATCCTGAGGATCGGGAACGTGTAATGAAAGCGTTTTTCGCCGCCGTGGAGGATTCCGATTCAAGCGTTCAGCTAGAGTTCCAAGCAATGGATGCGGATGAGGAGTGGATTACTGTAGAGGCACGTGGACGGAATCTCTTTGACGATGAAGCAATTGGTGGGTTTCTGTTATATATACGTGACATCAGTAATATAAAAGAACAGACGAAAAAATTCGAATCCGTATTCAATCAAACGTTCCAATTGACGGGACTGCTGACCCAGAGTGGTGAAATCCTCGAGCTAAACGACCCCCTCACGGAGTTCGGCGGCACAGGTGTCGAAGAGAGCAGAGGCACACCACTCTGGGAGTGTCCTCTGTTCGCGCATTCGTCTGAAGTGCAAACTCAAATCAGACAAGCAGTTACTCAAGCATCTTCGGGTTCACTCGTTCGGTTCAACGTGGAAGCAGAAGGCGTTGATGGACTCGCCAGCTTCGACTTCTCGGTCAAGCCGATCTCAAGCCAGCACGGGGAGCTTAGCTTCTTGGTATTCGAGGCACGAGATGTTACAGCTCAGGAGCAGCGTCGGCAACACGTCCAGGTCTTACACCGGATTATGCGGCACAATATCCGAAATGATCTGACGAAACTGAGAGGGTATGTCGATCTGCTTGCGTCGGACACAGAGACAGACACTCGTGAACAGCGCGCTGCGACGATCCGAGACATTCTCGACAAGTGGGAAAGAATGGCAAACAAGACCCAAGAGCTCCAGAATATACTCACGAGCGAGAGCGCTCTCGCTTCCCACCAGAGTGCTCAGCAAATAGCTGAGGATATTCAAGCCAAAAAAGAAGACGAGCATGCTAATGCGAATATCACTATCACAGCCGACCACGATATAGAATCACAAATACCGAGTGACCTTGAGAAGGCGATTTCTGAGCTCGTTGAGAACGCCATCACAGCGAACGATACTGAGCATCCATCCGTACAGATCAGTGTCTCGCAACCCGATGAACGGTGGGTAGAGGTTTGTGTGTCCGATACTGGGCCTGGACTCCCGGAAATGGAGAAAAATCTCCTCGAAACTGGCGAAGAAACACCGCTAAGTCACGGTCAGGGGCTCGGATTGTGGATGGTGCGGGCACTGGTGACTCGTGCTGGGGGATCGATTTCAGTCGACACCTCGGGCGATGGGAGTGAGATCAGACTGGAAGTCCCCACCCAACCGGCTCGAGAGGACTCACAAAAACCGGGCACCGTGTCGTAAACTATGACCCAAAACGGAAACACAAAAATCCTAGTCGTCGAGGATGACCAGAGTTTGGCTGAGCTGTATGCAGAGTGGCTCGCAGACGGTTATGTTGTCGAAACCGCGTACTCTGGCGAAGAAGCCTTAGAAGCGTTTGATGCGACTGTCGATATCGTCCTTCTGGATCGGATGATGCCTGGGTTATCCGGCGGAGAGGTTCTTACGCGACTCAGACAATATGAGTCGAACTGCCAGGTGGTTATCGTCTCTGCGGTGACACCGGGCTTCGATATCGTCAAAATGGGATTCGATGCGTATCTCGAAAAGCCCGTTGAAGCTGACGACCTCGAAGACGTTATCTCCCAGATGCTCACTCGTGCCGAGTACAACGAGGATCTGCAAGAGCTGTTCTCGCTGATAGAACGCCAATCGACCTTGGAAGCGGTCATGGACGCAGATACCCTCGAAACGAGCCCGAAATACCAGGCACTCACGGACCAAATCACAGAACTCGAGGATAAAGTCGAACGGTACCTTCAGAACCTGCCAGACAGGGATTTTCGAGTGGCTATTGAGCGCCTGCAACGAACAGCAGCAGAGCGCAGGGAACAACAGCAGTACCAGTCCCTCACTGAAGACGTCCTGGACACATCAGAGGAAGGGATCGTTGTAGTTGATCGCGACGGACTGGTGGTGTGGGCAAACGAAACTACGGAAGAATTACTCGGAGTTGACAGAGACGATATCCAAGGGTCTGACTACAGTCGCATTGCTTCTGAATCGTACAAGGAATATCCCTCAGGTGAGCAAACACTGTCTGACCTCGTAACTCATTCTCTAGAGAATATGAATTCCGAAGTCGAAGCCGTCGTCCGTATCCCTGAAACGGCTTCGAAAGAGCAGCAATGGTTGGAGTACTGGAGCGGGCCGATCCAAACTGGTCTTTATGCCGGTGGGCGGATTGAACACTACCACAATATTACAGAGAGGTACGCGTATGAACAACAGCTTGAGGATCTGCATGCCGTTTCTCGCGATCTAATGACAGCGGACTCGGAACGTAGCATCGGCGAGACCGTGACAACTGCCGCAGTCGGGGAACTCGGATTCGAGCTTGCCGCGATATATACACGAGAAGAGCACACAGGACGCTTGGTCCCACTAGCACACGCATCCACGGAAGATGTTATTGAAATTGACCTTCCCACTATCTCTGAAGGAGACACACCAGTCTGGACAGCCTACGTGACTCGAACAGAACAGTTGAGTCCCGAAGACGAAGACGTTACAGATACCCAGTCAAGCCAGTGGTTGACAGAGGAGTTCTCGTCGTGGCGACTCTACTCACTAGAATCAGAGGGGGTTCTGTTGGTGGGTATGACCACGACGCCAGAGATTCCCTCGAGAAAGAACAAATTGGCAAAGACGTTAGCAGCGAACGCAGCAAGCGCATTCGAACGAACAGCTCAAGAGGCGGCCCTTCGGGAACGTGACCAGCGGTTAAACGAGCAAAACGAACGGCTGACACGACTGGGTCGCATCAACACACTGATACGGTCGATAAGTGCCACGGTTATCAGTTCAAATACACGAGAAGAACTGGAGCAAGAGGTCTGTAATGCTCTAGCTCACTTGGATCTGGTTAGTGGGGCTTGGATCGGTAAAAAAGATATTAATACGAATACGATCGAGGTCAGAGCCAAAACGGAGTCGCTCCAATATCAAAACGTGGGAGCGGACGACGGTCCAGCAGATGACAATACCCAACGGAGTAACTCTACATTGCCACCTGCTGAACGGGCATACAGGATTGAAGATTCGGTCGTGGAGAGCGACTTAATGACCGCTCGCTCCGAAACGGAGTGGGAACAAGACGCACTGAAAAATGGCACCAACTCGATTGTGGCTGTACCACTACAGAGCGAGGCTTCGATCCTTGGCGTATTAGAAGTCCACTCCAAACTGCCAAACGCCTTCGCTGAAGAAGAGGTGACAGCCCTCACAGAGCTCGGTCAGATAATAGGTCACGGGATATCAGCACTCCGGCAAAAGGCGGCGCTCCTATCCGGTGGGGGTACACTCCTCGAGATCCAGTTTGAGGACGATACTGGCCTTGCAACTCTTGTTTCGGATATGGAGACTGATCTCGAAGTGTTGAATGTAGTGACTGAGAGTCCAGATCACCTCCTGTTCGCGCGAGTGACCGGTGAAAACGTGACCCCCGAGGCGTTCGAAGCCGCTGGTTTCGATCCAGAGATGGTCATTTTGAGCGACTCTCGAAATGGTATCTACTGTAAAGTCCCGGTGCGGAACAGCAGCTTTTGCGAGAAACTGACCGACCAAGGAGTTGCGATAAATCAAATCACAAACGCTTCCGAGTCCGACGAGATCGTTGTTTCAGTAACTGTGCCATTCACGGTCGATGTCGGGGAATATCTGAGTTCACTCCGGGAGGACTACAGCGATCTCACCCTGTTATCCAAACTGGATAGTGAGCGAGGAGAAACCAATACCTCTCTCTCAGCACGGCTTGATGGAGCTCTTACTGCCCGACAAGAAGAAGTCCTGCAGACGGCGCTCTACGCAGGGTATTTTAATTGGCCGCGGGATGCCGATTCGACGTCGATTGCCAAGACTCTCGATATCGCACAGTCAACGTTCAACCAACATCTTCGAGCTGCTGAGTCTAATCTGCTGACGACTCTCTATCAGGATTCAACCGAGCCGTGACCTGCCTCAGTATCACGTTCTACAGTACTCGGGCTGTCCTGCTTATCGACATTCGGAAAACTGGTTCCAAATAGTGAGCCTTTCCATATAGGCATTAAATTTGACAACCCGATATTAGAGGGTAGAAGACGTTTTATTATAGAATAGATCTATTCTGTATGGCAGAAAGCTCTCCGCACCGAGAGTCCAGACCCGAAGGATGGAGTACAGACTCCCAAATAGTGCGTGAATTTGATAGACCTGTCCGTGTCTCGGAGGCGGTCATTGAGACACTTATGGAAGCTGTCGAATACTGGCCGGACCTCAATAGATCTCCTCCAGTATTCGAATTCGTGGATGCAGACAAGTTAGATGGCTTGTTCAAAACGCGTGCAGTCGACGAGACCAGTCATATGCCCTCTGTGGAGTTTCTCTTTCAGGACGCACTTGTGACGGTCATGTACGCATCAACGGTGCGTGTCATCGTCGAACGAGATACGTGAGTGAGAATAGATGACCCATTCCAGTACCGTTCTGATCGTCGAAGACGAAGAGAATCTCGCTGACTTGTTTGGCATTTGGCTACAGGAGCAGTTCGAGGTTCATGTGGCCTATTCCGGGGAAGATGCACTGGAAATCTTCGCTGAGGAACCGATTGATATTGTCCTTTTAGATCGTCGAATGCCGGGCCTCTCTGGCACGGAGGTGCTACAATCAATTCGTGAAGGCGGCGATGCCCAGCAGGTGATCATGGTAACAGCTGTTCAGCCAACGGAAGACCTAGCGTCCATCGATGTGGATGACTATCTTCTCAAACCAATCGACCGGACGAAGCTTCTTCGAGCTGTGGAAGCTGCGGAGCTGGTTCTAACATACGAAGATTCACTCACAGAGCTTCTCTCACTCACCGCGAGGAAAGCCACGTTAGAAGCGAACCTCGACAAAACAGAGCTGGGACAGGACGAGGGATACGGCGACCTCCTCCAGAGAATACGGGAGTTGGAGGAGGAAGCTGATACGACACTTCAGCGTCTCGAAACAGATTATCAGATCGATATGCTGGTCAGAGACCAGCGTATCGGATCCCAACCTGTAGAACAGTTCTGATATGGTGCGAGGAGCCGTGGCATCCACTAATTGTGCTACCAGCAGCAGCATCGAAGTACTCGCAGAAAATAAATATCCGCTGCTCATCGGATTGGTCTTCGTACGAGCTATAGATGCGAGTCTCACGTACTATGGGCTAAGCATCGGACTGCGAGAAGCCAATCCGATTGTCGTACTTACTGTTGAGACTCTCGGAATCATCCCCGGCCTATTCTTTCTCTCGTCGGTGTCACTAGTGTTATTATTCTTTCTTGGTGAATACTTGCTTCCCTGGGTCGCACAATCGAGACATAATATCGATCTGTGGAGCAATGTAGCATACCTTTCAGTCTTGGTCGTATGGAGCGCTGTGTCGCTTCATAACATGGTACTCATTTGGATATGAGATTGATCGAGTTTGTCGGTTTATTATTGTATGTTTCAATTGTGTTAATTATATCATTTGCTATGCTGCTTTCTCTGCTTTAATTTCCGCAATGAAGGTCCAAACCCTCATTTTATAAACGGTTTAGGAGGATGCCTTATCGCAGCGGCAATTCACGGATTAAAAATGGATAGAGTATTGACACCTATTAGCAGAGGCAATCTACGAGTTACACTATACATGACATCCTCCGCGCCGTGAACGGCGCGGTTTCTCAAGCGTTGGGATATTATGGCTCTGTTGAAACCCTCTGAATTTGACAGGAGTGGCGTGCAAATATAAAGTATAGATTCAGCAGATAGTTCTCGCGCAGACTAAACCCGCTCGCGTCTTCGTGTTCGGGAGGTATCCTGTCAACTGATTAGTTCACAAATGCGATGGCAATTTATCCTTTCTGGATCTACACGGCTCACATTCGTATTGATCTCCTCAGAATGTCTCGTTCAGTCGGCACATTTTTTATCAGTTCGACAATCAGCTCAGTCACTGGTTGTGGGATATCGCTCACTCTTGCTCACTACGATAATTCGTTAGTTAATATTCAATTCTGGCCGATAACTCTGAGTCAACGGTACTGACAACAACAGACGCACTGGCTGATTCAGGGACAGGGAGTTCTATCCCGCACTGAGTACATCGGATTAGACTGATTGTGTCTCCCTTTCCGAGAAGATTGTATCCCCTCGGCTGACTGTTCTCCTCACGCTGGAACTGTTGCGTACAGTTCGGACACTCGGTGTCTGGAAGTGGTTCCATACTGAAATATATCCCTCTCTGCCAATCTGTTATTCTAGCTGGATAAACGGAGGTTCGGTCGTATGATCCACTAACCGGACATCGCCGACTGCCCCAACGTCCCCCTTTTGTAATTGGAGATACTGTAGTCCACTCGCTTCACGCCACGTTTCAATAACCTGTGAGGCAGCATCCTCGAAAAAGTCCGCAATTTCTGCTCCCATCACCTTCGGGTTATGAATGTCCACTAGCGTGTGATTCTCGTTGAGCAGATTAGCCTCCAGCCAGTATCGAAACTGGCGAGCCTCTTCACGTCCCACAGTATGCACCTGTGCTTCGGTGTTAAACAGCATAAACAGCCCATCTCCATTTTGCCGATTCTCAATCTCTTGTATCAGATAGGTTAACCCGGCGTCCTCGTCCTGTAGGTCGTAGACGTTTGGCCCACTTCCCCATGCACCAACCGCATCGAGAACGAAAAGACGGTTCTCGTCTCGCAGGTCAGTAAGCGACTCTCCAGACCGTTGTAACCACTTCGCGACATGTTCGGGCGGTGTTTTAACACGTGGAACGAGCACAACCGAGAGATTCTCGTCCAGCGCAGTAGACACCATGCTGAACAGCAGTGGATCCAGTTTCGCCTGCCCCCCATGGGTCAGCACAGTCCCACTGCCGAATGGAAGCCCACCGCCTAGCAAGTCATCTAACCCCGGAATGCCTGTGGGCAAATCCGTTCGAATTGCCAGCTCCTCCGGCGTCGTCCGGTTGCGGGGGATAACACGAATCCCTTCAGTGCTGAATGTGAGTTCGAGCTGGCGGGTGTCATGATTGACGCCTCGCATTTTCATCACATCGAGGAACCGCCGGAACGAATCACGAATCTGTTCCCGCCAGAGCCGAATGACGCCATAGACGTTATACTGGACGGCATCAGGCGTGGACAGCGACTCGACATGGTTGCTCCGAGGGCCTGAGCCGAGGTGTTCGGCGGTAAACAGTGCAGTTGCGTCGAAGTCGTCATTGAACAATTGGATGAGATCAAGGACGCCCCGTCGGTACACATCAGGGTTTTCTGACATGGGTCGAAGCCCGGAGATACTGTCAAGGACAACACGGTCTGCATCGGAATATCGCTCAAGTACCTGTGGGATGCGCTCAGCGTTGAATGGAGCAGAGAACCCTTCCCCAATTATCTCGCCGTCATCGAATGTTTCGATGACGAGTTCGGGGTCGTCGCTTTCGAATGTCCGACCGGTGCGGGCATGGAGGGATGTAATGTCGAGATCCTCGTGAGTCAGGTCGAACGTGAACGGTGCAAAGGCCTCGTGTAACTCGTCGATTGGCTGTTCGGTACTGATGAACAGACACGAATCGCCGTTTTCCAGCCCGGCTTGAAGGAACTGCATTGCGAGGGTCAATTTGCCCGTTCCGGGTGTCCCAGTAAGCAGTGTTGTCCGCCCAGCAGGGTAACCACCGGCCAGTATCTCGTCCAATACGTCCGACCCAGTCGAGTATTGCTTCGGTTGGTTCGAAGCAAAAGTGTCCACCATTACGCTCTAATTAAAACGGCTGTCATATAAACGTAGGACTGGTGTCATTATGCTGATGAAAATCACAACATTATCTTGGGTAGATCACCAGTGACCAACGCAGTATCACCCTGTGCCAGCGCATTCAGTGACCTATCATGATCAAGATGCTGACGCTCTTACTACTCAGGGGAGATAGTGAGACCCCGTTCTATGTTGAGAACGACGCATTTGATGACGAGTTCGCGGAATTGCTTCCACCACCGGCGTGACCGTACGAACGCACCGAACTTCTGTTTGATCGCCGCGTTGACTGTCTCATTCATGTTTCGGCAATGGTAGAGGTCGCCGTCCAGCCGTGCATTCTACGCCTTGTGTAGTGGGGTAAACTCCCGGTGCTTGATCATCGGCCGAATAGCGTGATCTCGGGCGAGACGTCGATGTTTCTGGTCGTCATACCCCTTGTCACCAATTAACACTTCGATGGACTCTGCATTTCGTTTCACTACCTGTGATGCAATCTGTGTATCGTGCTTCCGCGTTGTCGTCACGTGAATGTCGAGCACGGCGTTTGTCGCCGTATCGACCAATAGAGTCGTCTTCAATTGCTGGATGGTGAGGTTTGTTCGCTTCGTGTAGTGGGCTGAAGTGTGGGCTCGTTCAAACCCAGACGCATCGATACCGGTGATTCCGTTGACCGGCAAATCTGTGATCGAGACGTTCAGCAGAACCCGCCAGACGGCCATCTCCAAGCGATCGAACGCCTTGCAGAGTGTCGAGGGTGCGGGAATCGAATCGAGCTCAAGGGCCTCACGAATGCGAGGCATCTCGATGAGTTCGTCAACCAGATCGCGGTACGTGGTCGTCTTCTTCACTTTCAGGCAGAGCAAAACGACGTGTTGGCGGAGCGTGAACCGTTTCCGTGAATAGCGTGTCGAGAACTGTGCCACAGCACGGCGAGCCAGTATCATAGCCCGTTCAACGAATTGAAGGAGTCGTGATTTCGGGAAAGCATCCATTTTGTCCTGCACTACTCGCCAACCATGTTAGTCAACAAGGGTTTCAACAGAGCCGATATTATGGTTCGCGGGACGCCCACTCTTGTGGGGCGACTTGCCCCGTGGATTTGTCGAACAGGCGCACCGCTGGCTGTGCCATCCAGCCGTTATCCCTATCTCCCCCGTCACAGACGAGATTCGGGAGTACCTTCTGTCGGATGTTCTCGGCTCCGTTCACGTCGGCGTTGGCGACCACCCCGCACTCGTCGCAGACGTACAGCCCACGTTCGACGCGCTGGCTGTCGTCGGTCGTCCCACAGGATGCACACGATTTGGACGTGCCGCGCTCGTCCACGAGCTCGACGCTGATGCCGCGCTCGGCGGCTTTGTATTCCAGCATCTCGATGAAGCGGTCGAACGCCCATCCGTGCAGGTCCAGATTGCCGTGGTCGCCCCAATCGGCGTCCTCGCGGATACCAGAGAGGTCGCCCACGGCAATCGTCCCGACGTTGCGGGCCGCACACTCAGCTACCACATCCTTCGAGACGGCGTGCAAGAAGTGGTCACGCCGCCCCCGGCGCTTCCGGTCTAGTCGTTGCGCTTTGTGGGAGTCGCTGTCGTCTCACGTCGCTCGCTCCTTCTGGAAGTAGTAGTCGTCCTCTTTGAGTGCGCCGCCGGGGTACAGCAGGGCCTCGTCTCCGACCGCGACGGCGGCAAAGTTGCAGATGCCGAGGTCGATACCTGCCACCCGGTCGCCGGGAGGGTCCGGGTCGCCAGTGTCGACGCGACAGACGATGTGCAACTCCCACTCCTTACCGGTCCAGACCGCCCGGACCTGCTGGACGTGCTGTACGTCCACATCCGGGTCGGTGGCGTACTCGCAGAGAACGAAGTCCGACCACGACTTTTTGAGATTCGCTCCTTTCGAGAGTCGAATCCTGTTGTGGTCGGGGTCGTGTTTGAAACCGTCCTCTTTGAACGTGACCGTCGAGCGGGGATGCTCGTCGCCCTGCTTGCGGTAGCCGGGTGGGTTCGCGTCCCCGTTGCCCTTTTGACGGTGGGCGTACCACGAGTCGAACGCTTCAGCCAATTCTTCGAGAATTGCCTGACTGGATTGAGCGTTCAAATCCGCGTAGCGTTCGTGACTCTTGAGGTACGCTTTGAGCGTGCCGTGGTCTGGAATCGTGCCGGTTTCACTCCAGATACAGTCGCAGGTCCACCGGGCGACGTTCCAGAGTTTCGAGGCGGCGAACCCAAGCGAATTGAGGTCGTCGCGCACCTGCTGGTGGTTGCGAATGGACGCAACGTAGGTGCGCGTGACCAGATTCGCCATACATAGCCTGTGGCGGAGTGGCTACATAATGGCGTGCCAACCGGAGTGAAAGTGGAATATCCGGCCCGACAGACCCGCGTGGACTGTGGCACCGGGCTTACGCGATTCACGCCCGGCGTGAACGCCGGGATTCTCTCGCTGTTAGAAGATAGTAAGGCCAACACTTAGACGTTGACAATATTGATCAGGTATATCTATTGGGTTCAGAATTATGTTCTTCCTCAATAATAATCGAACCGGATACCTCTCAAACTGGTATCCAGCGAAGCGTCAGAGGCACACCCACCCCACCCCCCACCCCCGTTTAATTAAATATAACACGCGTTTTGAGTTCGTTCTACTTTCTATAGACTGATGCCCTACACCAGTCAGTCCTGTCGGACTGTGTTTCGACGGATCGCCCAACGACAATATAGTGAGTGGCCGGCGTACAATTCGACACCACTGTACGATCGAACGTCGCTCGCTGGACTGGAATCTGATATCCGGACAGTCTCAGAGACGTGGTTCGATCACGATAGTCACGACTCTATCGAGGAGTTCGTCTGTGCACTCCCGCTAGCCTACTTTCGATTTAGCGCCCATGATCAGTATGCGGGGTCGACACGCTACCAGATGGCCACTCTCTTCCGGGTGTTCGTCCTGCAAGAATGCCATAGGTGGGAGCACGAAACCGCACTCGTTGGCTACCTCAGGAACCACCCTGAACTCCGCGATAAACTGGGGTTCGAGACGATCCCGTACCAATCGACACTGTGGCGAAGCTGGCACGAGCGGTTCACCCCTGACCTCCGAGAGACTGTCGAGACAGCGGCTCGAACGATTCTCATCAAAGCACAGAATGCAGGTGTCGCGGTTCCGCGTGAGCCGGCACGAAAGCTCCGATACCACGGGAACGAGTCTGGTGAGTCAGACCCGAATGATCAAACTACGTTGGAGCAGGCAGAGAAGATCACCGGACACGTCAGCTGCATCGTGTTCCCGGCGTTTTCGCTGGAACGTGGTGAGGGCTGTGAGATACACGAGAACGCCTACTGGGACTTACAGACATATCTCGGACTTCGCGAGCGGCTGGCTGCGAACGAAGGGGCTCGTAGTTTCCTCTACGAGTCGACTCGGGATCGGACGCCGCTGGGGCACGCCCATCGGGAGCACATCCGTGACCTCTCGATTGAACAGATTCGAGCGATGTACCGGCAGGCCGTCACTCGGCTCCTGAACGAAGTTGCCGGGACAGAGCAGTTCTTTCGAGCCGGAATCGTCGCGATCGACATTACCGAAGCTGATCCGTTCACCGGCGATAGAACGGGCCACGAGGACGAGATCATCGGGACGAAGGAGAAAACCGACGAATACGCCTATCAGTGGGCGACAGTCCAGCTGGTCGGCAACGCCGTTCCGATTGTGCTAGACGCGCGCCCCGTCCGAAAGGGAGAGACACGACTGGAAATCGTCGAGGACTTGCTGGATTCGGCTGAGGACTTCGTTCACGTCGATAACGTGCTGATGGACCGGGAATTCGATAGCCAGCACGTCCTGGAGATGATCAGCCAGCGTGGACTGTCCTACGTCGTCCCGAAACGGATGCAGACCAGCGAGAGAGCCCAGGCCAAGCGATTGCTCCAGCGCGATCAAGGCCGATATGAAACTGACCGGAAGCTCCACCTCGGCAAGAATGAGTGGCACGAGACGACGCTGATCTACCGACGGAAAGAGGACTCCGCGCACGACGATCACCGGCAGTACTCGGTGTTCATGACGAACCGGGGGAGCGGACACCTCACGGAGTACGGGTATCGGTGGGAGATCGAGAGCGGCTATAGATCTATAAAACGGTTCATGGCGGCGACGACGTCGAAGGATTTCGGGCTACGGTTCTTCTACTTCGCATTCGCCTGCCTGTTGTACTCGATCTGGCGGGCTGTCGATCTGCTCGTGCAGGTTGAGTTGACTGGTGAGTACGAACATTCACCGATCGTAACAGCCGACAACACGCTGACGCTGCTGAAGAAGGAGACTGGAATCGGATAGTGAGGGAGCTTTCTCCGTGTTAGCGCGGCGTCTGAGTGGCTACACTGTTGGAAGTCGCGAAAATTCGCCCATACAATTGAAGTATGACAGGAATGACCGCTTGGGGAGTGATTTGAGGGGGTCTGCGTTGACTGAACCGGCCAAAAACACGCATTACAGCCCCGCTGAACCCGGTGTAGTCTCAACTTTCAGCGCTTGCAGATTGATATAGCGATATATGATTTATGCGTTCTACAAGTATGGTGATTTGGGGATAGAGACGTTGTAACGTGCGAATTAGACCGATTAGGATCTCGATCCTATTGGTCATGATTATGCCCGTAATCACGACCACTTTGAAGTACCCCGACGCCGTCGGTGAAGCACGAATGCTGCAACCGCCTCACGACGGCGCTTCCCCCGGAGTAGAGGCACCGAGACCGGGCCCGCAGGACTGTGGAGGGCCGGTGGATGTCTGACCGAGCGCTTTCGACGCCGCTCGACGACAGCTTCGAGCGCTACCTCCAGGACAAGGGGAAAGGTCGCGGCGGCGATGGTGGGAACTATCGACGCAACGCAGCCCGCGAGCTCGAACGGTTCGCCGAGTGGGCCGCCGGCGACCGCGGCGCCGACGACTGGGCCGGGATCGTCCCCAACGACGTCGACCGCGAGCCGACCTTCGACGATCTCGACGAACGCGTGTTCCGGGAGTACGCCCGATATCTCGGTGGAGATCGGGGACTCAAGCAGAACACGGTACAAACCTATTACCGCTATATCTCTGCCTGGTGTGGCTGGTGCGTCAACGAGGGATATCTCGAGGCGCACTACGCGCAGCGGGCGAGTGCGATGGCGCCGCTGCCGGAGGACGACGGCCGCAAGCCCGGCGACCAGCAGGCCTGGACGTCGGAACAACGCCACGTCCTCACCCGCCACGTCGACGAACAGGCCCGCGACGCCGTTGAGGCGTACACGACACTCCCAGAGGATACTGACCCCCTCGACAAGCAGCGAGGACGCTACGCGGCGCTGAAGGCGGCTCGTGACCGGGCTCTGGTGTTCGTCCTCGCGTATACCGCCGTCCGCGTCGGCGAACTCCTCCGGGACCCGAATGACCCGCGCCGACGCGGTGTTCGCTGGGAGGACCTCTCCCTCGACGACGGGAGTATGGACGTCTACCGGAAGAAACAGCAGTGGGACGCCGCCAGTCTTCCCGACCCGGTGATCTCGCCGCTTCGGAGCTATCGCCAGCTGATGGACCCACCAACGGAGCGCTGGCCGGTGTTTCCGACGTTCGACCAACGGACGCTCGCAGAGCTCGTCCGGGAAGAGCTAGCCGAACGAGGGGAACGCCCAGAAGCAATCGCTGAACGCCGAGCGGAGTACGCTCGCGACCTGCTGCTGGCGCTCGATGAGGACATTCAGCCGCCGTCGATCACGACGGACGGCGCACGGTCGATTCTCCAACGGCTCTCAAAGACCGCAGAGATCGATATCGACCATCCGAAACACGATTATCTTGCTCCGCATGGTGGCCGTCGTGGGATGGGCGAGGTGCTAGTCCGCGCGTTCGGGTATACAGTCGCGGCTCGATATCTCGACAACTCCGAAGAAATGGTCCGTGAACGGTATTCGCATATTGAGGCTGGGGAACTTGGTGATGTGGCTACTGAAGCTCTCGAGGAAATCGATTCTGGCGTATAGAAACTATTCCACTTTCACTCCCCTCTCGTGACCATTATGAGCCAGTAGGGGCATTGTTACTATATGGCAACCCTCCCATCGCTTTTTGAGACGTTTCTGACGAATATCCGTCCCTCGGACCAGCATATTGAGGATTACAAGGAGGGGCACGAAACCTTGCGTGATTTACTTAGAAATGACGACATCATAAGTGAATTCTATGTGGGGGATTTCCTCCAAGGGAGTTATCGACGGTGGACTGCTGTCAGACCAATTGGGGATGAAAAATCGGATGTTGATATTGTATTCGTCACGGACTTGGACAAAGACGAGGTGACTCCACGAGAAGCTATGGAAAAATGTGAGCCATTCTTAGAGGAGCACTATGAGGGCCAATGGAGCAGGAAGGATCGGGCTTACCAGATTGACCAAGACCGTATTGAGATTGATCTAGTGTTGACTGCATCCCCCAGTGAAGCAGCTAAAGCAGCTCTTCAGCCAGACGGTTCAGTTGGCGGATTAGAGGTCGGCGAAGGATTGGATACAAACCAATCAAGCCGAGTTGCCGAAGCGTTTGGACTAACCCTCGACAAGAATGAGGAAGAGTGGCGAGACGAGCCACTTGATATCCCGGATCGGCGGCTCGAAGAGTGGGATAAAACACACCCAATCGCCACAATTGAGTGGACTCTAAAAAAGAACGACCTTACAGACGGCCATTACGTAAACGTCGTCAAAGCAATCAAGTGGTGGCGAAGAACCCAAGTCTCTGAACCTGAACGACCAAAGGGATACCCACTCGAGCATTTAGTCGGCGAGTGCTGTCCTGATTATATCGATAGCGTTGCTGAGGGGATTGTTCGTACTTTCGAAACTATTGAACAGCGCTATGCAAATGAAGCTCGGATGAATGATACTCCCACTCTCCCTGCTCGAGGACTCCCGCAGATTGACGTATTTGCTCGAATTGACGGAGACGACTTTGCTGCCTTCCATGAAGCAGCTGGAGAGGCAGCAACGTTAGCTCGAGATGCATATGAAGAAGACGATAAGTCAGTATCACGGGATCTATGGTCTAATCTTCTTGGCGATTCCTTCCCTGAATACGGAAATGGCGATTCAGATGATGGTGGAGAAAAAGCTGTCAATCTCGACTCCTCCTCAAAATCAACGAGTGTCTCGGATCAGCGATTTGCGTGATCCATCCTTAGATTAGTGATGCCACCCTCTGAACTCACAGCAGCTGTCTCTTCGCTCGATTCTCTTGATGGTGTCACGGTTGTTGAAGGCCCGTTTCAGCACGAAGGGGGATCAAAATGGGTTCTTGAAGTCAAGCTTCAACCAGACGAAATTGAGGCCACCTCCCAAATTCCGCAGGAGTCGACATGGTTCGTTCTTATCGACTCGACCTATCCTGGAGGTAGCATTCGGATTTACCCTGCTGAGGAAGGGAGTATCACAGCCACCTACCCTCATCAGCGCCTCAACGTAGCCGGCGACGAAGATACTCCTTGGAGAAAAGGGAACATCTGTGTGGCTCGCTACGGACATATTATCGGGCGATCGGGCGCCACAGGGGAACCAAATTCCCCAGATGAACGTCTTCGATGGCACTTGGAACGGGCTCTGT
This sequence comes from Halobaculum sp. EA56, assembly GCF_051195075.1. NCBI lineage: Archaea > Methanobacteriati > Methanobacteriota > Halobacteria > Halobacteriales > Haloferacaceae > Halobaculum > Halobaculum sp. EA56. Next base: position 36,440 of record NZ_JBNTJX010000011.1, read on the forward strand.
CGTGGTTAGAAGCAGCGTCAAAGGGAGAACTCCGTCAGGAAGGAGAACCATTTGAACTTCCGATATTCAGCACGAATACTGCTCCTCAGAATCGAGTTGCATTCAATGAAACAGCGGAATCCCTCGAACTTTGGCGATCCGAGTTTGGTAATTGGGGGTTCGTTGACTTAGTAGGGCTTACCGAGCCGTCAGATGTCTTCCTTACGGAGCAGTTCCGAGATAAAAACGACAACGTCGTACATCACCCGAAGTGGGGAGAATACATTAGCTCAAATATCTGTTCTCAGACTCGTGGAGCATGGCTATTATTAGAGGAACCCCCAATCGAGCCTCCTTGGGAGGTGCCTGAAACTTGGAGTGATTTGGCAAACTTACTGCAAGATTCCTCTATTGATCCATTTGAACTCCGGGCAAATATAGATTCTATCGTCGAAGATGATGCGTTCAATTGTCTCCTCTTAGGGTTTCCAATTCCTAGTGAGGTCGGAGGGTCCTCGGAACTCATCCATTGGCAGGCTATCGAACTCTCTGATGTTAGACCGGCATCTGAGTTACCTGGATTTAGGGAAACCCCCAGAGGAAAGGAAATCGCGGCTAGAGTAGATCTTTCTCGAGATTCTATCCGTTGGCTTGATTCAGACAACTGGGCTCGCGAACAGCTCTCTCGTCGGGGGCACATCCAAGATCCACTTCGTGAAGCCAGTGTGCTTCTCATTGGTGCCGGTGCACTCGGGAGTACCGTTGCTGAGGGACTGGTACGCGACGGGTGTCACGACCTCGCTATCGTTGATGGGGAAACCCTGGAAATCGGCAACCTGGCGAGACACACGTTAACCCTCCCTGACGTGGGAGAAAATAAAGCTGAGGCGCTCGCGAATAGGCTCAACTCGGTATCACCGCATGTCGATGTTGATGGATTTTCTCTTTCATTCCCCTTGGAGGAAGACGAGCAATTAGAGGTGGTTGAATCTGCAGATGTAGTAATCGATTGTACGGCCTCGAATTCTGTTCTTCAAGCACTAAATTCCTGCAGGTGGGAAGAGCCGGTTCTCTTCTGCTCGGCGTCTATAGGTAGACGGGGGAATCGGCTATTCTATTTCGCATCATACTCTCTGAGTTTCCCGGTTGATGAGTTTCAAGAAGAATTCGAACCGTGGCGGTTGCAAGAACAGATCGAGTGGCAACCCGATGAAGACGCTGTTCCTGAACGCGTTGGCTGCTGGCATCCAGCATCGGTGATTCGTATGGATCAGGTCATGACATGGGCTGGAACGATCACACGCCTACTTGAACAGGATGCTTCATTAGGTCTTCGCGGAACTGAATTCAGAGTCCTCGAATCTCGGGATGATGGCACTCCCACCGTTTCAGAGGCAGAGCCCCCATTTCAGGATGTTGAACAATGGGTCGCCCCAGATTCTGGAGTATCGGTAGAAATCCCTGTCGCTTGCCTTAAAGCGATTGTTGATATCTGCGTCGACGCAAATCCTCTTGAGACAGGGGGGATATTAGCCGGTAGCGCATTAGAAGAGACAGCCGCACGGATTATCCGTGCCAGTGATCCGCCACGAGACTCTGATCAAGGGCCTACAACTTTCACCAGAGGTACTGAACGCGTTGACGAGTGGTTACGAGAGGCCCGTGATAGTCTGGGTATTCACTATTTGGGAGAATGGCATTATCACCCCGGCGGATCTGCGGAGTTGAGTTCTCCAGACCGGGCACAAATGAACGAAATCGCTTCGACTGATGAGTATGGATGTCCCCATCCGATTATGTTTATTGTCGGGGGAAACCCGTCAGAGACGCTTGCCGTCAGAGCGTATCTCTTCCACCGGAATCGGAGTTATGAGGAACTTGTGCACATCGGACCGTCAGATGAGCCAAGTAGACCAACGAATAGTTTTGATTTAGATATTGACTTCCCGAATGCGAGAGTAGGTGACTCTCAATGACTAATCCAGCTGGGGATGTCTTCATTAGCTACAAACATTCACAACAGGACTTAGCCGAAAAGCTGGAAATCTCCCTCCGGAATCACGGGATACCTGTTTGGCGTGACGTTCACGACATCGGTCCAGATCCATTAGAGCAACAAATCCGAGAAGATCTCCAAGACTCGAACCTTGCGGGTGGTGTCGCAATTATTAGTAGTGATGTTACTCAATCCCCTGTCATCCTTAAAACAGAGCTTCCTGAACTTCACAAACGGTGGCGGGGTGATGATGAGTTCTTTGTTGTCGTGGTGCTCGTTCCTGGTGTTGATTATGACGAGGGGGAAGCAATCTTGTCCAAAGCAGAATCTCCATACGACCTTTCCCATTGGTATATGGAGTCCTTGGAAGTGAAGGGGACTTCTTCTTCCTCCTCAGCTATTGGCCGAATCATAAACTCGATACTAGACAGAATGGGACAGAACCAGAAGACCAGCGGTCAGCTTCCCCCTCTTGATGCTGTAATTGATGCTGTATTGGAGCGTCGACTGCAATGTATCCACAATCATCTGTCGTCTAATTCCCCAGTAGAGTGCTCGCTGGACACGTATAGCAAACCATCTTATGATATTCAGCTGGCCGTGAGTATTGATTGGTCGCCTCACTTTGACGACAGTATACCGGAGGAATCCCTATGGAATGAGGAGCTGCTCCCAGCGTTACGCACAACGACCGATTATCTTCAGCAAGAGACTCCAGGGAGAGAGCTTCGTTTTCGAGGACGAGCCCATTTACCAGCAGTTTTCTCGCTCGGATACTGCCTTCCGGAGACACGAGGGATTAGTACCGCGTGGATGCAACCAGACCAGGATGGCAATTTTTCGCCGTGGCGTCTTGATCGGAACTTGGAAGAGAGCAACTTACAGAGCGACCTCGAAGAGATCGACCGAACCGCTTCGGACCTAGCCGTCCTAGTGAACATTACCGACGATGTGAAGCCGGAGGTTGGGAATACGAAATCTTCGCTCCCGGACTTTAATGGGATTCTGGAATTAGGACTAGGGCAGGACTCAAAAGGGCGATTAACACCCTCTGAAGCAGCACATGCGGCAAAAGTATTTCAGGAGGAGCTTCGTGAGGCGATGAATCGTCTTCCAGAAACGTCTACCTTACATCTATTTATGGCAGTACCAGCTGGGCTCGCATTCTTACTCGGACAGAAAACAAACACTTCTCCTGCGATTCAGACTTATATCCTAGACACTGAAAGTGGGAACAGAACCTATCAACCTGCTGTCCGGCTCTCATAACACCGTATACTCTACGATACCGGTTGCGGTACCTCGTCCCACCATACACCGACAGGGGACGGCTTTCCCACCCTCGATACGGGTAGGGGCGACTGTCACAACAACCTCGGAAGAGCAAATCGGCAAAGACCATAAGCAAATAATCGCTCCCAGCTGTAGCCCAGTACAAGATGGAACAGGTTAGAGCGGATCCTCAAGTCCGCAGGAGATACACCGCATACATCCGTCCTCACGTTCCCAAATGTGATCGCAGTACTGGGGATCTGCGGTCGTCATCTCAGAGAAGTCCTCGAACGGATCATTTGAGATGACCTCCTCTCCGTTGTGCTCTTTGAGACGGGCGCCACACCGGCACCGATAGCGGTTCTCTCCTCGCGGCTCCCAGACGTGTTGATGGTCTTCTTTCTTCTTCTCCTTTTCTCGCTGTTCAAACGCTGCTTGAGCAGCTCTGTCAGAAAGATCGGAGTTTGTCTTGATGGTCGACTCATCGTAGATATACTCCTCTACCGTAGTGTCTTTCCAGCGCTCAAGCCGACAGTGTTTACAGAAATCCCGGTCGTGGAGGTCACTCCCTCCGTATTTCCAGGTATGGTCACAGTCCGGATTTGGGTCGGAGAAAGTTAGGGAGTCACCGTTCACGAACCGCTCCAGATACTCCTCAGGAGGATCTACCTCTGGAGGGTCTGCCCACGAAGCTGCGAAGGCGGCCTCAGCCCGTTTGTCGAATGCGACGACCATCTCCTCAATACGGAATCGGTCGTTCGTAAAATCGTCAGGGCTGGCCCAGTAGACGCTATATCCGGCCGAGAGATAGTCGTGCGTGACCGCGTCCAGGTCTTTGTCTTCGTTTGCGTATTGTACCTCAACGATCAATCCACGCCCAAGGTAGTCGTTTGTGTCATCAGCGGGAAATTCGACGAGGGCATCTGCCCGGCGAGAATCAGTGAGCGTCGGCGTATTGGGGACATCGACGGTGACCTCGGGTCCACAACGGACATATTGGTCAAACCGCTGCCGCAACGCTGATACTGCGAGTGATTTCATCTTTCGATGCGGATCCGACTCTCCTCCGGAGCAATTGGCCGTCGAATCCCCTGAGCCCGCAGTAACGTGATAGAAATGGCGGGCGCGGCCATCATCAAATGGGCCCCGTGGTCGCATCGTTCCGCCACAGGCTGGACACACGACGTCAGTACCGTCCTCTACCTCTTCAGGAAGAACTGTTCCTCCCTCCTCGCCTGTAGAAGACTGTGCGATAAATGGCATCTAGGTCGACGGAGCGACTTCTTCTGTAGACTCGATATATTCGTCTTCCCACTCTCGACGTGCCTCAATTTCGCGGGAGCCTCGTTGCGTTAGCGAGTACAGATTGGTTCGCTTGTCGAGTTCGCCTTTCTTGAGGAGCCCTTTCTCGACGAGGTCGTCGAGATTCGGATAGAGCCGGCCGTGGTTGATCTCCTGTTCGTAGTAGTCGTCGAGTTCGTCCTTTACTGCGAGCCCGTGTGGTTCCTCGAGCCCGGCGATCACGTACAAGATGTCCCGCTGGAACCCAGTTAGATCGTGCATCCGTCCGTTCACTATTTTTGAGGGGTGGCATATGTTCTCTCTGGTGCTCAAAGGCCAATATTCGATACGACGAAGCGAGAACCCGGCGTGAGACCTTCGAACCTTTATATGGTGGACAAGAGAAGTCCGCGATGGAATGTCTGACCTAATCGTCAAAGCAGCCGTGAAGGACGCACTTTCGGACCACAACGTCTCGGCAGATTTCTATGACGCCCTCAACGAAGAGGTCGCCGAACTGCTCGACGACGCCGCAGAGCGTGCTGAGGCCAACGACCGGAAGACGGTCCAGCCGCGCGACCTGTAGGCCTGCGTAACGAAGCCCACCCCGGCACTCGAACGTAGCTTTTTGAGGTTCCTGTTCAGAAGTTAGGAAACGGAGATGGCGGACGCACCGGATACCGAACGGCAGGCGGTCGAACCCGATGCGAGAGAGGTCCTTAGCGTGTCCCAGCTGAACGACCGGATCGCATCGGTCGTCCAGGACACGCCTGCCCTCAACGGCGTCCGCTGTATCGGAGAGGTCACTGACCTCCACAAGAACAGTACGGCGCTCTACTTCACGCTCACCGACGGCGAGGCCGAGCTCCCCTGTATGATCTGGGCGAACCGTTACCGGGAGATGGACGCCGACCTCGAGGACGGGACCGAAGTCATCCTCGAGGGTGATATCGACTACTGGGTCGAAGGTGGGAAAATCGACCTCAAACCGTGGGAGGTGATCGTCGTCGGCGACGGCGACCAGGCGGCTGCCGTCGAGCGACTGCGAAGCGAACTCGAAGAGCGTGGCTGGTTCGACGACGAGCAGAAACAGCGCCCGCCGGCGTTCCCGGAGCGGGTCGGCGTCGTCACGTCCCTTCGAGGAGACGCCCGGTACGACATCCAGAACGCGATCCACGGACAGGACCCCACCGTCGACATCCTGGTGAAGGACGCAACCGTCCAGGGATCGAACGCGCCGACGTCCATCGCGAACGGCATCCATCATCTCGACCGCTCGGAGGACGTCGACGCCATCATCGTCGGGCGGGGCGGTGGAAGCGATTCGAACCTCCAGGCCTTCAACACCGAGCGGGTTGCGGAGGCGATCTTCACCGCGAATACCCCGGTGGTCACCGCGATTGGACACACTGATGACCGACTCATCGCGGATCAGGTGGCGGACGTCGCGACGATCACGCCGACCGCCGCCGGCGAATATATCGTGAACTCCCGCCAAGAGTTCCTTGCGAGTGAGATCGAGCCGCTGGAGCAACAGCTCGACGCCGCGTACGAGACCTTCCAGCAGGACCACGAACACGAACAGGAGCTCGCCGAAGCAGTCGATGAAGCGACCGCACCCGAGGGCCTCCCACCGATTTACTACAAGGTCGCCATCGTAGTGCTGCTGTTGCTGTTGTTGGTCATCACCGGACTTTGGCTGGGGGTGATCTAACCGTGGTAAACGACTCCGAAATCCACGATCGACTGAGTCGCGTCGAGGAGATCATTGAACAGCTCGATGCGGACGAGTGCGACCTTGATGAAGGTACTGCACTCCACGAGGAAGGTGAGGAACTCTTGGCCGAAGTGCGAGAGATCCTCGACGAGGGGAGCGGAGAAGTTGTGGAGCTCGAGTAAGCGATCTGATTCTCAGCTTTAACCAACAGACTCCCCACCGCACTCGGCATGTGTTGGTTAAGTCTTTTCTACGGGGGCAACAAGTAATTTGGTTATAATTTACTCAACAAATTTGCAGTTATTGCTGGCCAGAAAGCATTTAGGCATCATCCAGCTACCGCGCCAATATGTACCGGGACTCAGCCGGTGCATACCCATACCCGCATGTATGATTACGAGGTCAGTCACCATCGAGGACATCGATGACCTGTACCTGATGTGGAACGACCACATCAACGCCTCCGCCCTCTATCGCCGCGCCCTCCGCGAGGAAATGGAAGTCCGCGGTGTTGACCCCGATGAACTCCGCGACCTCCTCGAACGGGCCCGCGAGCAGGGCTACACGCTCGAAGAGATTGCAGAAGACACCAACCGATTCGACGACCTCCAGTCGCTCGTCGAAGAGCAGCAGAACCAGCCAACGGCTGGAGACGCCACTGACGATTAACCCGCTATGTCACAGGATCAGACTCCCTCCGACCCTGAGCGTAGCGTCGAAAACCAGTCACCGCTGACCGGGAAGATCCCTCGGCAGGCAGCGCTCACCGTCGTCCTCCTGAGCCTGTTCGCTGTCCAGCCGGTCGCCGCCCAGAGTAACGCGGTCTGTAGCGCAGACAACCTCCCGAGTATGATTGAGGGGTTCTTCCAGCTGACCACTGCGCTGGGGATCGTCGGCCTCGCCATCGTCTGGCAGGCTGACTCCCTCATCGAGATGTTCACCCTCAATCCCGAGCAGAAGAAGGGCCTCAAGCGCCACAAGCGCTCGGCGATGAAGTCCGCGGTCGTCCTCGTCGTACTCGGCCCGCTCTATACGGTTGCCGGGTCGATGATGGGCCTCCCGCTGGCACAGTGCGTCGACCTCGTCCCCTGGTAACCACCCCACAGTCCCCGTTGCGAGCCCTATGAACCATCGAGAGCTCTCCGTGCTCATGGCCGGCTTGCTCGCGACGAGCCTAGTCACGGGTATCGTCGCCGCTGACCCGCCGCGACCGGGTACGGAGGGGAACGGGCTCACGGAAAACGAGTCGGCGACACTGTGGTCACGTGATGCGGACAACTACATCACGCAAGAGGAGTACCGCCAGCGGTACGGCGAGGACCGCTCCGCCGTCCATCAGGTCGCCAACGGGACGGACATTACGTTCAAACGGCCGCCAGCGACTGCGGCGACTTGGACGCGGAACGACTTCGAGGACCTCGACGCCGGCGGCCCAGATACGTCTGTACATCCACCGCACGCGGACCTCGAGGACGGCGTCTTCATCGAGGATGCCCACGCGACGATCTTCGCGGTCCAGCCCTCTACTCGTGGCCACCTCGAGTCCGGTGAAACCCCACTGTACATCGCACCGAATGGGACGATGCGCGGGTTCGTTGATTACCGCGTTCGCGTCCCCAACGGGAGTTCCTCCGGCAACACGACTATCTCGTGGTCGCTCACGGAGCACGAGATCGAAGAAATCCGGTTGAAGAAGGACGGCGAGACCATCGCCGAGTGTGACGGGGCCCATACGCCTGCCCTCGACTACCAGATCGAGGACGACTGGAGTGCGAATCTCACGCTGGAAGCGGAGATTAGCGTCCGGCTGAAGAAGACCGTCAGGACCGACCTGGGTGACCGGACGGACGTCGACGTCACCTATCGGACGGAATCACGCAACGTCTCCGATTCGATCGCCGTCGAGATCTACGATCTCTCGGCGTACCCCTACTACGCCGAGTACCCGAACGGCGATGCCGGCGTGGCCATCTTCCAGTCGCGGCCGTGGCAGGGGTACACGCTCACGGAGGACGGTGAGGCACGGGTCCGTGGCATCTGGCGGTTCTACACCGCTCGGAACACCAACTGGGACACGCTCGTCCGGTCGAATCGCACGGATAGCGTCACCGTCGAGTCAGACGCGATTCCGGTGTACGTCCACGCCTATCCCTCGCGGATCGGGCCGCGTGCCGAGCCGGTTCGAGACGGGCCGGAACTCATCGAGACTTGGGGAACTGACCGTCCGTCTCCGGTCGGCACCATCGGTGAGAACATCAATATCGACATCGTCAACCAGTCGTACACGACGACGTACGGCGTCGCCGTTCGAGCCGAGAACGTCGATCGAGAGGCGCTGCACGTTGCGGGAATCGTCCGGGGCGTGAATGCGTCAATCGTCGAGCCGGACGCCGGCTCCGAGCGGCAGCTCCGCCGCAGCAATCTCACTGTCGAAGTTATCCAGCAGAATCAGTCGCAAGCGACGATCAGGGTCGAACTCCGGGACAATCAAACTAGTGCGCCGATTGCGCTCGACGATAGCCGTCAGTATCCAATTGGCGGCACCACCCGAAACGGGTATATCACGGTCGCGGATCAGCGCGTCGAGACCAACGCCTCGGGAGTGGCGATCGTGACCATCGACGAACCGGGCATCTACACGGCTCGGTACCATCCGGGCTCGTGGCTCGGTCACGACCCGGCGTACGTGAGCGATACCGCGACGGCCCGCTGGCACCCACTCGGGACGATCGACGGCTGGTTTGCGCTGGTGTTCGAGGTCGGCTGGCAGCTCCTGCCGTTCTTCGTGATGTTCTACGCTGGCAAGCGCCTCCTCCGGATGCTCGGCCCAGAAGACATCTTTGGACAGAAACCATGACTCAGGACAACCCCCACCTCAGTAGACGGACCGCCCTCCGAACAGTCGCCGGCGCCGCTCTCGCGAGCGTGGCCGGTTGTATGGATGGCAACGGAAGCACCGGTCCTAACGGTAGTTCAAGTCCAGGAGGCGGATCTGGTGTGTTCCGGCAGGTGACTGTAGAAGGCACAGAACTCATAGTCCAGTTCGATTCGGACTCGGAGTTCGACCAGATCAACCTCATCCAACCGGACGGCGAACTGTTCGGACAGCGGGAGGTTGCTGCAGGTTCCCAACAAGTCTCATTTGATCTCGGCACAACGTACACTCCTGGCGAGTACGAAATAGTAGCCCTCAGTGGTGAGGAAACAGTTGGTGAAAGCTCGCTTTCAGTCCAGCCAAACCTCGGGATCGTCGAGATGGGCATCGGTAGAAATCAGCCTGAAGAGATGTGGGATGGACCAGAAAGCGAAATCGAAGAAGAGGCTTTCGTCACCCTCGAAAACCAGGGGACCGGCCCCGATGCGGTTACAAAATTGCTCTTCATCGGTGATGTCCCCTATCCGTCCGACGAAGAGGGGACGAACTATGTCGATGATGAAGACGTAAGCGGGATTTACGATCCGGAGTCCGACTCCGAGGTTGAACAAGTCATTATCGGCCCGGGGGAGCAAATTACGCTCTATAGTTCACGCTCGCCGTTCGCTTTCGTTCCTGGAGCAGGCACGTCCTGTTCGGAGGAGTCGAAAACCGGTGAGTTTGAACTAATACTCGAGACGCGAGTTGGTGGGGACCGAGTCACCAAAACGTACAGTATCCAGTATTCAGGCTCCCAAGAAACCGATAACTGCGAAATTTCCATCAGTGAGGCTTAACCATGGTTGATCTAATCGACGTCGTCCTTGAGGGATTCAAAGAGGTCGTCGATTGGATTGTCGGCCTCTTCATGGACGGGCTGCGTTCCGGCTATGAGACCCTCACCGAGGAGATGTTCGGGACACCAACGCCGGAGACGGATGGTGCATTCGTCTTCGGAGAGCCCAGTAATGCTCCTTGGCCGTCAATTCAGGACGCGCTTGTAGGTGGAGAGATCATGTTGATCTCGCTGCTGCTCCTCGTGATGTGCGTTCAGGGGCGTCACACGATCCGTATATTCAATATTGGGAGCGCATACGAGGCCAGGCGCACCAAGAAAACAGCTTGGGTCGGCGCGTTTCTGATTATCAGCTGGTACTGGGTCAGTATTCTTGGACTCTATATCGTGGACGGGTTCACTATCGCCCTGATGCCGAGTCTGGGTTCGCTAGGCGATGCGATGCTCAACTTGCTCGAAGTCTCAATCACAAACCCTGGGCTTTCACTCGTATTCGCACTGATTGGAGGACTCTCAATGTGGGCGTTGGAGGCACTCTACTACATTCGCGAAGTCTTGCTCTACATCTACGTGTATGGAATGCCGATTGCGTTCGCGCTGGCCTACGGAAACATTCCCGTGCTCTCGGATATCGCGATGGGGTTCAGTAAGAAATTCGTCCCGTTAGCGGTCCTGCCTCTGCCTGCAGCGGTGGTATTCAAAGGATACGACTTGCTGTACTCTCAGAACGCTATTGCTCCGAGTAGTCCGTTTTTGCGGTATCTAGTCGCGGCTTCGCTTCCGCTGATCGCACTCTACCTAACCTGGAAGACGTTCAAGTACGCGACCCCGCTGACGGCGAAGGTTCTCGGTGGTGCGACGAAGGGAGCGGCCCTCATTGGCGGTGTCGCCGCTGGGGCCTACATCGGCGGCGCCGGCGTCGCGACGACCGCGGCCCGATGGGGACCGAAGGCCGCTGCCGGACACGCTGTGGCGCAGAAAGCTGCAGCTCGGGGCGCGAATAGCGACGAAGACAGCGGGACGCCGTCCTACCGGCGGACCGAGAACGATCCTGGAAGCTACTAACAATCCATGTCCATCGACCAAGACGCAGCCGCACGGCGCATCATGGACCAGTTCGGTGAGGAGAGTCGCATCCCCTACCTCAACATCGAGGAAGGCGACGTCGGCGTCCTCATCGCCTTCCCGATCGTCGGCCTGTTTATCGCCGGCCTCACCGGCATCGAATCACTCGCCCTGCCGTTCGTCGCCGGTGGGTTCGGGTTCGGCGTCGCGATCGTCTACGTCTCGCCCGACCACCTCAACGCGTGGACGTGGACGAAAGATGTCTATCGCTACATCAAGCGCCCCCAGATCACGTTCAGCGCCCCGGAGGAAGCCGACAGTAGTACCAACGAGACAGAGCGTAACGAGGGCGGGCTCGCGAACTACACGCCGTTCAAGCCCGACGAGCGGACGCAGGACCTCACGAACATCGAACGGGCGTGGCCGGGGGCAGGCGCAATCCAACGCGCCGACGGCACGATGGAGGCGTTCATCGAGGTCGACCCCGGCAACATGGACTTCGCGATGTCCGACGACTGGGCACAGCTCCAGGACGCCGGCGAGGAGTTCGCCAATAAGGAACTGGACTCAAAGCTCAAACTCCACGCGACGACCCGCTCGTTCCCAGTCGAACAGATTACGGAGAACATCGAAGACCGCCTGAACGACGAGGACGTCAAAGAGAACCCCATCTTCCGGGAACTCCTCGAGGAGTATCGAGAGACGCGGCCGAAAGAGATGCGCGACCGTGGAATCCAGCAGATGCGGTACTACATCGGCGTCCAAGTTACCCCGCTGGAGGTCTATGACCGCTTCCGAGACGAGGGGACACCGGCCGAGAAGCTGACGCAGTTCCCCGTCATCGGGTTCCTGTTCAACCCGTTCGTAACCCGCCGCGAGGACCTCACCGACGTCGAGCGCCGCGCACAGATGTTCGAGAAGCTCGACAGCCGAGTCAACGACGTGCGGTCGGAGTTCATCCAGCAGGCCTCAGGGTGGTCCGCTCGGCGGCTCAGCACGGTCGAACTCTTCGTGTTGAATATGGACTTCTGGAACGGCCGCGAACACGAGTACGACGAAGCCGAGCGCGTCGTTCGCGAACAACCCATCATCGGCCACTCGCGCCGGGAGGATGCCCACGATGCGTAACCTCGTCCTCCAGACGGGCAGCGGAGCCGTCGGCCAGCTCACAGAGTGGCTCATGAATCCGACCTCAGCTGAAGGGGCGGCCCTCTACATCCTGCTCGCGGTACTGGTCGGTATCGGCGGAAAACTCCTCTGGGACTGGTACACCGAAGACGACGAGGAAGAGGTCGAGTTCTCGGATCTGCTCGACGAGGAGACCATCGAACAGGGCGCGGCCGAACGCCAGCTCCTCGACGATATTGCCGAGTCACACAAGACGGTGACAGCGCCGGCAGCAATCGAGTGGGAGACGCGCGCGGCACGGGTCGGCGAGCAGTGGACGACGACGCTGTACATCGCTGACTACCCGGACTACCCCAACGACGGCTACCTCTCCGAGCTCTTCGAGATGACGGACGTGCAGTTCGATCTGACAGCCCACATTACGCCGAAGAACCAGGAGCGGGCCCGGAACGAACTGCAGGATATCGCTGACGACCTCCAGGTGGACGCTGACCTCGAACAGAGCGTCCGGAGTGCCTACCTGCAGGAACGTGCCAACGAGGCCGCAGCGACGTACAAGGCCGTCGAGAACGGCGCGAACGTCTTCGACCAGGGGATGTACATCACGGTCAGAGCCGACGAGAAGGAGGACCTCCGCGACGCCGTCCAGAAGGTCAAGAGCGCACTCCGCGACGACCCGGCGAACCTCACGCCGAAGACAGCGATCTGTCGGCAGGATCTCGCCCTCCAGTCCGCCGCGCCCATCGGCGACAACGAATTCGGCCGGACATCGATTGCGCTCGGCGGCGCCGTCGGCGCCTTGCTGTCCTCGCCGCACAACGCGACGATCCTCGAGGAGGGTGGCGTCGAGTTCGGGATTCACAAGGACAACCAGAGTCCGGTCGTCATCGACCCGTTCGCGCGGGACAACGGCTACGCGATGTTCACCGTCGGCGACACGGGGTCGGGGAAGTCGTTCAGTTCGAAGCAGAACTTCATCCGCTCCATCGAGCAGAGCAAGGACCGGATCGGCATCATCCTCGAGCCGCTGAACAACTGGGCGGGGGTCGCCGAAGCGCTTGACGCCAAACGCATCACGGTCGGCGGGACGCTCGGGCTGAACCCCTTGGAGATCCGCGAGACGCCCGAGCACGTCCAGCGGGCGATGGGCGAGGACGCGAGTCCGTTCAACGAGAAGCTCGACGACGCGATGAGCTTCCTGACCAACTTCTTCGCGCTCCGCGGCATCTCGCTGGGCGACCGCCGGACGACGCTCGAACTCGGGCTCAAGCGGGCGTACAAGCGCAACGGCATCACCGACGACATCTCCACGCATGGCAACCCGAGCCCGACGATTCAGGATATGATGGACGTCTTCGAGGAGATGGTTGACGACCCCGAGGAGTTCGTCGTCCGGTCCGACGAGGAGGCGGGGAAGATCAAGGAGGACGCGACGTGGCTCCTCGACCAGCTCCGCCCCTTCGAGGACGACGGGCGGCACGCCAACCTCGGCCAGGAATCTGACTTCGACATTCGCGACGAGAAGGTCATCTACCTCGACCTCGCTCAGCAGGAGGGCAGCGTCGACAGCAGCACGGCGCTGACGATGCAGTTGCTCATCTCGCTGGTGTACGAGCGGGCGAAAGTCTCGGAGAAAGAGGTCGTGTTCTACATCGACGAGGCACGCTACATCATGCAGGACGCCGCGAGCCTGGCGTTCCTCGAGACGGTGTTCCGCCACCACCGGCATCACGACCTCTCGATCCGGCTGGTCACGCAGACGGTCGACGAGTTCTTCGAGCACGCTGAATCCGAGGCGATTCTGGATCAGTGTGCGGTCAAGCAGTTCCACCGTCTCGACGGGATGGACGAAGAGTGGGCCGACGAGTTCGGGTTGAACTACGCGCAGATGCGGTTCGTCCAAGATGCCGTGCCGGGCAACGAGGACGCCGGCTTCTCCGAGGCGTTGGTAGGCGTCGACGGCGAGTGGCGCGGCATTCAGGTCAAAGCGATGCCCAAGGAGAAACAGGTCATCGACTTCGATCCGACTTCCCAAATTCGGTCCTCGCTGCCCGGCGCCGGCGACGACGCCGTCGATACCGAGATGGAGGAGTTCCAGGAAGAGCTCGAACACCGAGCAACGAACGGAACGAACGAAACGAGCGAACTGAACGAGGAATCAGACGCCGTCGAAGCTGAGCCAGACGGCGGGTCAACGGAAGGGATCAACGATGGCTGAGTACCTGCGCGTCACACCGACATCCGAGCGACTGAACCCGGAGAGCATCTCCCGCGTCCTCGACAGTCTCCACAAGCTGACCACGCCCGGCTCGTCGGGCCTCGGGGCGAAGCTGAACCCACTCCACAGTGAGACACCACCCCGATTCGAGTTCCTCGCAATCAGTGATGGCCCGGACGACCCGGTAGAGTTCTTCTACGGGGCCGATGCGCACCTCGATACGCTTGAGAAGCGCCTCCGCTCCATCTATCCAAGCACGTTCGACATCGAGCGCGTCGACGTCGACGTCGCCGCTCGGCTCATTCAGCCAGTCGAGTTCACACCGCAGGAATTCGTCGACCACTACGAGGCCGGGCGGCTGCAGTACGAGTTTGGCCCGGCAGAACAGTACGACATCGTCGACGAGGAATCAGGGGACTCCGAGCCAGCCGAAGCGGACCCCGTTGTCGACGGCGGTACGGCAGCCACGAGCGTCCCCGATCATCACGTGACTGTCGGCGACTCAGCCCTCGAACTAGCGCCGCCCGATGCACTTCCAGACGACGAGGAAGAGCGACGGGCCATCGAGAAGCCGACGATGACACCGGCGGGAACGATTCTGGCTCGCCCGGCACAGGATGCTGTCTCGCCGCTCGGTGTCCGGTGGTGTGGCTCCGCGTCACGGAAGCAGGACTGGATGACCTCGCTGACGCCGTTCACAGCAGAGGAAACTGACGGCGACCTCTCGTCCGTCGACGAACCCGGCGCGGCGCTGGCGTCGCTGATCGACCACCTGATGGAGGCGACAGCGCCGACCGCGTTCCAAGTCGTCTTCCAACGGCGTGCCAGCTGGCAGTCCGACGCGGAGGTGCGGAAAGAGGACCTCGTCGACGGCAGGGATACGTTCTTCCAGGAAGTCGTCGGGTCGCTACTCGAAGTCGAGGAGCAACGGAGCGACCAGGACGACCGGCAGCTCAGCGAGGCCGTCGAGAAGCGGATCGAGTACATCGACGCGAAGAACGCCAAACGGTCGTTCACGGTCAACATCCGGGCCGTCGGCGTCCCCACCGACGACACCCGCGACGATCTCGATGGCCGGATGGACTCGCTCCTCCCCGTGTTCGACCCGCTTGATGGTCCGTTCTACGAGGTCGAGGGGCAACGCCTCCGGGACAGCGGCTTCCGTGAGAAAACGAAGGAGAAGAAGGCACGGGCCGCTCTCCAGCGCCTCCTCAATCGCGAGTTGACGACGGGACGAGGGAAGACCCGCCCCGAGCTGGTCCTCAGCGGGACGGAGCTCGCGAACTTCGTCCTCGTCCCCTCCTCCGAACAGTTGACCGTCGAAGGGACGCGGGGAACGAGGGCCGAACAGCAGAGTCGGAATCCGCTCCCGTGGCCGAATCCGGATCTGATCCAGCAGTTCCAAGACGGGATGGCTATCGGCTACGCACTCGACGAGAACGGCGAGCCACGACCCGACCCGATCCGGATTCCGCCAGATCTGTTGCCTACGCATTACGGGCGGTTCGCCTCGACTGGTGGCGGGAAGTCGAAGGCCATCATCAACGACGCCCTCTCGCTTCGCGAGTCGACGGGTGGCCCCGTCGTCCTCGTCGACCCGAAGGGCGACGGGATGTGTGAGAACTACCTGCGCTGCCACTACGAACGATTTGGGGGCCTCGACGACGTCTACCACTTCCGCGTCCCGGAGACCATCCCCGCGTTCTCGTTCTTCGACATCCGCCCTGCGCTCGAAGCGGGTCGGAACCGCGAGGACGCGATTCAAGACAAGGTTGACCACTTCCACGACATCCTCCGGATGATTATGGGTCGCGAACAGTACGGCCAGGCGTTCGTCGCGAACGAGATCCTCAGCTACCTGATCAAGGCGCTGTTCGACGAGGAGTACGGGAGCGACGTGTTCGGGCTGGACGACCTCTTCGCCGCCGCGCTCCGGATGCAGCGCGACCAGACGATTCCCCCGGTCTCAGCAGATAACCAGAACATCGAGGAGTCGCTGACGCGTCACTTCGCGAAGGACAACCACCAGTTCCAGGTGTCGATGGACGCCGTCGGGAACCGCCTCGACAAGCTCAAAGAGGACGCGCATCTCCGACGGATCTTCAGCCACGTCCCCGAGCAGAACGACGCCGGCGAGTACGTCGACAACCGCTTCGACTTCCGCGAGTTCCTCGATGAAGACGCCACCATCATCTTCGACCTCGGCGACCTGCGGCCGGAGGCACAGCGAGCGATCACACTCCTGCTGTTGAGCAATCTCTGGGACGCCGTCCAGGTGCGCCGGCGCGACGGCCAGACCGACTACGAGAAGCTCACGAACCTCATCATCGAGGAGGCGGCGCCGGTCGCGTCGACGAAGCTGGTCTCCGAGCAGCTACTGCCGCAGGGCCGGTCGTTCGGCCTGAGTATAGGACTCGTGATGCAGTTCCCCGAACAGGTGCGGAATCGGAACGAGCGGGCCTACGATGAAGTGCTGAACAACATCAAGACGAAGCTCATCGGCAACATCTCGATCGAGCGCGACCTCGCGGAGTCGCTTGCCCACGAGGACCTCAGCCCGACCGAACTCCGCAACCGAATCAACACGCTCCCAAGTGGCGAGTGGATCGCACAGCTCCCCAGTCCGTCGTTCGGTGAGACTGGGCCGCCACCGTTTTCGCTGAAGCCGCTCCCGATTGCGGCGGGGCATCCAGAAAGCGACCAACCGCTCACAGAGCCTCAGGAAGACCATTTCGAGTCCGTGTCCCGGCCACGGATGTTCGAACGGACACAGGCCCAGTACGGGCTGACAGAGCCGACTGAGTCGGACACTGCTCCGGGAGAGTCTGGTTGGGGGAGTTCGGGGACCGAGACGACGGGCTCGGCTGCCGACGGCGATGCAGCGACCGACCCGACGCAATCCGCGTTCATCAGCGAATCGACGACCGAGGACGCGTCGACGTCGACCACCCAGTCCGAGACGGACAACGACCCAGAGGGAGACGAGGCAGCGATGAGCCCCCTGTTCGGGCAGGCCACCGAGACAGACGAGGATTCGACTGGTGACCAAACAGCGGAGGCGGAGAACGGGGCAACGCCCGTCCAGGAAAGCAGCGTGCCCGTCCCCGATGACGAACTCCGACAACGCGGGCTCAGCCGAGACGACGTCCGGTTCCTGAATCGGGTCCTTGACGTGATGAACCGAGAGGACGACGAGTACACGCTACTGGACAGGATGAGCCAGCTTCGGGACGAATACGACGACCTCCATGTGGAGCGGCTCACGGAGCAGGACCTCCTGGAAGCGGACTCCGCGGCGGGGCGCAAGTACTACACCGTCCTCCCGGACGGTCGAGACCTCCTCGGGAGAGAATTGAAGGCGGGACCAGGAGCGGGCGATCTCGGCGAGAAAACGCCACACAAGGTTGGCGTCCGGCTCCTCGAGCTCTGGCTCCAGCAGCGGGACGACGTGGTTCGCGTGGAACCGTACTACGAAACCGACGACGGCACCGTTCTGGACGTGGCCGGCATCGACGAGGACGGCGATCTCGTCTGGGCCGGCGAAGCAGAGCTCGCAAGTAACAACCGGCACGCCCCGGTCGAGGATTACGACAAACTCAGCGCGGTGGACGCCGACGCGATCTGGGCCTTCAACAATCGCGAGACGGCGCTCGACGTATTGGAGAGCCTTGCCGACGCGGATCGGATCGACGAGCGGGTCAGCGGGCGGGCGGCACGGTCGTTCGCGACCATCAGAGACGCCATCGACGACCTCGATGCTGCGGGCCTGACCACCGTTCGGGGCTTCAAAAATCTCGATCAAGAACTCAACCAATGACCTGGCGACAGGCGACCCGCGAGGAGATCTACGCCTACTACGCCGAGGAGTTCCCCCGCTATCTGGACGACCTGCCGGAATTCATCACGGCGACCGGCCCGAAACAGTACGCCATCGCCTTCCGAGAGTCCCACCCGGTTCGCAAAGACGAGGTGCCGGCCAAGGACTTCATCCGGCGGGATACGTGGCAAACAGATGCGTCGGGGGACCGAACAACGCCCGAGTTCAACGACTTCGAGGACGTCGTCGAGTTCATTCGACACCCAGCTCGCAACGACCCGCTGGGGCGGAGCAAATTCGCGCTTGCTGATCCGGAGGTGCTGGAGAAGCCGGATCCACGGCCCGACGCCGTCTACTACGCGCTGGATCACTGGGAACGACCCTGGGTCCTCCTCGTCGACATCGACGCCAAAGAGATCGCCCGAGACCGAGCGGACGAGATGGTGTCGGCGGCCGTCGATGATCAGGACGACGATGCGCTCCTCGACGCCGCCGGAATCCTTGACGCCGCTCCCGAGGGGTATCCGTACGCCTTCGAAGACGTCGACCGCGCCATCGAATACGGGTTCGAGGTGCGCGACATCTTCGAGGACGATTTCGACGCCGAGGAGACGATGGTCGTCTACAGCGGGCAGGGAGTCCACGTCTACCTGCTGGATACCGACCCGGCGCACCGATACGACGAGCAGAGTCGCGAGGTGTTGAACGACCTCCTTCTCGAGACGTACGACATCCCGATCGACCCCGTCGTGACGGCCGACCGCCGGCGTGTCGCTCGCCTGCCCTACTCGCTGCACGCCGACGTCTGTAGCATCGTTCAACCAATCGAGAGCCCGGCGTTCGACGTTCGGTCGGCGACACCCGAGGTGATCGACGAATGAGTCCGAGTACGCCCACCGACGACGAGGACATGGCGTATCGGGTTACGGCACTCCCGCTGGAGTACGGTGAGACCCGCATCAACCAGCTGTTTACGCGTGGCTACAACCGATACGTCGTCGACGGCGAGGACCAACCCGAGGACCTCGTGAACGACGTCGAGCGGTTCGGGACGGCGGCGTTCAAAGAGCAGGTTCGTGCCGACGCCGCCGAAGAGCCGTTCGTCGACGAGCCGGGGACGCTCGCCGTGCTCGCCACGTTGAGTGCGATCTGTGTGAAAGAGCACCCGAAGTTCGAGCACGCGTCGCCCCGGAACATCCAGGTGCTCTACGACATCCGGGAGCTGTACGTCAACAATCTCGCCTCCCTCATCCGCGCCCACGGCGATGGGTCGCTTCAGCAGGACATCGCCGACGTGCTGTACAGCAAGGAGCCCGGTGAGGATGGCCCGCATCCGGGTCGAGTCTGTACGGGCATCACGGAGATGCCGGAGTTCGGGGAGGGCCTGTACCTCGAAATCCCGATGGCGGCGGCGTCACGCAAATGCCTTGTTCGGGAGGACGAGGCGTCGACGGGGAGTGAGGATAGTGGGGAGATACTGACGCGAGTGAAAGACAACAAGCTGTACGTCCCGGTCGGTGATTTCGACAGCAAGTATCGGAACTACGCTGAGCGGGCGTTCAAGAAGCTCCTGCGGGTGCAAGAAGACGGGCTCTCCGACGACCAGCTATCGTGGCTGACCACGAACGAGTCGGCGATCACGGAACGGATCGACCGCTTCCTCGAGACCGGCCATCACGAGCGCATCTGGCGGAACTGGGACCGTGGGGAACGGACGATCCGCGTCCTCCGGCGGGCTCTTAGTGATGCGCCCGATGACGTGGCGCAAAAGGGTGAGTTCCACACGGCGAAGGAGCTCTATCGAGCGGTTGAGGCGTATGAGGCTGAGGACGAGTGGGAATCCTCTGTAACGGACTGGATATCGAGTCCGAGCAGTCTCGCGAAGACGCTGGCCGACCACGAGTCACACTCGGCCGTCACGATCGATCGCGACGGGCGCGTCAATACTTACCGAATCGGGCGAGCCGGAACCGGCGCCGAACAGATCGAGGTCCGGGAGATCGAGGACCTCTTCGAACTTCCCTGTATGGCGAATATGGAGGAGCGGCTACACGAGAAGAAGCCCGTCCGGAAGGACCTCTACAACTTCGCGCGGATGGTGATGTGGCTCCCGCAGTACCAAAACAGCAGCCTCGACGAGATCGTCGCGGACCTCAAGGACGTCTTCTCCCGGTGGCCGTGGTACGACGAGCAGGAGACCGAGTACCAGGTTCGCTACGAATTCTCGAATACGATCGACGGCGACACCCCGTTGCCGATGAACTGCGATAACGATGATCTGCAGCGCTACTGTATCGGCCAGGACCAGTGTCCCTACTCGATCTGGGGCAGTCTGCCGTTCCCGGATGAGATGTACGAGCAAGTTGACGAGGAATCAGCTGGGCCTTCTGAGCAATTCTGAATCATAGACTCCCCCGAATCTGTGGAACCCTAGAGAGTGATTGCTTTGGCGATTCTGGTAAATAGAGAGAAATCGGATCGGCCATCGCATTGAATCGCTACGTACAGACGAGTAACTGCTCGTAGTAGGCCATTAGTCGTTCAGATGGGAGTGAGACAATCCAAGAGTCTACATAGACGTAATCACTACCCCGACATATGCAGGAGTACGGGGTTGAGATGACCGATACGGAGGTCGCTGAGTTTCTGACACGGCAAGGCCACGGTGTCCTGTCGTTCGGCGGCGAGGAACCCTACGGGTTACCGATTTCGTTCGGCTACGACGTGGTTGACAATCGCTGCATCTTCCAGCTGGTATCAGACGCCGACAGTAAGAAAGAAGCAGCCTTAACGGAGTCCAATCGCGTGAATCTGGTCGCCTACGAATGGAACGACATTGATGACTGGAGAAGCGTTATCATCACCGGTGAGCTGTCGCCCATCCCCGATGACTCCATTGAGGCTGTCGATGCAGCGAGTATTTTCGCTGAATATGCCTCAGTCACGTCTCTGACCGTCTTTGATGAGTCGCTGTCCGAACTCACTGTTGTCTGGCACGAACTCGATATTGCGGAAATGACTGGTCGCCAATCCCCCACCGTCACGAAAAACAAACTCGAAGACTAAGCCAATCCTCACCTCCACGTTCGGGACTGCAAACTAATCCATAGGCCCACATACTAATCAGTTGTTTCACGTCGAATCCAGTTAGTGAGAACCTGTTTATATAGTCTGAGTAGCTTCGGTAAGTATAGGTGAAACGGTAGCAATAGTGGTAGGTTCTTCGACTATATGTCGTGAGTTAGGTGGAGAGATACCAGCCGAACAGCAATGGTGAAACAAGCAGCGTGGCAGGGACTGCAATCCAGACTTGGCCTGCCAGCACGTTGTACTGGCCGAGCGTAACTGAAACGGGTGTTTCTTCGACGTATCCGACGAGGAACTCGAACCCGACCGTGAGTACCGTCCAGAGCACTCCGATTAGGGCGAGTTCGGCCTGTGCGTAGTCGATGGGTGTCCACGAAAAGTAGGCGAACGAGATGAGAAGTATCGCGGCGACCAGCAGCCCTGTGCTCAGCACATGGCCGGTGTATTCGCCGACGCGTGGGATGAGGAAAGTTTCTCGGACCCCGCCGTTAATGACAGCGACGACTGCCATCACCACCCAGACGCCTAACGGATACAAAAACACGTGTGGCCGGACCGAGTCGATCTCTATCCCAACCATGGTACGTCGGCCAACTTCTCAGTGAGAGAGCAAAATTGTATCGGCGATTCTTCCCAGCCCGTCTCGCTTAGAGTCGGGATTTTTACTGTGAAACGACTTGTACAGGTGGTCGATTCGGCTACGGATTTGCCGCTCTTATTGACGCAGTGTGGGCCTAATTACTATATCTCCGGCCTGATAGTTGTACGTATGGATACAACCGCTGAGGCCAACCTCTTAGAGTACTTGGAAGACCGAATGGGCGAGTCGCTTCGTGGTGTTCTGGCCTACGACGATGATGAGTACGAGACTGTGTTTCTGCGGTCCGATGTCGAAGCTGCTCACGGAGCGGACTACGGACGCCGTGTCACGGACGTGTTCCGGAGTCGGAATGTGGAGACTCAGGCGATTGAGCGGGAACTGGAGTTCTCAAATGAAACTGCTTCACTCCAAGTATTCAATGAGGCGATTGTTCTCCACCTTCAGGGAGACAACAAGGGTGTCGTTATTTCTATGGAACATGATGTTGGGGCTGATTTCCTCACCTTCATCGACTCATGCCGCGATTACCTCCCTTATTAGTATGCGTGTTATCATCTCTTAGACCATAGTTTTCGAGGCGGTCTAGCGATATGGCCTTTAAGTGAGTACTCCGAGTTAACGGTCAATTTTCCATCAAAGATGCGAAGCAAACATCGGTAGCTTCTGTATCTATCCGCTATATTCAGCAGGCCGGTTGTGAAAGGGTGGTAGGTTTCAGCAGATCCACTCCTCTCAGTATGTCGAAAATTATACTGTGGACTAGAATCAAGTTCTTCAAAACTTCCGTCGAGCAATTTTCAGCGTCTAACACGGGCGGAGTCGAATGAATAGGGGGTATTTCACGATTCGAGGTGCCGAGCCGAAGAACCTCGAGAGATATACAACAGGAGAAACAGCGGTTCCCGGGTATCCAGATACGTCCGAAATCACCTTCGTTACCACGTCGTCGAGCAATTTTTGAGGTTAATGTATCATCCCGGAATTCGTCGAGGTACTTTCTACGCTCTCAAATCGGCCCGACGAGGTTCTTCTGCAATTTGAGTCCGTTATTTCGGCTTGCATATCGCGGTTTTCGTCCAAAGAAAGAGGCGATATGCAGTGTGCGAAGGCCGCCGGCTCTCTCAGGCCGAGGGGCCATCACAGGGGTAGCGGAACGACGGAAGTATCAGAATTATCGCATAGGTTGACGGGGTGCGTTTCGGTGGGGTCTATCGCCCCCACGAGGGGGTAGCGGGGCGCATCACGTGCCCCCGATAGACGATGGCTTCGGAACAACGCAGCAGGGAACGAGCAGCGGATCACGCAGCAAGTACCCCCGACGATGAGGCGCCGTGGGCGGACCTCGAGATGGCGGTTCCGACCGACCGGGATCACGCGTCGGTCGTCGCCCTTGTGGAGTGTGCCCTCGTCGAACTCACGCACGAAACCGTGGGGGCCGTCTTCATCTCCCGGCAGGTCGGGCGGTCGACGCGGACGCAGTACGTCGCCCGCGACGACGTCGGCGAGCAGTTCCAGAAACGGCGCTTCGACGACCGACTGGGCTGGCACGAGACCACCGTCCCTCGACGAACCGTTCGCGACGAGCTCATCACCAAGCTCACGCGGTCGCCCTCGGCGTCGGCGGACCAGTCAGGTGAGAGAGCAGCCAGCGAGCCAGACACCTTCGTGGTGAAGCCAGTTCGAGAGCTCCGAACGCCGTAGCAGCTAGACTTAACCAACATTCTCGGTCGATACCGACACGGTGTTGGTTAACGCTGGGGGTGGATCCACTCCCTTGCCCCCACCCTCCGCCCGACTCCTCGAGTGAGTGTATCCTGGCGGCCGGGGCGACTCGAACGGCGGTCGCGACGGGTTTTATCGGGGCACTGTTCGTCGAGATCGAGTATGGTCGTCGTCGAGGAGGTCACCAAACTGAGCGAGCGCCGTACCCAAACCTCGTCCGAGGTGTTTCCGGATGATTCGTTGGCGTCGATTCGGGAAGCCGTCGAGGCCGTCCCATCAAGCGTCTTCGACGGCTCGACGAAGCACACAGAGGTCGGTGGGTTCGATGCCGCGATCGCCGACGGGCTCTCGCAGTACGAGTACGAAGGGGACGCCGCCGGCGGCTATAACCCGAACTGCAAGCTCTGGTCGCATCAGGGGTTTAATTACAGCGTCGACCTCTACGACGCCGACGCCCGCATCGCCATCGAGGTCGAGAAGAGCGAGCGGAAGAACGTCAGCGACGACCTTCTCAAGTTCCAGAAGGGGTACCGCACCCAGAAGGACGGGCGGCCGAAGATCGAGTTCGGTTGTCTGGTGGTGCCGGTGAACTATCTCGGGCGGCATAACCTCTACCAGCACAGCCTGACCAAGCTCGACTTCATGAAGGGCGTCCTGTTCATCGACGACGTCGCCGTCATCGGCTATCGCGACCCGCGACCGGACTGATACTGTCGGCCCTGACTGTTTATCTGCGCCAGGAGGCGTGCAGCGCGCAACAGCGTGCGCTGCGTGACTCACCATGCCTGGTCCCGATCCGCACGACGACACGAGTCGCGACTACGAACGGTTCGAGAAGGAACAGCTCGCCCAGGACCGCGACGCCACCAGCGTCGACACGGCGGACATCGACGACACGACGGCCCAGCGCCTGGTCAGCGACCTCGTCGACGCGGACGTCGTCACTCCGGTTCCCGAAGACCAAGTTCTGGTTCACGAGCCGAGCGGCACCACGTTCGACTCGACGACGCAGCTGGCCGTCTTCCATCGTGGCTGGACGACCGGCCGCGACGCCGACACGGAGGGCGAGTGATGCAGCAGACCCTCGTCGGCTGTGCATTCTGCGACGCGCCGCCCGGTACCGAGACTGGCGAGGCCCACACTTGGGGACAGGACGAACGGGTCACCCACCCAATCTGCGTCGACTGCGCGATTCAGACGGAGCCGGATCCCGACGAGCGCGATCACGTCGCCTGTGACGGCTGTGGGCTGGTCGTCGACACGCTCGCAGCGCTGACCCGGTTCCGGGTCGAACTCGGGCATCTGGAAGGCCCGTTGCAGCTGTGCGCCCGCTGTAGCCCGGGTGGCCTCGCGACGTACTGGACGCGCGACCTCGAGGAGCATCTCGTCACGACGCCGGCGGAGTGACCCAAACACTCTTTACTGATTCGCTGTAAACTGTAATCAGGAACCAATCGTGTCACGCACCTCAAACCGCGCCGACGGCGACATCGTCCAGGACTTCCTCTCGGTCGCGGACCTCCTCGAGGAGCCACAGCTCGCCCAGCTGTACGCGTACTTCGCTCGGGAGGGGGAGGCGACCGTCCAGGACGTGATGGACGACCTCGAACTCGCCCAGGGGACGGCCTACAGCTACGTCAACCGGCTCGTCGACGCCGGCGTCGTCGACGTCACCGACGACGAGCAGCCACGCCGGTACGCTGCCCAGGAGATCGACCTGACTGTAACGACCGCCGCGGGCGACCGCGAGTACACGATCACGCCGGCGCTCATCGACGCCGTCGGCCGCCGCGAGACGGACGCCGACATCGACACCTACATCGACCGACATGGCGTCGCCGGTCTCGCGACGGCGCTCACCTACGCGGTTGCTCGGGAGCGTGGGGAAGTGACCCATCGGCTGATGGCGGAGGACCTCGACATCTCCCCGCTGGCTGCGGAGATGATCCTCCAGGCACTCCGGCCTGTCGTCCACGAGCACTACGACATCGAGGAGGCTGGGGCAGGACTCGACGAGTTGGATATCGACGACGGCGACGGCACTGACGACGCGTGAGCGCGCTCCACATCGCCGACACCGGCCTGTTCGTCGCGATGGGACAACCCTCGAACAGCCGGTACAAGGCTGTTCGGCGGTTCGCTCGCCGGAACGACGTCACCTTCGTCCTCCCCGAACGGGTGTACGGGGAACTGACCGTCGACGACCCCGATGTCGAGGCGCCACCTATCGACGCTGTAATCGACGAGGGGTGGGCAACGGTTGCAGCGCCGCTGGAGTTCTCCGAGCCTGTCGTCTCGCGGGTGATGGATGGCGTCCAGCGGTATATCGCGAACGCCGACGACCGCCCTGCCGACGAAGTCGAGCGTGCCGACGCCGCCCTCGCCGCCCTGGCTGCCCAGTATCTCAGTGCGGGAACGGCAACCGAGGTCTACATCTACACGACCGACATCGCGGCCGGCGAAGGCTCCGAAACCGTCCTCGCGACCGAGGGCTACGGGGACTCGGTGACGTACGTGAACGGGTTCCGGTTCATCGAGGACCTGGTTTCGTCGTAGTAAGGGATAGGGACGGAAGGAGACGCATCTTACGAGGATTTTGTGGTCGCTCAGCATCTCCCCCTTATTCGATTCCAAGTACCATCGCTACAAGGGCGACCAAAAATAGACCAGCGACAACCGTCGCTTCGAACCACGAAAACGCAGAAGATGTAGCTAACCCCGCTTGAAGGTCACTTGCAGCACCAACGAGTGCGCCGCCGATGAGCACGAGCACAAAGAGGCCAACGATGAGGCGACCATCGATCTGACCACGTTGGCTGGATGCTGCAGCATCGGCTTCTTTCCACGTACGTAGTGATTCTCCAGTCAACCGCCAATAGACGACGTGTTCAGTAACAATCGTCGCGAGCTGTGTTCCACCTCCGACGAACCACGCTGCACCCCCACCTGCAGCGATTCCGTATCCCCACACGAGGAGCATCTCTGCGAAGGGATCAACCGGCGTTGCAGCGAGTGCCGTGCTCAAGCTCGTGAAGATGATGGCGAAACCGGTGAGGAGAATGTACATTCCCAATCGGCGCGTCATCGCAAATTGATCTCGGATTTGGTCGAAGGTGTGAACAAGGCGGTCGATTTCAGGCGGAACTACGTCTCGCCGTTCATCTGGATGCAGATCCCAAACGAGAACGCTGCCGATTTTCTGTGACTGGACTCGATTCTCGAGTTCGAGCTCGTCTAATCGGTTCTCGACGCCCTGTCGAGACATATCTACTGCATCGGCGATATCCTGCGTTCCCATCGCGATACGGTCGTTCTCACGGAGGACGTTCAGGATCTGCTCATCTGGAACCTCCTTTCGGTCATTCGTCGAGACGAGGTCGACGAGAAGTGAGCGTAGTGTCATACAACCTCCGAGATGACGGCACCGGCTGCAGCTGCAGCGGCCGTTACGAGGACAACGATACCGACGAGGACGTAGACAATCCCCCAGAAGCTGAGATCGATCAACCCCGTCGTACCCAGAGCGCTCCCGAACAGGAGGAAAATGAATCCCCCGCACACTAGCGCGATAGCGCCCTCGGCGGCATCAAGCAGGTCACTCATCTGGACATCACCCGGTTATGATTCGAGTACGTTAATCGCATCGTTCAGTAACACGTACATTCCGAGGGTACAAAGGTCATATCGACCGTTTTCGTGATTTTACGGTCTGGATTGGACTGGGGATAGACGAAGTGGCATTTTGCCCCTGCAAACACCGTGTTGGTCCAGAGCAAATCGCACGAATGCAGCGTAATAGACGGTTCATCACTCATCGATGAAAGCCCTCGGCCGCTCGACGTCCCGCGACCGCCGCTGCGCGCCTCGTCCCTGCGGTGCTTGCGGGGTCGGGGGACGATCGAGACGGCCTCGCCCTTTCTGAGTCCGCCAGGACTGTTGATGGCCCACCGAGCGACGTAGCCGGTTGAACAGGTGTGTACGTAGCGGCCCGCCCCGCTCGCCGCTGCCGCCCTCCGCGTCGCTCGCGACCGACCATTCCGGGCGTGCGGGCGCTCTCCGCACCGCCCGCGCCCGTTCCGGGCTAAAGTGCATGTGCCCTCGGCGCCAGCGGGTAAGCGCGAGGGGTTGCGCGGCGTGGCTGCTCACCCCCCACGCTTACTCCGCTGGCCGCTCGCTCCGGGCGGGTCGGCGCGCGGTGCTGGTTGGGGCCACCTCATGCAGGCGCGCTCTCGCTCGCGCCCGGTAGGGCGCTCGCGAAGGCGCGAGCGAGAGCGCGCAGATGATTCTGTCGGTCGTTGTCGTCGGAAAACCGCGATGTAGGAGCATCGCGGTGTCGGCGCGTGGGCGCCTTCAGTGGTACCTTGGAGAGATACCAATGTCCAGTAACAACGCTAGCGGAAAGGTCGTTTCGGTCGATGAACAGGCATTCGAGAAAGCGGGCGGTCAGGCGGTCGATGAAGACGGCTTCCCAGTCGTCGACGAGACGCCGGAGTTCGAGGCGGCGGTCGAGCAGGAGACGCAGGCGAAGGTGGATGCAAACCACCCGGACGGGATCGCGGACACGAGCCAGGATCGGATTCACGGTGTCACCCTCGAACAGGAAGAGCGCATTCGGGCGCGGGAAGCCGAACTGGAGCGCATCAGTGCCCAGGCCGAGCTGGGAACGCAGGACGGTCGTGAGCAGCGCACGCGAGAGGTCGTTCGCGAGCAGTGTGGTCGTGACGAGCCGGCGCCGGCGGAGCGCACGGATCCCCGAGAGATGCTGACGCAAGAGGAACTCGCGGCGGTCAACGAGCAGGCGATGCGGATCAGCGACGAAGTGCAGGGCGGCTGGTCGAGAGCGGTCGTCGCGAAGCAGCTGGCCGAGAAGGTGCAGCGCGGGCGGGACGTCACGAAGGCGGTGCTGGAGACCCTCGAGGAGTTGAAGGCGGCGCCGGGGGCGATCGTGCCCATCGCGGACGTGCCGGACGTCCCGGTCGGTGAAGTGACGGTCGAAGGTGAAATCACGCAACTCTGGGATCCGAGTGACACGTCGATTTCTCAGGTCGGGTTAATCGAGGACGATAGCGGGAAGATCAAGTTCACTATCTGGGAGGCCTCTCGGAAGACGGTCGTGAGTGAAGGTGAGACGGTCCGGTTCCGGGCCGTCAAGAAGAACTGGTACCAGGGGCGGTGCAGCATCGCCATCACGGGCTGGAGCAGGATCGAATTCCCAGAGCGCGGTCGGTGGTGGGAAGAGTAGGCGAGCGCGTCGCCCTTCTTTTTTGGTGGGTGCCGGACCGACCCTGACCCCGCCACCCCACCCTCCGCTCCGTGCTCGCTTCGCTGCGCGCGCAGCCACGACCTCGAGAACCGGATTTTCATCCAATCCAGAAACCTTGCGAAAGAGTGAGCAATCCAAGAGACTTGATCCGGATCCGGAGGGAGGAGACGAGTGTTCGGGGTTTACTTTCTGGCAGCAGATATCGTTCGGTAACATGGAGCCGTCAGGTATTGTCGACGACTCGTTCCGTAGCCTATTCGATAGGGTGGCAGAGATAATCCACGAACAGGGCGGCTTTGAGCAGGCACATAAAACACTGAACGAGCATTTCCGGTACTTGGAAAAGGGAAATAGCCGGGCAGTATATGAAATTCCGTCGAAGGTAGCAGACGAGGCTAATCGCCTCGTAGTGAAGTTCGCTCTTCCTGAATCCGGTAACTCTGGGACGGAAGAGGCACTATATCCCGAAGAGTATACGGAGGGCTGGATGTCGAATTGGCACGAGATCATTTTAACCGATTTTGCACCACTGGAGGACGTGATTGTTCCAGTACTCGATCACCACGAAGACGCGTTATGGACTGTGATGCCGTATGCTGAAACGTTGCCTCAATCTCAGGAGGTAACGCAACGGCTTGGGCCACTAACCGCTAAAATCGAGGAGACGAACGTGGAGTTCGTGAGCCACGGTCAGACGACTGGTCAACCTGAAATATACCAAATCAAGGCGTGGGGGAATTACCAGGATGAGTACCGGCTTCGAGATTATGGTGGGATCGTGGTCGCTGATGAGGGATTCCTAGAACAGCTTCCATACCCGTTGTCAGAGCCGGATATCTAAATCTCAGCGGGGCCTTGATGGTCCCGTATTTCTAACTGCTTTGTAAGAATGGCTGAGGAGGAGGCTAAGGAATTTGATTTTGACGAGTTCATGGAGACGATTGAGGAACGGCGAAGGGAGCGCCGGGAGCAGGTTTCCTTCGAGTGGGTGGAATCCATCCGTGAGGCTGGCGAACTCTACCGGAAATTGGAGGATATTGACGCTGTGTCTGATGAGCTGAATCGCCCTGAGGAACGCATCAGGGAGGCTGTTACAGTCTACCGGTTGATTTTTGAGGAGCCCCCGGAGGAAGTCGCAGTGAAAGCGTCGACGCCTGGTCGAGCGTTCTTCTCGCTTGAGCAGGACGTTACTGAAGAACTGGATGATGACGAGGAGGAACCTATCGGAGACCTGCTACGGGAGTACGTGGGTGCGGTATACCTAGAGCATAACGTGGACGAAGAGCCAATAGGCGAACCTCCAGAGGGATCAACGCCACCTCCAGCGGTGGACTTTGCGGAGATCGGTGAACAGATAGCAGATAGCTTCACGTTTCCTACAGAGTCGATATTGGCTGCCAGTAGGATCGGGGAGTTTCAGGAGAGTATCATGGAACCGTTCGCCGCGAGTCAGGCGAGTATCCTCGCCAGTATCACGGAACCCATTGCCACTCAGCAAGCGAGTTTGATCGCGAGTATCGCGGAGCCGATGATAGCTCGCCAGGAGCGTATGGTTTCGTCATTAGTAGCTGCCAGTCTGCCAGATATGACGAAGCAGCTCCAGCTGCAGCAGTCCATCGTGAACTCGGCGATCTCGGGGGCGTTATCGGATGCGATGGCTGACATACAGGTTCCAGAGCCTATTCTCGCTGATCTTGCTTCAATTCAGCCAGCAATCAACGCCGCTGCTGTCGCCGGAAGAGTAGAAGGTCATCCGGGCACTGGAAGAGAAGGTGTTGTTGAAGCTTCTACGACCACAGCAGAGGTGGAGGCACCGGGATCGACGATTTCGTCGGCAGGGCCTGCTGATGCGACGATGGAAGCCGCGACACCGAATGCCAATGCGTTCTCAACGGAACTAGCGTTCGAGATTCCGGCGATGTTGGTCCAGTCAATCCTGGGGACTGGGCCAGCTCGTGCCTGGTTTAACGGTCTGTCCAAAGGAGCACAACAGTCCGTAATTGGGGGTCTTATGGTCGGTTTGTCCTACTACTTCACCCAAGATTTGACTCTTTCCGGTATCGCAGCTACCGTCATGACTCCTGGTATTCGCGATATTTTGACCGATGACTAACGGCGTTTTCCTCAATCAGGTAGAAACCTATCGACAGACGTGTTCTGTATTTCGCAGCGTCGGAGGTCAATTACTGAAGCGAAGTCAAGATCCGGAGGCTACAATCCGCTGAGAGAGATGGACGTAACTCGGTTGATGATCCTCTTGGTGTATTCAATTGGTTCGAAGTCCTCGTACTCTTCCTCGGTAAGCACTCGTTCTTCGGGCGTACCCGAGGAGCCACCGGAACCACCGGTCTTCCGGTAGTATATTTTCTTACCAACAAAGACCATCACTGCTTCAAGCAGTGTCACCATGGCAATGGCGGTTACGACTGTAATCACCATTCCAACTGGGCTCGTTGTCGTGAACTGGTTGAGCGTCATATCTGGTGCGATATAGGGATGGACGAACAGCTTGATTGCTCCACCCCCAAAGAGTGCGAGGAACGCCCAAACTGACAGAGTTTTTAACTCATCGATGGGCGACTTTGTGAGTGCAATTAGTGCAGCGAACGGT
The DNA here is from genome assembly GCF_051195075.1 of Halobaculum sp. EA56. Classification (NCBI taxonomy): domain Archaea; kingdom Methanobacteriati; phylum Methanobacteriota; class Halobacteria; order Halobacteriales; family Haloferacaceae; genus Halobaculum; species Halobaculum sp. EA56. Next base: position 67,907 of record NZ_JBNTJX010000011.1, read on the forward strand.
GAGAGGATGGCGAGGAAAGCGAGTACCGGATGGACGCTTCCGTTGAGGTTCGCCAAGTAGAGATCGAGCCCGCCGATTCCTGCAGCACCCACAAGAATGTGGTGACGTCGCTCGAAACCGTATGACCACTTCACTAATCCACGTATGTCAAGCATAGCGACAAATTCGACTACAGTCCACTTCAATCTTCTTCCGCACAGAAATATTGAATGTGGGTTATGAGCGCTACATACCGGGTATCCGTCCATGGATTTCTTATCTCTGACATTAGCTCACCAGGGTTGAACCTCGATGGCGTAAAGATGATTTGAGAATTGACAAAGAGACTCTGCGGTCAACACAAATAGATCCGGCCACGTTTCGGGACTCCTCGTTACTGAAGTGAAGAGTTGGGTGTCTATCATCCCCTCAATGGGTGAGGGGCTCGCTGTACTGGCGAGTTCCCGAAACACGGTGAGAACGATGGCAACTAGAGACATCTACGAGAGCGGATTCGACGAAGACGTCCGAACAGAATCGAGTGCGAACCAATGCCCCGAGTGCGACGGCCGAGTCACCACGAACGCGGTCGAAACGGTCTGCGAGGACTGTGGCCTGGTCATCGACGAACAGCGTATCGATCACGGGCCGGAGTGGCGGGCGTACGACGAGGAGGAGTGCAAGCGAACGGGTGCCCCACTCACTGCAGCTCGCCACGATCGCGGCCTGTCGACGGAGATCGGTCGCGGTACCGACGCAAAGGGGAACGAGATCTCCGGGCAGAAGCGACGGCGACTCGCACGGATGCGCCGTGAGCAGACCCGTGGGCGCTGGCGGTCGAAAGCAGAACGGAATCTCGCCCACGGACTGGGCGAAGTGCGTCGGTTGGCGAGTGCCCTCGAGCTCTCCGATTCGGTTCGCGACCAGGCGTGTCAGCTCTTCCGGAGCGCCCAGAACGAGGATCTGCTTCGTGGCAGATCCATCGAGGCCATCGCCGCGGCCAGCATCTACGGGGCCTGCCGGTGCAACGGCCGCTCGCGGTTGGTGGATGAGGTCAGCGAGATGGCCCGCGTCGCGGAGTCACGAGTCACGAACGCGTACAAAACGCTGAACGAGGAGCTGGGCCTCCCCGCTGAGCCCGTCTCCCCCAGCATGTTCGTGCCGCGCCTCGCCTCGGACCTCGAGTGTCCGGACGAGATCCGACAGCGGGCCCGAGCCCTCGCGGAACAGGCCGAGGAGCGCGGCGTCACGACGGGCGTCCATCCGGCCGGGTTCGCCGCGGCCTGTCTCTACAAGGCCGGTCGCGAAGAGGGGCGATGGTTGACGCAATCCGAGGCCGCGGATGTGGCGAACGCCTCGAAGGCGACCGTCCGGGCACACCGGGATACGTTGGAGGAACAGGTCGCCTGACGCAGCCTACTGTTTCTCCGTCTGTATTGCATATCGTTCGATCCACGCTACGATTTAAACACGAAGACGAGCCATGTTCTCTGTAGACTACTCTATGAACGGTCGTTACTCCGACTTTGAGGAACTGCGGCCGACCGGCGAGGCGTCCCACATTCCGGACACGAGGCTGGACGACGGGTGTGAAAGTGACCCTCGGCGGCAACGCGTCGCGACGAGCTCTGGTGGCTACCCTGATGTGGCGACGGCCGCCGATAGCGAGTGCCGGTCCTGTGGGGCGTCAGTCCCAGACGGCCAGACGAAATGCCGGTTCTGTCTCAGCAACCATCTCGGGAGTGACGCCACTCGCACGGACGAGGCCGCGTCGACGACGTGCCTCGGCATCGTCCACCTGGTCGTCGAGTCGACCACGTTCTACGGCGCCGTGGCGAAGGGCGGCGCCGCGGCAAACCTCCTCTCTGCCAACGAGGCGGAGCCGGCCGTCGACGACTACACGCTCATCTACGATCTCGACGAGGCGCCGGCGCGCCAGCTGGCCGAGCAATGGCCCTCACTTCCCGACGCGGTACAGGTGGCGTCAGAGGAGGGAGAGCGGCTTCTCAGTGCCGCCCGTGACCGGGCTGGGTGGCACGGGCAGGAAGCGTCGAAGCGTCAGGAACAGGCCCCGACGCGCCTCTACGACCAGCGTGGGGACGGCATCCGCGACGCGTCGCGTCTCGACGCGGTCCTCGACGACGCCGACGATGCGGTGTGGCTGGTTCCAGCGATAGCGCTGACCGAATCTACTGGCGAAGCTGCGGCTGATCGCCAGGCGTCGTCGGTACCGACGACGCAGGAACTCGAGTGTCAAACCTGTGGACGGGCGACCGACCATCGGTTCAAAACGCATGAGTCGGTCCCGGATGAGGCGTGGACAGGACAACCGATCTGGGAGTGCCGGGTGTGTGGCTCAGCTCGCTACGGCCCCAATCTCGAGTAGCCCCAGTGCTCGGCGTCGATTAACCAACAGCCTGCGAGAACTGTCGAGGTCCGTTGGTTAAGGCTGCGATCTCCTGAAAGCCCGACGCCAGTCTCGACGGTGGGTCTTTCCGCGCCAGCGAGCGGTGAGGCGCTTCCGATGGAGCAAGAGTTCAAACAAGGGTACCGGATGCATCGTATACTCAGCAATCTCAACCGACTCGACGTCGACCGATTGGACGACGCGGATCGAGAGCGAGTCGAGACCGCGAGAGACCTCCTGGAGGAAGTGAGCCTTCTCACGCGGCCGGGCGACGGAGCCGGGGCGGACGCCCACGCAGATTCCTAACTGGCGTCGCCGGCCACGCCTCGGGAGACACCTCTCGCGTCGGTTTATCGCCCCCGACAGGGGTGCGGGGGCGACCTCGTGAAGTCCAGATATGGCCACACTGCAAGCTGCGACGACGTCGACCGGCGCGATCGTATCGGATCCACAGGCAGTCCGCGAGCTCTGTGAGAGCTACTGCTTCGGGACGCTCGACTGGGAGGTGACCGAAGACGGAGAGCTCACCATCTGGGGGTACGACGACTTCGAGGTGTACGAGACACGGGAGAACGGCCTCCCGGACTACGAAGGCGGGATCGTGACCCACGAATTCCTGCGAGAACTCGCCGACCACCTCGAAACTGACGAAGAACTCGATATCCAGGCGGCGGGGTTCACCAAGTGCCGCTTCCCAGTCCTGGCCAAGCGGTACGTCGTTCGCCATGGCGAAGTCCTCCACGCGGACCTCAGTTCCCCCGACCCGATCGACGAGTAGCGTTGTTCGTCCCCCGGGAGGGGTGCGGGGCGATCCAGTCGCGGTCGCCCCGTGAGGTGATTGCTCGATGGGACACCGCGCACTCGTTGCGTATGAACGCACAGACGGACAGTACACGCTCCACTACAGCCATTGGGGCGCAGCGAACCTCAAGCTCAAGCGCCGAATTTCGGCTGAATCGCCGTTCGGTGGCGACGACACCGACTCCAAGTGGGCGAAACAGCTCCTCGCAGAGCTTGCCGATGGCCTCGAGGCAGATGCGGTCGACGCCTACCTCGCCGGCGAGGATCGACCGTCGACGGTCGTCGAGCCGAAACCCCGCGCCACCGGGCTCACCCTCGACGAGATCGTCGCTGACCATCTCGACTACCTCCACCACGAGGCGTTCTTCGTGGTGTCGACGACGTTCGAGGTGACCGCCTATCGGACGCTGTGGTTCGGCCTCCAGTACGACTCGGAGACAGTCGAACAGGGAGAGACGGTCGGGAACGGCGCGCTCGCGACGGTGCGCTGGTACGACGGCGAGCCGGTCGGCGACGGCCACCTGCAGGGCCAGTTCGCAGCCCTCAAAGACGTCGTCGGCGACATGCTCGACAAGGGCGTCTTCACGCCGTCGACGGCGAGACAGTACCTGAAACGGAAGCTCGCTGAGCGGGTCGGGGACCGACAGGAGCTGCTCATTCCAACCGGAGAATCTCCCTTCGAGAAGGCGAGTTTGAACCACTCCTAGTTCGATCTGCTTCGTAGCAGCTGCTGTTTTTCAGGGGTCGGAATGGGTGAGCCCCGCCGTAGGCTCGTGATTCGATGACCTCAGACGACGACCCGTTTCACGACTGCGAGTTGGATCCCGAGGCGATCCTCGGGACACACACCTTCGAAGGCGTCCTGTTCACCGACGAGACGGAAACCCCGGTGAACGTGCTCACCGGCGAGACACCGGCACATTCGCAAGCAACCGTCGAGGAAGCGAAAGAGTTCGCTGCGAGTATCGACACGGAGACGCCCCAGATCGCGCTCCCCGCATCCGTCGAGTCGCAGGTCGAAGCACAGAGCAAGCCCTACACGGCGGCCGCATTCTTCCACTTCAAGGCGACTGGCTCGCTCGAACGCCACCGCGCCTACCACGCCGCCTATGAGGCGGATGCGTTCGCGGTCGACTTCGAGGCAGATTACGCGTCGGGCGACCTGACCATCACTGTCGAACGAGCGGACGAATCCTAAGAATCCGCCGTCACGAGGAGAGTTTTTCGAGCGCCGGCGATGGGTGCCGGCGCAGCTGGAGCGAGCAACGATTCCCGGTGCGTCGGCGTTTCGAGGTGTTCGAGATGCATATGGTGATTTACGCTCTGGTAGAGGCATCGACGCACGACGACGCGCTGGCCACCGGAAAGTCAGTGTTCGACCGCTTGGTCGGCGCGGACCCACACGCCGGCGCCGTCTTCGATTACTATGTGACCTTCGACGAGGAGGACACGTCCGTTGCGGGGAAGGCACGATGGGGGGAGTTGCCGACGGCAGCCCCCGTCGACTCCGATGACGGCGAAGACCTGCTCGAGCGTGGCTGGGAGGCGACGAAGGAGGAATTCGAGCGTAATCTCGACCGGGTGAAAGAGGCCATCGAGGAGCTCTCCGACGAGGAGATCATGCGCGACGAGGACCTCGCCCGGCACGCCTTCCACAAGGTCGGTGCGTACGACGGCCCGACGATCTTCCTGTACACCGAACACGGAACCGGCATTCGCCACCGTGGACAGCTGGATCGACTCCTCGAGGAGAGTGAAGAGCTCTGGATCGTACCCGCTGATGTCCACTTCTGAATAATGCCTCGCATCACCAACTGGCGACGCGAAAGCCGCTCCCCGACGCTTGTGTATCGGAACACCGAGACCGGTGCGCGAGCCGTCCTGCATCGAGCGCCGGACTCCTACCGGTACAAGTGGCGCGGAGCAATCCTCGTCGACGGCTACCCGGTCTGGTCGCGGGGGTACGAGACGAAGGACGCGACGTCGTTCCGTGACGAACTCCGGGAGCGGCCGGCCCCGGACCTCAGCTGCCCGGAGTGTCCGAACAACGACGTTCGCGTCGGCGAGAAGGCAGCAGACGGGGCGAAAATCCAGCGATGGTACGACTGCCCCGACTGTGGGTACGAAGCCCCCTCACGCATCGTCTACGGCGCCGAACGGTGAGTGAGTGAGCGGTGGGCGCTGTTTTTCGGCCGGGCACGAGGTGGTGGCCCGGTACGACCGGGTGAGTCAACCAATGAGTCTCGAAGTACTTGACCGACACAGCGAGGCACTGTTCGAGTTCCTCTGGTGTCCCGTCTGCGGGCAGGAGGTCTTCACCCACATCCCGTTCGAGGGGGTGTTCTGCAAGAACTGCAACACCCAGGTCGAACTCCAGGAATCCCGAGAGACGCGCGGCTACGAGGAGGCCGTGCTCGCCTGCTTCGATTCAACCACGACCTGGAACCTCCACGTCGACGAGAAACTGCGGCGCGACCTGCCTGATGGGTCGGCCCGCGTGAAGATCCTCGGCGCACCGGGCGCCTACAAGGTCGACTGGTGGAGTCCAGAGCCGGGGGAGGACTGGGAACCTGTCGAGCGCGGCGAGTTCGACGACGTCGAGGAACCATCAGAGGTGTCGCATCTGGCGTAGAGCACGCGTTAAGGCGGTGAATTTACGCCTGACACACGTCGCAGGACCCGCATCCACGAGGGGTTCGCTCGTCGAAGTAGAGACGGCGCCATCGAGCAAACTGATCCGCATACGTGTCCTTGCTGTACGGGAATTGGTACAGATTGACCCCGTCCGGCAGGTCTGTGATTTCGGGCGCGTCTACGCCGGGGAATCCGTTACGAAACACGAGATCTTCTGTTTTGGACACCAGCTCAGGAGCAACTGTGGATGGGTCCGAGGCCTTCAAGAAGTAGAGTGATGGGATGAACTCTTTCGGGTCGAAGAATCCGTTGGCGTGCAGAATCCACCCACAGAGCCACAGATACGCCTTCTCACTGGAGAAGAAGACTCCGTAGTGGTTGTCCGATTGCCGGCGTTTATACACGAATACGGGGAGGCCATAGCTGAAGCCGACCCGCGTTGGTTCTGCGTGGATATAGCAGTCCTCACGGTCGATGTAGTGGACCAGTGGAGCTTGACACAGCTTGCCCGGGTGCTCACCAGTACCGATCTGCTCCCACAGCTCCGAAACGGAGGCCACGTCCGCGCTCTCGTCCTCGAGAGTCGTATCATCGATTGCACGATGGACGGGCGCAGCAGACTGAATCTCCTCGGGGAGATCGTCGCTGGACAGCTTCGCCGTCTCTCGGTCAGGGAGTGTCCGATAGAAGTGTTTATAGAAGCCCTCACGACGCCGCTTATCGGCGAGCGCTTCGCACCGGGCGCAGTCCTCGATGAACATCGCTGGCACCACCCGGTCTGGATTCTCGGCGGCCTCCTCGTACAGACTACGCTGCCGTTCGGCCCGCCTGGCAATCTCATCTGGATCGGGGAGTGGTGAGCCCCTCTCAGACTCCGATGACATACGCATACCTTTGGGCTGGAACAGCATCAGTTTCCGAGCAAGGACCCCACCCGACTGCAGTCTTGCGAATTTCGGAATCCATTTTTAACCGGGTTTAAGTTATCTAGTGACAACCCTTCGTCGAGATTCCAGCGACTCCACTCGATCCAGGAGAGGTTGTTTCTGCGCCGGCGATGGGTGCCGGCGCACAGGCGTCGGCGGTGATCGATGTCGACACGAAGTCAACTCCGATTCATCCAACGGAGCGAGACCGCAGGCGAACAGTCCGATACCGACCGCATCGCACAAATCTACCGACACTCGGACGGGTATCCCGATAGCGTCCTCCGTGACCTTAATCAGCTGAAGCAGCTGCTCGACGAGACACGAACAGAGCGCGGGCCTGCGTACGCCGCTGCCCAGTTCCTGTTCCTCGACACACTCTCGACGATGACCCTCTACGTGGACGAAGGGCGTGATCGGAGCATCCACGCTGACCAACCCTCGGATCTCCTCGAGCCGGACAATATGGAGCACCTCAACCAGCCGATGTTCCTGCTGGGACACGGTGTCGAGAACCCGGCTGACGGCATCCACGGCGACGAAGAGTACCTCTACGTCGTTGAACTCCCGACCCGGAACCCATTCGAGGAGCCGTCCGAGTGGACGGTCAAGGTGAGTGGTCATTCCGCGTTCCCCCGGTGGGATGGTCCGACCGAGGACGCCTTCGAGCGGGCCAGCTGGCAGTTCCACGGCGCGCTTGAGCACGCGCTCGAAGAGCTGGTCGCTGAGCCGGCGTGAACGCTTAGCCCGCTCAGATGATGCCGCCGATGACGAGTAGTCCGACGACGACCAGCAGCGTCGCGACAACGCTTCCCCCGGCCAGCCACTTGTTTTCCATCACCTTCTCATGGATCGGCATCGCGGCGTACTCCTCGCGGAACGCTTCGAGGTTCTCCTCGTCGTAGAAGTACTTCGTCTTCAGCGCGAACCGTTCCGTCACGGCACAGCCCGTACAGATCGGCTCGCCTTCCAGCCGCTCCGTTTTGATGTGGCTGGAGCAGGCGATGGCCCCGCAGTTCGGACAGTAGGTGTACGTCTCGTCGCCGCCGCTCGTGTCACAATGAACGCAGCGGTGGATGCCGTCCTCGGCTGTCACTCTTGACGGGCCTGCCGCGTAGTACTCGTAGGGGTAGGTGTACTCCTGGATGTCGGTGGTGTGCCGAACTTCGGGGAGGTACACCGGCTCAATCGACTGGACGGAGATGTCCGAGCGGTTCGGCTCGCAAGTCTTGTTGTACGTGACGTTGTTGTCGCCGGTGTAGGTCACCGTCGTTGTGTGGTGCTCCTGGAGCCGCTCGACGGCCCAGTCCTTGTACTCCGTCTGGGTCTGCCCGAACCGGCGCTCCTCGACGTCGTCGAACACCTCTCCGAACTGCGCGGTGTCGAGGTCGACCGTCGCGTGGAGGTTCTCGGTGACCAGCGTCCCGACGTCCTCATCGACGACCTGCGGCTGCCCGCGTTCGGCGTGGGCAACGAATCGCGTCCGGTCGTTGATCCGGTGGATGACGCCCACCGACGTCTCGAAGACGGCGTTCGTGTCCGCGGTGACCGCTACTACCGGGCGGAACGTCACCGATGAGTGCGGTTCTGAGAGGTCGGCGGCTTCGATGTTCTCGATGTCGCGGAACGCCTCCGCGACGGCGGCGTCGACGTCGGCGGCCGGATCGTACGGGCGCAGGGTCTCGTCGCAGAGAATCTCGATGCGACCGTTGTAGAGGTCGAGGCCGATCTCGTCGGCGATCTCTCGGAGGTCCTCGCCGTCGAGCAACTCGATTGGGTGCGGGTCGTCGTTCTGCTGGAGGCGGTCGGCGTACTCCTGAGCGGGATTCGTGAACCGGCCGGTCGTGACGACCATTCCGCGTTTGGGGCCGTCGAAATCGAATGTCGCGATGGCGGAGTGGAGCTTCTGGACGACCGGCCGCCCGACCGTCCCCGTGTGCTTGCACTCGACGATGATCGCGCGCCGCGTGCCGTCGACGACCTCCTCCATAATGACGTCGCGACCCTCGTCAGCCGTGCGGTCGGCCTGGCGGACGTTCTCGTAGCCGAGGTTCCGGAACACGTCCTCCATCACGTCCTCGAACTCGAACCCCGAGAGATCGTCCAGTACAGCCATCCTCAATTATGTGGACAGTACGTTGCAACTGCCAAATACGTTGCCGAACGCAGCGCCGTCCTGTTTGTTGAACCCCTGAGAGGGGTGCGGGGGTCACCGAACCGCCCGCGAGCAACGATGAACGGGAATGTACCTATGGCCAGTTCGGAATCGGTTCCAGTCGCATCGCCAGGTCAGGCTCACCGAGACGCAGTCGAATACGTCGGCTTCCGCGTCGACGGCCAAGCCGTCGTCCTGAACCTCTCGGAGCATCGGCGACTCTCCCTCGAGCGCAGTCTGGACCTCGTCAACCACAGTCCGAGCGGGTTCGAGTGGGGGTATAGTGGTAGCGGGCCCGCCCAGCTCGCGTGCGCGCTCCTCCTCGACTACTACGACGATGAGCAGTTCGCCCGTGAGCACTACATCGCGTTCCGGAATCAGGTGGTTTCGCAGCTGGAGTGCGACGGTGCCGCGGCGTGCTGGCACCTCCCCGGCGAGGAGATCGACACCGCGATGCCGACCCTTAAGGACGACGTCGCGCTCCCCGACGGCGGACGGCTGTCGCCGGCCCTCCCCGAGAACTGGCGAACCGTCTCCCGCCCGGACCGACGGGTCTTCCAGCGCGCTGATCGCGACCACTACATCTTACTCGGGGATGGAAGCGACGAGTGGCTGGTGGTTCTCTGCAGCCAAGGCGACCGTGCGTATCCAGCCCCGCTCGTACATCGAACTGTTGCCGAGGATGGTGACGTGGAACGAGTGATCCGGGAACTCGCCGAAGAATGCAACGACCTCATCGAACCCCCGGAAGGGGAGCACTGATGGAGACGCTTCGGCTGGCGCGAGTCACCCACCAGCTCCTCGAACGAGGTGTCGAGGCGCTCGAGAAAATCGGGCGCGAACTGGAGCGATACAACGACCGACAGGAGCGCACCGACGACACCGACTCGTGACCGAAACTCACTCTCTAGACCAAATACGGAGTACCGGATTCCAGTATACGCCTACCCCCGATGGGTGTTCGTGTCCCATCCATCGGGAAGGCCAGCCGGTCACGGCGCCGCTCGGTTTGCGGTTCGCAGAGCGCGTCCATATCGAATCGATCCCGCGCCATGTCGCCGGCGCGATCTACGAAGCACATCACTCCTATATGGACGATGTCCCCCGGACGAATCTCGTCCATCACGGACTCTGTTACCAGGACCAGCTACTAGGTGCGATTACGTGGCGCTATCCGCTGATTCGCTCGCTGGAGTACGACGGGACGCGATTCGAGGGCGACGAAATCGTCGAGGCTGCACGGATTTGCATCGGCGTCGATTTCCCCAATCTCGCCTCTGCCGCCCTCGCCCGGTCGATGGAACAGTTCGTGCGTCGGCACGGTCGGCGACGAGGCGTTCGGCTCCTGCTGACGTTCGTGCGAGCCGACTTCGACGGCTCGATGATCAAAGCGCTCAGAGACAAGGGCTGGCACTGTGCCGGTAAAACGGATCCCGGCCAAGCAGGAAATCGCCCCGATAAGCAGATCCGAGAGCAGCCAAAGTGGCGGTTTCTGTGCGAAGTTCCAGCTGAGTCCGACCGGGAACAGGCCTCACTCGGGAGGTGGTCCCCGTGACCACGAATGCCAGTCTCGATGAATTCGTAGCGGAGGCTGATTCGGACAGCCAGACAGATGACGACCCATCGGTCGTTGACCAGCTTTTGAAACCGGTATCGCCGTCTCTCGGACTGCGGCTCGTACCGGGCAGGGGTGACCCAATATACCTCCAAAACAGGGGGACCGAACGCTACCTGTTCCGAGATGACCACGAGCGATGGTTCATCCTCCAGCCCTCAGCCAAGAAATCGGTCGACGACTTCGTTCGCTGGGTGTATCTCCCCGAGGACAAGCCAACCGAGATCGCCCGAACAGCGATGGGCCAACGGACGGTTCTCGGCTACAGGTACGTTACGCGGAGCGAGGCCCCCGAGCCGGTGGCGACGACGGTGACAGCGATGTTCGTCAGCGAGCCCTGGCCCGATGCCACCTACGAGTGTGGATCCTGTAGTAGAGAGTTCGACTCACCGCAAAGCCACGCTCGGCATTGCTGGGAAGCACACCCCTGGGTTCCAAATCCTGAGCAGGTCCGGGTACGGAGAGACGAATCTGAGTAGTTCCGACATCTGATCCGAGCCGTGGACTGGACCTAGATTAACCAACATTCCTCGACGTTCAGAGACGGGTGTTGGTTAACGTGGTGTTGTTTTTGCGCCCGGGAGAGGGGCGCAGGGCGCGAGACGATGCAGTCGCACGTCGACGAGGATTCTTGAAGTGAGGTGACTGAGATGAAAGATCCAGAGTCCAGAACCATCTTCGCTGGCGTCGATGGGCGTACCGACACCGAACTACCCGAGTGGTACCGAGAGCGACACGGGGATGCAGACCCTGTGACCTTCGCCGAGGCGGTCCGCGATCTTCCGCAGGCCGTCGAGACGACCGTGGCGTACCAGAATCCCTACACCGACGAGTGGGTCGAGACGGAGCGGTTCAACGCGCTCGTCGAGCCGAGTCGGGCTCAGGAGCAGGCCCGAGATGAGGACGCGGACACGGACCCGTTGTTCCACGTTCCCACTGACAGCTACTCGATCATCAACCCGGTCGACGTCTACGAGCCGCTGGAGGAGGTCCTCCGCGAGGAGACCATCGACGGGGCCCCGCTGGGCGAGGTGATGTTCGGAGAGATTCGGCGCTACCGGGGCGGCGGCGAAGTCCATATGGACATCATGTTCGACGGCCTCGAGGTGCGCCTGCCGGGCCGGTCGGACCCAATCACGATGGGCGTCACGTCGGGCTACGACTTCTTCGGTGAGCACGCGGTCTACGTCGAGGGCTTCGCTCAGGACGGCTACTGTTCGAACACGATGCGCTCACTCACCGACAAGGAGGTCATCAAGCACGTCGGCGACGTGCGGAACTTCCGGACCTGGTGGGAGGAGATCCTCGCACAGGTCGAACTCGTCGCCGATGACCTCTTCGAGTTCATCCGGGACGCCCAGGACATCGAACTCGACTTCTCCGAACTCCCGTTCACCGTCACGGAGTTCTACACCCTGCTGGGCTTCCCGGACTACCTGGCCGAGCGTGCCGCCGGCGATGCAGAAGCCAATGCGGCGTCCCCCTTCGAGATCGATATGTGGACGCTGCATTCCGGCGCGACGTACGCCCTCACCCACTTCTTCCAAGGGAAAGAGGGGACATCCCTCGATCAGTACGTCCGCATCGCCAACGACATCCTGTTCAACCCGGAAGGCACGATCGAGCGCGTCGAGCAGGCGTACGAGCAGCAGCTAGAGGCGGACGGTGACGACGGGTCACAGGCCTCGCTGGCCGGCGAACGAGCGCTGGCGAGCATCGAGCGCGTCAGCGACGACCTGCAGGAGAAAGTCGAGCAGTTCGAAGAGCGAGAGGACGCGCTGCGTGAGCGGTTCCAAGAGGCGATGGGCTAAGAGCAGTCGGAGAGAAGATTCGCCAGGCGTGCTTCCGTTCTAGCGGCTGGAATCCACTGCTGACAGTATTAAGTGAGTAGGGGCGTACCCAGAGACCATGTCTATTGAGCATAATCCGACTCTCGACGCGCGAGAGCCACAGCAGGGGGATATAGAGACTTTTGAAGAGTTGGAGCCTGGTGACTCGGTCAAATTCTTTGAATGGCCCGTCGAGCCGTTGACCGTGATCGGCTGGAAAGAAGACGATAATGTCGGGAAGCGGGTACGAGTTGAAGCAGAAGGCGGCGAGTCGTTTCTCTACCAAGTAGACGGCCACCTCTGGCATTACGTCCCTGAGGACGAGTTCGCCGGCGAGAATAACCCATACCCTGTTCAGAACCTCGTTTTGCTCGAATCCTCGGAAGCCTGATTGGGCTTCGAGACAGCTCGAATCCTGTCGTGAAGGCCTCTATTTTGATGGTCTCATTCGCAGTGGGTGCACCTTCCCAAGATCTACTGCTTCAATTCTCTGCTGTTGCTCGTGCCCTCAATAGGTGGAGGCATCCGTTATGGGTACTTCTACAGACGACTCAGAGGCGTCAGGCGAATTTCCGCCTGAAAAGCGGCTTGAGGCACCGAACACGCGCCTGATTAAGGCAGGGATCGCGACGATTCCGGATATGGAAACCCTCCAGGAGTGCGTTGCCTACGAGAACGCCCACCAGAACCGAACGCAGATTCTGCGCCGGCTCAAGTGGAAGGCTGAAGAGCTGCGTGAGAACGAAGAGTAAGCTCTGTTCTTAACCAACACACTCCACGTGAGTTCCCCTATTGTTGGTTAATACGCTGCGCCCCGGTTTTTCGGGCCCCTGAAAGGGTGCGGGGCAGCCAGCAGCGGCCTCGCGAGCCAAATCATGTCCCTCGAGCTGAGCTCCAGCGCCAGCACCGCCCGCGAAATCGCCGCCGCCAGACAAGCAGACTACGTGGCGTTTCTGCATCGAGCGCCGTTTGTCGTCGACGCTGTCGACCTCGGCTTCCTTCCTGGCTTTCGCGAGGACTGTGGGTACCAAGAGACGCAGTATCAGAATCTCAGCCTCCCCGTCGGGATGCTCGACAACGATTTCCGAAATCCCGATCTGGAGCGGTTCGTCGACCGCTTCTTCGAGTACGAACCAGAGGTTGGGGTCATCGGGGATGTCGACGAAATCGACGACGTCGACGCCCACGTCGCTGCTGCTCGTGAGATCCAAGCGAGCTATCCAGAGGCCGAGCTCATCGTCGTTCCGAAGTCGCGGGCGGTGATCGACGCGATTCCCGAGACCCTCGTCCTCGGATATTCACGGGGATACGCCGACCGTCTGGCCCACGAGTTCTCCGACCCAGGCGATTGGAGAGGGCGGCGCGTCCACATTCTCGGCGGGAGTCCGCCCAAGCAGCTCGACGCCATTCGACAGCTGACCCGACCGACACTCACTGACGAGCCACCAGCCGACATCGTCGGTGTCGACTGGAACGGGCTGCATCGCGGCGCGCAGTTCGGTGAGTTCTGGACGGCCGACGGCTGGGACGACAGCGGTCGCGACGCCGACCACGTCACCGTGCGAAAGACGGTGCGTCACAGCCTCGCTCGCGTCCGTGAGTTTTGGAGGACCCACGGAATCTGGCCCGAAACGACACCGCAAAACGAGGGGCTCAACGTCGTGTACGAGGGACCGAGCCCTGCCGATCTCGAGGACGCCGCCTGTACCGAGTGCGGGACGAACGTCTGGCGAACTCGCCGCGGCCCGTACGTGGCCGAATACGATACCGGCGCAATCTGTGGATACTGCAGCTACGAGTGCTACTTCAGCCACCGTCATCGAAATAACCTGGAGGAGATCGCCGGCGAGCAGAGCGTCTACCTCCCGCCGGCGTGACTTCGCGACCTGTTTTTCGTGCCCCCAGAGAGGGCGAGGGCTTCTTCGAAAGCTCTCAGAGGTGACTTCCAGTGAGTCAACAACAGCGTCCTGACAACGTCTCGATCGACGAGATTCCGGTCGATATCGACAACACGCAATCAGCGGAGGTCGATCCCGCCGACGTCCCCGACGAAATCGAATCTATCACCCGTGGGCTCGCCGGCGAGCAGCCGCCGACGAATCCGCTCGTCGTGCTGAAAGCGGCCCGGTGGTGGTACATTCACGGCAAGGGCGGCACGGATCCCGCCTTCCAGTGGGCCATCGAGTGGGCGCGTCATCTTGCGACCGACACGCCCAGTGACGTCGAGCGGTTCGACGAGTTCCTCGAGTACCTCGTCTCGGTTGGCTTTGCGAACGAACGCCACGAGCTCCGCTGACCGACAGAGCGGTTTTTGAACGCCCCTGAGGGGTGCGGCGCGGTCTGAACAGACGCTGTCGCCGTGAACTCGATTCCGTGCACACAATGGCTACGACCAGTGACTCGTCGGTCTCCTTCGACCAGACCGACACGCGATCCGACGAGATGAACAGTACCATCGAACAGTGGATCGACGACCTCGTCGCCGGCGTCGACGACGCACAGGCCAGCGACGAGTTCCAGGAGTGGCTCGACGTCCAGAGTCGCTTCCACGACTACTCCTACCGGAACACGCTCCTCATCAAGCGGCAGTGTCCCGAGGCGAGCCGGGTGGCGGGCTACCGGACGTGGCAGGAGGAGTTCGACCGTCACGTCAAAGAGGGTGAGTCGGCCATCTGGATCTGGGCGCCAATCATCGCGAAACAGTGCCCGGAGTGCGAGAATTCGCCGAGCTACCACGAGGACAGCGATTGTGAGTACGACGAGACGCCACCCGAGGAGTGGTCCGAGGGCCTGGTCGGGTTCAAGCCCGCGCCGGTGTTCGACATCTCCCAGACCGAGGGCGAGCCGCTTCCCGACCTAGACACAGAAGCAACCGGGGACGTCGGCGACCTCGTCGAGCAGTTGACTGCCGCCGCTGACGACCTCGGCGTGACGGTGCGGATCGTTCCCGACGAAGACTGGACCCACGGCGAGGCGAAAGGCATCTGCGAGCAGCTGAGCTTCGTCGACGTCCAGCCGCTCGTCGAGGTGCGTGATCGGGAGAACGAGGCCGACCTCGCGCGGACGCTGATTCACGAGTACGCCCACGCTCTGCTCCACTTCGACGTCGACGACGACACCGAGCGGGCAAAACGCGAAGTCGAGGCCGAAGCCGTCGCGTACGTCGTTGGGCGGTACTGCGGGCTCGACACGAGCGGATCGGCGTTCTACCTCGCTGCGTGGGAGTCGGACGATTCCGAGGTCGTTCGCGAGCGGCTCGGCCGGATTAGTACCACAGCAGAGAAAATCATTGAGACACTCGAAAATTGAAGGATTAACCAGCACTCGATTCGGTACTCCGCTGTTCGTTTGTTACAATACTCAGAATCGCTTTGTGTTGCCAGCGTATCGGGTGGCTGTTTTTGTCACTCGGCACTTTAGACGAGATTGTATGCCGGCGCCAACGGGAGCTGATGGAGTCGGACGCGGTCTACAGGAGGTGTTCGTCCCGCCGGTCGGCGTCTTCTTGATCGTCGTGTTCATCAAGGAGTTCGTTGGGCCGGTCGTAGCAGGACTAGGGTACCTGCTCATGCTTACAGGTATCTTCCTAGGGATCTATACGTCCGCGAAATATTGGAACATCCGCTACACGACGGGGTTCGTTCTGTCCGGTATCATCCTGATTTGGATGGCTCCCGGCATTATCTCGACAGTAATCCATCCCGTATTCGGGTTTTTGGGTACCCTGGTCGGGATCATATTCCTTGGCGGAATGGCACTCCTATTGATCGAAAAAGCTGGCCTCGATGAATTGTTGAAGAGGTAGAGAGGCGGCGTTTGCTTCTGTACTAGTTCTTCCCGTAACAGCTGCGTTGCCGCCGGTCGCTGCAGCACGATTTTAAATGATATGTGGTCTAAGTATTTTAGACGAAACGATGTCATCACTAGGGCAACAAGATGAGAAAATAGCGCGGGAGATTCTGAAAGCGCTCTATGATCAGTTCAAAGACGTGCAGTACCGTGGCCTGACAGGGGATGGATTGTACGAGGCATTGGAGGAGTACGAGCAGGACGACGTGGCTTATGTAGCGGAGCGAATCGATGGAGAATACGTCGAAGTACAGGGGGCACTAGGGCAGCGAATCAGCACAATCCAGATTACTGCGGCAGGGATCGAGAAACTGCACGAAGACGGGTGCGAAACCATCATCGACGGCAACACCCGGTACGACATCCTAGAGGAATTGTACCAGCTTGATCGAGAGAACACCGGGGTAGTATTCGCCGAGCGAGACGAACTAATTGACGAAATTGGGGATGAAACGCTCGTCGACCAGAACATCTGGTACCTGAAGGAGAAGCGACTCATCGAGACGCACGGAGGGGGTGGCGGACTCTTCTACCACGGCGCCAGGATCACAGACCGTGGTGCAGATCGGTTCGAAGCATATCGGAACGATGGTGTCGAAATTCCGCGGACAGGGACGCACCGATCACTTCGGCAGGCCTCGATTGGCCCTAACGAGTCGCAACAAGCTGAGCACCTGTTCCGGGATTTCGTGGAACTTGCGCGAGATGAGGTGATTATCATCGATCGGTACGCCCGCGAAGGCCTCTATGACCTGCTCCAGCACGTGCCGAACGGCGTCGAAATCAAAGTGATGACGACGGATCGCGTGACTGGAGGGGGCTACCAGCAGCGCGTATCCCAGTTTGCGCAGCAGCACTCAGATATCGAGGTCCGGTATCTCTCGGACAGCGACTGGGATTTCCATGACCGCTACATCATACGTGACCGGGAGGATGGTTGGGCATGGGGTCACTCGTTCCACGACGCAGGTGATACGCAGCACACCGCCTCTGAGCTCCGACCAATCAATCGGGAATCCATTGAGTCCCAGTTTACGGCCGCTTGGCAGAACGGGACGGTGGTCGTATGACGGATATGGTAGTCAACATCGATTTGCCCACCGACGAGGCCGGGATGCTTCCCCGTCAATGCCCGAGCTGTGACGGTCAGTTCACGATCCATGGAGAGACCTACGAACAAGAACACTATCTGAATCTCCGGTGTCCATACTGTGACTGGATCGCGGAGTTCGACGAGTTTCTCACAGAGGAACAGGCAGAGTACGGGAATGCTGTTGCAGAAAATGAGGCGAGGCAGATGCTGGAGGACCAGTTCGCAGATATGTTTGAAGACGCATTCAGCGGTACGGGATCAAGCGATTTCATCGAAGTCGAAACGAATACAGACGATATCGATTTCGGTCACCGGAACACCCCCTCGCCACACCTGGCTATCGAAACAGACCAAGTGACGTGTAGTGACTGCGGATTCTCCTTCGCTGTCGAGGAGGGTTCAGGGAACATCTCTTGCCCTGTATGCCGGTGAATTAACCATTTTTCGGCATTATTAGCAAAGATACTTTTTCAGCACCAGTAAGTCGGTTTTCTACCTCGCTGCGTGGGAGTCGGACGATCCCGAGGTCGTTCGCGAGCGGCTCGGACGGATTAGTTCCACAGCAGAAGAGCTCATCGACATGCTCGAAGGCGAATCCTCGTCCCAACATAGTTAACCAACAGTGTGATGGATTCCTTCCGTTCTGTTGGTTAAGTTTTTCAGCGCCCGCCGAGGGGCGGAGGCGCATTCAGACCTCCGTCGAATGATGACTGAACCCAATCTCACGACGGTCCTCGAGGAAGCCGAGCACGTTGCCGAGCAGCACGACCAGGTCGCCCGAACGACAGACAACCAAGCCCACGAGTACCTCCGATACGCCGTTCTTCGGGTGCTTGAAGGCGAGGCGGACCACCTCCCAGCAGACTGGACGCCGATCAACGGCGTGACCGTCGGCTACGGGAGCGACGAGGCGATGTACGACAGCTGGAGCTCCAGCGAAGACTGGTGGGAGACCGTCCCGCCGCAGGAGGCGTGTACCCGCTTCCGGGTGTTCTTCCCGGACGACCACCAGACAGTTCCCCGTGACATCGTCGACGTGATGTCTGCGCTGGGTGCCTGGCGCGTCTGGACTGGGTGCGCAGCCGCGTGCGGCTCCTACGACCATCGCGAGCGCCGCGAGGTCCACTACCTGTGGCCGGAAGGCCATCCGGTGGAGGAAGTGCTCCACGAGCGGCTCAGGGGGCCTGCGGAAGCCGTCGCTCCCGACGGTGGCCGAACGGGGGACGTTCGCGACCGACTGGTCGTCGACGAGAACGCACAGTCGGAGGACGATCTTGAGCCCCGCACGAAGCGTGCCGTCGCCGAAGCGATGGATGTCTCACTCCTCTCGAAGGGTGGCCGCTACGAGGTGCAGTCCGCGTCCGGCAACAGGTACGAAGTCGACGTCATCGACGAATCGTGTACCTGTCCCGACTGGCAGCAACGTTCACCCGAAGGCGGCTGCAAGCACCTGCGCCGCGTCGATCACGAGATCAAACGGGGTCGCGTTCCCCGACCAGACGGCCGCCTTCCCTCCCCGTAGTCGTGGCCAGACTACTCCACGGGACGGACTGTGTCGCCATCCCGACGGACCCGGTCGAACGTTGAGAGATACGCGATCCGGTCGTGAACCTCCTCGTCATCCAGCTCCAGTTCCGCGGCCAGTTCGTCGACGGTCATCGGTTCATCGAGTGCCTGGAGGACTTCGAGCCCCCGGTAGTACCTATTCGTGAGCTCTTGGACGTGGCCCTCGATCGGCGTGGTCACTCCGTACCGCTCCTCGAGTTCGACCAGGGCCTCGTTCGCGAACGTGGCGAACTGATCGTCACCCAGGCGTTCGATCTGGGCTTCGAGTTCATCCCGGACGACGTCGTAATCGAGGCCGGCCTGCACGAGCATATTCATGTCCTCGATGTCGTCATCGCGGCCTGCGATTGCCTTGAACAGGAAAATATCCTCGTTGCTGACCAGCCGGATCGTCAGTCGATCCGTGTCGAGGAACTGCTCGCTGCGCTGTTGCATCCCGTCGGTGAGCACGAGCTTGTTCGCGACCTGCTGGTTGAAGATGTCGAGGCGACACCCGTCGTCGTTCTCGACGCAGCTCGTCGCGCCAAGCGCCCGGTAATCTGGATCCAGCGACTGGACCTCCGCATACCCGAGGTCCATCAGGACCGCCCACAGCTGACCGTACGCGTCGCCATCTGGGACGACCAGGTCGATATCTTTCGTCGCCCCCTTGAGGTCGCGCAGCGACATCGCGCCACCACCGATCAGGTAGACCGTGAGCGGTTCAGATAGCCCGTTCCCGATTCGCTGGAATTCGTTCTCGATGTACTCGCGTCCGAATGTTGGTCTCATTGTGGTAGTGGCACCTCGTAGTCAGCCGCCAGTTTCCGAAACTCGTCCCACTCCGGGAGCCGGTCGTCGTCGACCTCGCCGTGCGTCTCGAGGTAGCGGAGCAGGGCGTCGATTTCGTCTTCGAGACCATACTTCGCCGCCTGCTCTCGGAGGTCCGCCTCGTCGACGTCGACGTGGCTGAGCAGGAGGAGACAGTACGAGCGGTGGCGGCTGCCGTCGTCGATCAGTAGTGTGTGACAGCAAAGTTCCGCCGGCGAGACTGCGTCGAGATCCTCGGAGTAGAAGTAGTAGCGATGGCCGGTGAGCAGGAACTGGAGGTCGAAGCCCGCGAATCGAGCGAGGCCGGTTTCGTGGAACGCCTCCGCATCGATCTCCGTCTCGGTCTGGGCGAGGAATTCGTCGTAGTCCTCCCAGAGAATCGTGCCCTTCGGGGCGACGGCTTCGAGGCGGTGGCGATGCAGATGGTGTGCGAGTTCACGGGCAAACTTGTGGAGGCGGTCGAAGTCGGCGTTGAACTCGTAGCGGCCGTCGGCCGTCCCGACGAGCCCACGGTCGCGAAACCGCTTGAGGACGCGGTTGACCGTGTTGCGGTAGTTATCGCTCCGGTCGGCGATCTCAGAGACGGTTCGCGGCTGATCGAGGTAGTACAGGACCTCGAGTGCCTTGCCCGTCAGCAGTTCGGGGAAGTCGATGTGGGAGTGCTGGCGGACGAGGTCCTGGTAGAGTTCGACGGCGCGAGCATCCGACGGGACGACTCGTTTTCGCCGGCCATCGCGTTCCGTGTAGACGAGCCCTTTCTCGACGAGGTCGGCGACGGCACGAGAGAGGTAACTCTCGCTGTGGTCGAGCTTCGTCGCGAGTTCGGAGATCGTGTCGCCGCGGTCGACCGTGGCGAGGACCTCGAGTTCGATGCGCCGGAGCACGGTGTAACATAGTACGAAACTTATATATAAAGAAGTTTCGAGTAGTGTTACTGCCAGCGGTCGCGAGAACTGTCTCCATCGGCTTAACCAACAAAACTATGGATTCGTGGGGCGTGTTGGTTAACACGAGAAGAGCCGATGTCCTACGAACCCCCGACCCCACCGGCGAACCTTCCGACGGAGATCGTCAACACGCTCAACGAGTCGGACCCGGAGCAGCTCCGAGACGTTGCGACGTACGCTGAAGCGCTCGCCGAGCACAAGGAACGAGAGGCCCGTCTCGAGGAGTCGGCAGATCAAGAAGAGGTCGAAGAGCGACCGGACGATCTCCCGGACGACGTCCCTGCCAAAGCGACGATCACGATCAAGGAGATCAACGACAACCGCTACTACTACTGGCAGTGGCGGGAGGGAGAGAAGATTCGTTCTCAGTACAAGGGTCCGGTCAACCCGGACGAGTAAAACTCGATGATGGAGGACACCCACCCCACGTTTCCGTCGTAACTGGATGTTGGTGGAGGGGGTGACGCTGATTTCGAAGGGACCACACCCCCCGCGTTTCCGTCGTTTCTCCACGACGGCGTAGGGAGAGGCTACGATAGTGCTATACAGCCACTAATTCTGTTGACCTAGAACCAATCTAGAGATGAACTAACTTCTGCAACACATAGATTAAAGTGGTATAGCTGAGAAACGCTCATTAAGTGTACTTCAACCAATGAGGGGGCGAAGTACTTCGCCCCCTCAGATGAAACAATCCTTTCCAGCTGCTTCTGTAGACGGCCAGTATTGGACGGATAGGCCGCTCTCGTCTTTGGTATCTCGTCGTGGACGTCTTCTTCGAGTCCCCTCCCCACCTGTTCGGTGATTACGACGGAAACGTGGGGTGTGTGGGTTCGGGATTCGACATCGAGGCGATGCTTCCGTCTACGGGTTTCCTCTCTCACGTCGGAAACGCGGCTATATTGTCAGCAATCCAATTTCACCGAATGACGGCATTTTACGGCTGATATCGGACAAGGAACGTCGGAAACGTGGGGTGGCGTTCTCCACTAGATTTATACTCCCCCCGCTCACACCGTGTGATATTCAATGACGCCCGACTCTTCACCCAGTTCTGTCGACGATCCACTCTTTGAATCCGGGCATCGAATCTTCGCGAACAAGGATCTCCTGAAAATCGGCCACGTGCCGGAGGCTGACCGGATCGTCGGTCGCGACGAGGAAATCTCGAAGCTCGCGAAACGTCTCAACGGTGCTGTCCACGGGTACTCCCCGGAAAACGTGATGATCTACGGGAAAACGGGGACCGGCAAATCTCTCGTTTCAAAACACGTCTGTCAACGAGCTCAAAATGCCGCTCAGGATGGCGTCGAGATTGGAACAGCGTATATCGACTGTGCTGAAGACAATACCGAAACCCAAGCAATCTCCTCACTGGCCGCGAAGCTGAACGATGAACCTTCAACTGGAATCTCCGTCCCCCATACCGGCCTCAGTACGTCGAAATACTACAAACTCCTCTGGAAGACGCTCGACGCTCAATTCGATTCTGTGATCATCATCCTCGACGAGATCGATCTGATGAACGACGACAGCGTGTTGATGAAGCTCTCACGCGCTGAGGAGGCGGGGAAAATCGACTGTAGCGTCGGTGTCATCGCGATCAGCAACAAGATCCAGTACGTCGACAACGTGAACGAGCGCGTGAAAAGCAGCTTCCAGCACAAGGAGCTGTTCTTCAAGCCATACGACGCCAACCAGCTCCGGGAGATCATGTTCAATCGTGAGGACGCCTTCCAGGACGGCGTCCTTTCCGAGGACGTGATTCCGCTCTCGGCGGCCTTCGCCGCGCAGGAACACGGCGACGCTCGGAAGGCGATCGACATTCTTCGTCACGCCGGGGAGGTCGCCTACGAGGCCGGAGCAGAGCAGGTGACGGAGGAACACGTCCGCCAGGCACAGCAGCACGCCGAAAAGGACCGGTTCAGAGAACTCGTGAACGGCGCACCCACGCAGGCGAAAGCGGCGTTGCTGGCGCTCACGGAACTGAGTGTCAACAGCAATGACGATGCGTTCCTCACGAGCCGGGTGTACGACCAGTACGAACGCATCTGCAACCATCTCGATATGGATATCCTCTCAGTCCGTCGGTTCCGCGACATCCTGAAAGAGCAAGCCTTCCTCGGGGTTGTCGAAATCGAGAAGATCAACAAGGGGAGTGCGGGCGGCATCCACCTCCAGAACCGACTCATCGAAGATCCCCAGGTCGTCCGCGAAACGATCCTCGAGGACAGCCGGATGCAGGACTGGACTCGCGAGTAGTGACCCCCTACTACTGAGTGGGTGCGGACGACGGAAATCTGGGGTGGGGCGTGAGGAAACGACGGAAACGAGGGGGGTCGAAAATTACGTCGGAAATGTGGGGTTGGATCGAAACGACGGAAACCAGGGGTGGGGTCCACTACGACAGTTCGTTGGTGGCTCCGAACGAGCTCAAAACGGCGTCCCTCTCACCGGAGAGCTCTCGGCGAATGTCGGACCGATCCCACCCAAGCGGTGAAAGCACGCTCTCGACCGCTCTGACGAGCTGCGTCTCGTAGTACGAGGCGTCGTAGGTCTCGATCTCCTCGTGGGCGAGGGCGACCCGGTCTCGCGAGGATTTCTCGTCGTCGACGACCACGTACTCGATATCTTGGCCCGGGTGGACTGCCAGGTCCTGCTCGCGAGCCCGTTTCAAGGCGGCCACGTTCTGTGTATTCTGTGAGTAGCCTTCCAGGGGCTTGGAGATACGGTTCCGCTCGACGAGCCGCTCTACTGCTACGGTACCCGCCTGCAGTTCGTCGATTGCTCGTTCGAGCCGTCCGAGCACCGCGTCCGGTGACCGCGTAGCATCGAGCTGGTCGAGACAGTCTCGCTGGACGTTCTCGATGAACGGCGGGGTTGAGCGCTGCCGGGCTTCGATGCCCCTGATCTTGAAGTCGTCGTCGCCGGCGACCTTCCCGAAGTACTTCGTTAGCGCGCCGGCGTCGCTCTCGCGCTGCGGGACGAACGCCACCCAGTCGTACTGAGCTTCGTGTTCGAGCCGAATCTCGACGCGTTCCGTGATCTCCGTCGCGAGCGTCTTGAGGTTCTCGCGGTCCTCGTCGTCGACGTCGGGGTCCGGGGTCACCCAGATGGAGTCGACGATGCCGTGGACGACGCGCCAGCCACCGGCTTCCAGCTGCTGTTTCGCCGTCAGCAGAATCTCGCGAGCGAATGCGTTGATTGCCTCGTGGCACTCGATACGGCCGAATTTCGCGTTGCTGAACCCTTGATAGCCGAAGCAGGCGACGAGAATCCACTTTAGCGCTCCCGACCGTCCCTCGAGCTCCGCCAGCCGGTCCTCCTCGGGGTCGTTCCGTTCCTTCTCGCGACGGATGGCCGCCTTGATCTCGTCGCGAGCGTCGATGATCGGCTGGAGCACGTCGACGAGGTAACCCCGATCGTCGCAGATCGAGTATCCGAGGCCGGGGACGTCGTTGCGGTCGCTGTGGCAGTCACACCGGATGACGTCCGGTGAGACGTTCCGGGTACAGATGATGTTCGGGTACAACGAGGAGAAATCGAGTTCGTGGACGTTTTCATGGAGGCCGACCTCGGGAGCGAAGATGAAGCCGCCGCGGTCGGCGTCGTGGAGCGTCCCCATCTGCTTGTAGAACTCGTGGCGCCAGGAGTTCCACGGGACGAGGACCCCGCGGTCGTGGGCCTCGCAGATCTGGATCGCCGTGAGCACGTTCCCAATCGATGCCCACGCAAGCTCCTGGACGGGCTTGTTCGAGCGCGACACGAGGTCGAGGACGCCGTCGAGGTTCGTCTCCCCGTAGAAGAACGTGTTCGACTCGTCGATGATCGCCCGGCCGGGGATGTTGTACCGCGCCGGCGAGTGGCCGACGCGGCCGTAACTCGAGTACGTCGACCGGCTCGCGAGCTGCTGGTAGTCGACGTTCGGCCACCGACTCAGCGAGAAGTCGTCGACGCCGGCAGCCGTCGCCATCTCGTACAGAGTTGGGACGATCTCGCTGGTTGAGCAGACCAGGACGTCCGGATCGTGCGCTTCGAGTGCCCCTTGGACGGCGGTCAGGATATCCGTCGGCGAGCCGGTGACGGTGTCGCCGGCGACGGACAGTTCCTCGTAGACGTCGTTGCTCGTTTCGGTCACCGGAACACTGAGCCGGAGCGTCGACAGCTCGTTCGCCGGCGTCGGATCGGCGCCGGTCTCCAGACAGTACCGGAACTCTCGCGAAAAGTCCACGTTGAAACAGGCGAGATCCCCGACTGGATAGGCCGACAGCTGACGCGCCTGCCGGGCGAGTGGAGTGACGCGATCGATGTGGGCAACGTCGACTGCGAGAACGGCCTCCTCGTCTCGTCGAAAGCCGGGGCGTCGCGCAACTATCTCGGTCGCGACGACGTCCGGGTGCTGGTCGTACACCGACTGGAGTGTCGTGAGGTCGAGGTCGGCATCAGGGTCGCGAGCGGCGACGTAGAAGCGTGGGGTGTAGTCTTGGCGCTCGGTCGCGACGGCGCCGTCGGCAGTTGCCTCCCACTCCAGGACGCGGCCGTCGTCCAGAAAGTCGATACTGAACGGCATCGTCACGGGTTCGCGTCCGGTGGGGCACTCTCCTGGTCATCGCTCGTTGCGACCGCGGCTTCAAGCTCCTCGAGACGCTCTTCGTGGTCGTCGAGGCGGGCCTCCTGTTCGAGATCGATGCTGAGTAGCGCCGGCAGCAGCGGGTTCTGGTGGTTCAACAGCCCGCTCGCGTCGGCGTGCTCGCGGGCGTACTCGAACAGCTGGTCAAATCGTGGCTGGTCGCGACGCCGCAGTGCCCGGCGGAACTCCGCCCACCGCTCTTCGATGGCCCGGAGTGCATCCCGGTACGTCGGGTTTGTGCGCCCCATCGCTATCGCCCTCCTGTCCCGGTCGCCGTCCACGCATCGAGCAGGGGATCCGCGGTGGCCGCCACCGTCTCACCGTCAGCGGTGACTCCTGTCCCGACACCCTCCGGGGTCGGCGTCGACGGCGTCGGCGTTGTCGGTTCCACGCCGACTTGCGTGGCGCGTGCCGCGAGCAGCTGCCGCCAGTACGCGAACGTCGTCTGGTAGTACGCGCCGTCGTCGACGGGATAGACGAGCGTCTCGAAGTCCTCGCCGACGACCCGTGGGCCCATCCGAGTTTGCTCGCACTCGAGATGGTGGTCCGCGACCGTCGCGACTGGCTCGGTGAATTCGTTTCGTTCGTTTCGCGTAACGAGCACCGGGATGTCGTACCCATCGGCGTAGGTCGCTAACCTGGCGAGGGTGCGGGCTTGGAGGGTTTTCGCGTGGGTCTCGCCGAGGGTATCGTCGGTGCGATACTGGGCGTCGACGGCCGGGGCGACGATGAGGGCGGGCGTGTGGGGCGACGTATCCTCGTCACGACCTGGTGCTCCTCGACCGGCCGTCCCGGCGTCGGTGGTGGATATCTGGATCGACTTGTTCACTGCCGTCGGGAGATCACAGACGGCGCCGTAGTGCTGGTAGGCGGTGAATCCGCGGGCGACGTGAATTCGGTTGAGCAACCGTTGACTGGGCGCGATCTGAGCGAGTGTCGTCGTCGTCGCGTGGCCGTTTGCGTCGACCCAGAAGGCGGGTCCGGCGTGCAGGAGGAGATGGTCGAGCACGAGCGACTGCAGGATCGGGACGCCGCGGCCTCCTTCGACGTCGAGTAGGGTGATGCCGTCGTCGAGTTGCGGCAGCAGCATTTCGTCCGTAGTCGGATCGGCCTGGTCAGCGAGGGACCGATTGCGGTCAGCGCCCCGTGTCGGCTGGTCCACCGCCAATCGGTTCGACGTTGAGTGTTCTCCCATACTCGACTAGAGGTCCACATTCCCGATAAGCCGCGGCGTGTCGCTTCCGCGTTTCAGGGAATCGACCAGAATACAACGAGTGGCGTCGCTGTTTGCGTGTTTTCGTGTTAGGATGTACACTTCCGAGAACAATTCCGATATGAGGCGCCTCCTCCGTTAACCAACAATTGGATGCATACGCCCTCTGCCTGTTGGTTAATACGTGGGGAGCTCAGTAGGCCGGTGTCTCAGTTTGATTTCTGTGAAAATTCTAAGGAAACTGCGACTTGCAGTTCTCTCTTTACTTTACGTATTTGTCTATCAAGTAGTCGGTAATCTGCTCTTCGCGAGCCTGAATAAACGCTTGTGCGTTCTCCGGGGTCGGCTCGATATCGGGATACTGATTGACACGTTGGATACGCTCAGCCTCGGCGTTGCCGAGGTCGTCCAACCAGTCGTGGGGCCACTGGTCGCTTTTGATCTCTTCGTTCATCTCGTGTGGCAACAGCTGTAGATTCCCGATTCGATTAAGATCAACAGTCTCTCCAATAGATTCGGATACGGACTCTTTCCTGCTTTTCGGGTAGATGTGGTCAACCGAGTAGTCGCCAATACTGGTGGACGTCGATTGCGTATACGATTCCTCGATGAGGCCGAGTACTGCCGTGACGTCTGTGTCGGTAAATACAGGCTCTCCTGGACTGCTCTCGTAACGAGCGTTGGCTACGACTCGACGGATGTCTTCAGCAGATGGGCTGATGTTCTCTGATTCAAATAGTTCGTCTCCAGGGAAAACGATTGGTTCGTTGGTGTCTGGTTCCCATTCACGAAGGTATCGCATCCAGTTGCGGCACTTGCCGTAGGTCAGAACCTGGTAGTACTTGTTCAGCAAGAGGGCTCTTGCGACGAACTGGAAAACACTCTCGCGGTTCGCGTCGGAGACCTCAGCATCCGGGTTCTGGTAATAGAACACGCCAAGCAGGGCGAAGATCGGCATTGTGTTCATAACCGAGCTCCGAATCCCGCTCTCGATTACTGTCTGGAATGCCTTCTCGAGCGATGTCCGAAACCACTCGAAGCGCCGTCCGGCAACGACGGGCTCATTATACAGCCACCGCTCGCGCATCTCGTCCATTCTTTCTTCGTCGATACTGCCAAGATTGCTCCGGAGGAGGTCTGTTCCGACTAGGTATGCGGTATACCGGAGGAACAGCTTTCGATCGATTTCTTGTTCATACTGAGGGAACTTCTGTTTAAATTCGTCAATCCAATCTTGGATGACCTCCCGAGGATTGATTCGCTCATTCTCCTCTTCCGCGTACGGCCAATAACTCATTAGTTTTGAGAGAAGGAGCTGGTAGGGCTTCGGATCAGAGCCCTCCATATTCAGCCTCGTGAATATCTCGGGAATTTCGGATCTATCCTTGTTCGTACTGTCCGTTTCGAGATCGTCTTGTAGAACGTTGCTCGTAATGTCTCTCGCGACGGCCATCGAAATACTGCGCAGTTGATAGCGGGTTTCGTTGTCCGCCCTCAGTTCGGCGGTATCCACGTATTCATCGACGACTTCGCTCAGTGCTCTTCCTTCAAGTACCGTGGAGTTCCCGGAGCCCCCTTCGTCGTCTCCGTTCCATAACTCCCCGACCGGCATCCACAGGTGTCGCGTCTCGCCGGTCAAAGAATAGCCGGTCTCGTCCGCGCCCCCAAACTTCCCTGTTGATTTGAACTCAAACTCGTAGTCGCCTGCTGTATCGTCGCGATCGTACTCTGGGTGGCCGAATAGGTCAACACACAGCCGCTGGCCTTCCCAGTACTGAAGCTCATCACTGGGCTTCCCCCGTCCGCCATTATATACGGTAATTCCACCCTCGACACCGATATAGAGCGAGTTCAGGCGCTGCTGGCCGTCTATAATCAGAATCTCCGGTTCTTTGTCTTCAACCTCCTGATTGTAGAGGTCGTATTCCGCCAAAACTGGATCCGGCGGCCGATAGTCATCGGCAACGTACATCCGCAGGAAATTATACGAGTTGTAGTCGCTGATATTGGCCGCTCGAACTCTCCATTCCGTTATGGCTCCGATTGGATAGTCTCGAATCAATGAATCGAACAGTTCCTCAATCTGCCTGGGATTCCAGACAAACTCCCGCTGGAGGCCGGGAAGAAAGATATGGTCATTTATTTCAGACAAATAATCCGAGACCTGTCTGGACATAGTCACCAGAACGGAAGAAGAGTATAAATACTCTGTCGTCCCCCATCGAATTCTGGGGGTATACTGCCCCGGATCAACTCGAAGACATGGCTGAACTGCTGAGTTACGGTGTGGGTGAATTTGTCACCGAATTTTCGGGATTGTGCGCCTGGTTCGGAGAAGTTTCCAGATCTGGCTTCTCTAGTACTGCCTCCGTTAACCAACACTCTGTGCATAATGGGGCGTATGTTGGTTAAGTACGTCGGTACCGCGAAGTTCCTGTGCGACCACGTTGAAGATGCCTCCCTCTGAACTTTCAGGTATGTGTGGCCGAAACTCGCTTTTCATCGACCAGGCCGACCTCGAGGCTCGCTTCGACGCCGAGGTCGTCGCGGACGGCGGGTACACACCTCGATACAACATCGCGCCTGGCGACGACCTCCACATCATCACGAACGAGGATCCCGACGAGATTGACGCCTACCACTGGGGGCTGATTCCGTTCTGGGCGGACGAACCCGAGGAGGGCATCATCAACGCTCGCTCCGAGACTGCCGACGAGAAACGCGTCTTCGAGCGGGCGTGGGAATCACGTCCCTGCCTTGTCCCCTCGTCAGGGTTCTACGAATGGAAATCGCCGAACGGCGGATCGAAGCAGCCCTACCGGATTTACCGGGAGGACGACCCCGTATTCGCGATGGCCGGGCTCTGGGACGTCTGGGAGGGCGACGACGAGACGATCTCGTGCGTCACGATTCTCACGACAGAGCCGAACGACCTGATGAACTCAATCCACGACCGGATGCCGGTCGTCCTCCCGAAGGACGCTGAGTCCGACTGGCTCGCCGCAGACCCGGACACCCGCAAGGAACTGTGCCAGCCGTACCCGAAGGACGATCTGGACGCCTACGAGATTTCGACGCGGGTCAACAACCCCGGCAACGACGATCCCCAGGTCATCGAGCCACTGGACCACGAGCAATCGGGCCTCGGCGAGTTCAGTTCCTGATAGCTGACGGGGTCACCGTTACTGCATCGGCGACGCCGCCGCTGAATCGACGAGCGAGTACTCTCGGTCCCGACTCGTTCCTTCCGCCTCGAGGAGGTTGTACTGCTCCATTTTCGAGAGGTACGTGCGGATAGTCCGCTTCGTCCGCGGATCATCGACGTCCTCGGTATAGCGCTCGTGAATCTCGCTCGGCCCGACTGGGCCGTGCTCGCGAACGATGTCGTAGACGACGCGCTGGTGCGGCGTGAGCGAGTCGAGGCTCTTCTGCTTGATCTGGGCCCGAGCATCCTCGGCGGCGTCCAGGAGAATATCGTCGGTGATGCGCTCGTGGTTCTCGCGATCGGCCTTGCCGGCGGCTGTTCGGAGGATGCCGATTGCGAGGCGGGCGTCGCCGGCGGCCGCGTCGGCGATCCGGTAGAGCTGGTCGTCGGTGATGACGTCCTCATCGAGTCCCCACTTCGCCCGCGCACTCAGAATGTCGTACAGCTGCTCGTCGTGGTACTTGTCCATCCGGACGTGTTCGCTGGAGCGCAGGCGGCTCACGAGGCGGTCGTCGACGCGGCTGAACAGCTCCTCTTCCTTGTTCGCGATGCAGATGATCGCGAACTGCGGGAGGCTGTGGAGGTCGTAAATGACGCTGGGGTCCTCCAGTTGGTCGACCTCGTCGAGAATGACGACGGTTCGCGGGCCGTCGTGCTGCTGGAGGCGGTCGACGAGTTCGTCGTGAGGCGTCGACTGTCGGTGGATGTCGATGGTCGCGCCGAGGTCGTCGAGGATCTGGTAGAGCGTGCGGAACCGGGTGTAGTTGCGCCAGCAGTTGACGTAGGTGGTCTCGACATCGAGGACCTCCTCACGTAGGCGTTCGGTGACGAATTGCGAGATGCACGTCTTGCCGGCGCCGCTGGGTCCAGTGACGATGGCCGTGTCGGCGGGTTCTCCGTTCGTGATGGGCTCAAGAACGCTGGAGAGGTGGTTAACTTCGGCGTCGCGATGCTCAACTTCCCGAGGGACGAACCCGGCGCGGAGAACGCGAGCATCGCGGATCATCGTTGCTTGATAGACTGGTTTTCTGGCTAGTACTAAAAACGTGACCGGGTTGCTTCCGGAATTACCCCATTTGACGGCTTGATAGCTACCTCAATCACGGTGACGTCCGACGGTTTTGTTTGTGGAAGATTCGTGCTTCCGGGAACTTCCGGAAAGCCCTCTGCCCCCCGAAAGTGCCTCTACTCAGTAGCTGGAAGTTGGGATAACCAATTCAGTACAGTTTGCTCTGCATCGTCAATGTCTGAGACTGAGTTCGTCCCCCCGAGGAGATTTTTCACACTCTCACTCGTTACAGCTGGTTCTACAACAGTCGCTTGTTTGGCTTCGGCGACCCGACTACTTCGGGTAACAGACGATCCACTCTCTCCACGCTGACCACAGACGAACTCCACATTATCGACTTCTGTTGGGGCAGCTTCGCGGACGAGCGCTTCGAATAGTGGATCTCCAGGTAGGAGCAGCCGAATCGACGGGAACTGCTCAGCAATCTCTGGGTTGAACGTCACAACAACACCGCTACCCCCTCCAAGCTCTGCCTGAGCTGTCTCTCCGAGCGACTCCGGCATTGCTACTGCATCCTCCTCTGGCAGTTCCAGAACGTATGCATCGTCGACGATATCTTCGAAGTCGTCGGCGCGGTCATGGTTCCGGAGGGCAGTAAACGACCATTCTGTCTCTTCGAGGCGGTCGCTTTGCGTAAGCTGTGTCTCGATCGTCTCTAAGCTCACCAACGGTTCATACGACCGATCACCGGTCCCGATCTCATCGAATGCGGGATAGCAATAGGGTTCCCACCCGTCAAGTCCGGAACTCTCGATTATCGCGTCTTTCGTCGATACCTCTTCTGGCTCATCTGCTAGCCCGGTCTCCTCGGCTTTCTCCTGGGCACGTTTTGCCCGTGAGTCCGCTTCTTCGACGACTTGCTCACTTGGCTCTCTGGTGGCATCCGATCCGGAACTACCCATAACGGCGTCTTTGATGTCCTGCTCGATGCTGTTCAGTACCGGACGCATCGGCCCAACCACATTCTCGAACAGCTGTAACCGTCCCTCCAGTTCCTCGTAGATGTCGCCGTCGATGCTGTCCTTGTAGGCGTAGTTGATGATCTTCACGACCTCGTTCTTCTGGCCAATACGGTCGATTCGACCGATGCGTTGTTCAACCCGCATCGGATTCCACGGCAAATCGAAATTGATCAGCGCATCCGCGGTTTGGAGGTTCAGCCCCTCACTCGCGCTGTCTGTACAGATCAGGATATTGGTGTCCCCGTCAGTGAAATCTCGCTTGATCGCCTCTTTACCGACGTTCACCCACTCTCCGGTTGTTTCGTCGTACTGCATCCCGCCACCACCACTGTACGTACCGACGTTTGGATGCGTGTCTGTCAGCGTCTCACGGATATGCTCGAGGGTGTCGTGATACTGCGTGAAGATGATAATGTTATCACGGGCGCTCTGACGGAGTGAGCGAATGTCGCGGCGCAGCTGCGCTACCTTCGGGTCGGTGTGGGCTTGCCTGAGATCGTCCACGAACTCTTGGAGGGCCTTCCGCTCCGCCTGAATCACGTCAGCCGCGCCACGACTACTCGGCTGATAGGCGTCGAGGGATGCTTGGCCGATCGCCTCGTCGATGGTCGCCTCCGTCACTCCGGCGTCCCTACTAAGCTCGGAGACCTCCTCGGTCATGTCCTCAACCTTCTCGTCGAGTTTCTCCATCCGTCGCTGGAGGCTCTGCTTGATGGCGTGTAGACTGCTCGTCAGGCGTTGACGATACGTGGTCATCACGAAGCCCAACGCGAGCTTCTCCTTCCCTGTCAGGACTTTCTGCGACTGCTTATACGTCTCATCAATATACTGCTCTACCTGGTCGTACAGCGGGGCCGCGTCACCCAGCTCGATACGTTTTGTCTCGACATCCCGAGTCGGAACCGTATCGTCGAGCAGCCCGAGATCCTGACACTGCTCCAAGACCGCTCGAGTATTCCGGAAGATGCGGGACTGAACCGGTGTCGCCCACTGAGAAGCTTCCACTAGTGCGCTCCACTCTGTTGGTCCACAGTCGAAAATGAGCGAGCGCGGATCGTCAAAGCGAGGTGAGGTTTCGCGCACGCCGACGAGCTTCTCGAGGGCTTTCCGCTGTTGAATCGACTCCGTGTCCGTCGCCTCGACTAAGGCCTTCGCCTGATCGTCGTAGCCGGGGTTCGACGTGAGATGTTCGTGAATGAGTTTCCCGAACCGTTCGATTCTTGGTCGGCCTTCGTCCTCCTCCAGATCGAGCTCTTTCTGGAACTGTTGGAGAACCTGTTGCTGTCCATCGGTTATATTCTGATAGCGAGAGCCGACGGTGCTGAGGCTGTCCTCGAGTGCCTGCCGTGTTTCGAAGAACTCGACGAATCGGTCCTTGTCGTCCCAACCCTCTGGAAGATCGCACAGTCGAAGGAGATCGTAGAGCTCGCCAACATTCAGCTGCATGGGCGTCGCCGTGAGAGCGTAGAGACACCGGGAGGCCTCCTCGGCTTGTCCGAGCAGGTCGTAGAGTTTCGTCTCCTCGCGAGCACTGTGTGCCTCGTCGACGACTGTGAGGTCCCACACGTTCTCGTCGATGCGTGGGGCGACGTGTCCCTGATTACCTTCGCGGCGGGCGGTATGCCACGACTCGATCACGACGGTTGGCTCATCTCTATCCGTAACGAACGAACCAATTGGCGTGTTCTCCCAGGCATCGGCGTCGACCGCTCCAGATGTGGGGATACGGTGATCCTCTGCGTCTCCGAGAGGACCGATCATGTAATCACCGTCGTAGGACCGTTCGTGATAGTAGGCGTGGATATTGAAGCGGTCGAGGAGTTCGTTCTGCCACTGCTGGACCAACCCTGCAGGAACCAGAAATAGCGCCTGCTCAGCCTCTCCGACCTGCATCAGCCGTGAGAGGGTCAGGCCTGCTTCGATGGTTTTGCCAAGGCCCACCTCGTCACAGAACAGGAGGTTGTTCGGGTAGATACTGACCGCGGTATCGGAGATTGTTCGCTGATGGGGCCAGGGCGTGACAGTACTAATCTCCTCTGCGAGGTGGATTCCTCCCGGTGTCCGTCCGGCGATCGAGACGACGCCGGCGGTATCGTCTTCGGGCACCGTCGTCTGGGGGTCGTGATTCTTAACGCGCTCGACGTGTTCCTCGAGCGTTCCATCGGTGTCCTTCCAGTCGATGAGGTCCTGGCGTGCAGCTTCGTCGAGCTCGAAGACATCGACGGAGGGGTGGAAGCCGTTCCAGAGTGCGTTGAACGTCGAGACGTCTTCCTCGACGTACTTCGCTTCGCCGCGACTCCAGGAGCGATGAACTTTGAAGCGTTCGTAGTTGTACTGCCACGCACTGAGCGTCTCGTTGATACTCCCCTCGAAGCTAATCTTGTTGCCCTCGCGATCGACACCGATGCCGAGCTTCGGGTGGAAGAGCCCGTCGCCGCCTTTGGGGTCGCCGACCTTGATTTGGAGGTCGCCGCGGTCGAGGAGGGTCGCGATGATGGTGAGCTGGGACTCAACCCACGGTTCCAGAGGTTCATCTGCGTCAGGGAACATCGCTCCCTTCTCGCGCTTCTGGAGGTCGGCTCCAGCGATGACACGTACTGTTCCATCAGTCTCGAGGATGGAGTCAACCCCTTCGAGAGCGTGGGCCAGACTACGCAGACTCAGATAGCCGGCGAGCCGGTCGTAGCGGATGACCTCGTTGAGGAATGGCCGGTAGAACGTCTCCATGAGCGTCCGGTTGGTCCGGAATTCGCTCTCGTACACCGGCTCCCACGAGACGTTCCTGAGGGTCATTTATTCGAACTCGTTGAGTGCTGCCTGATTATCTCCGTCGTCCTCGCCTCGAACGTTGAGATTGATGTTGCTGATGTCGATATTGAGATATTCGCCTGTGCGTCCCGAGAGCATGTCTCGAAGGGTTTCCGCGGTATCGTGTTCTGGGGGGAGTACCTCGAGGAGAGCGGTGACGGTGGTACGGAATCGCTCGTCATTCTTCAGGCCGCGATCGGATAGCCACTC
Organism: Halobaculum sp. EA56; assembly: GCF_051195075.1. Lineage (NCBI taxonomy): Archaea > Methanobacteriati > Methanobacteriota > Halobacteria > Halobacteriales > Haloferacaceae > Halobaculum > Halobaculum sp. EA56. The sequence continues at coordinate 102,615 of NZ_JBNTJX010000011.1, forward strand.
CCAGGCAGCTTCTGGACCTTTGGTTTCGTAGACGTGGATGGCAGAGTGTACTGCATCGATTCCATAACTGAACCGTTCACTAGTCGGGTCAACCGGATACTTCCGACTGGAGACATCCTCTCCATTTTCGACACGGACGATGTCCTGCACGCGGTGGCTATGCGTTTTGAGTTGGACATCACCACTACTTTTCCCCCAGATCTTTGTGTCGCGTTTCACGTCATCGATATTGACACCAACACCGATGCCGAGCTGACGAGCTTCGTCGTATGGCATTGTATCGGAGTCGTAGATGAGCCACGAGAGGACGTACCACCGGGTAAGTCCGTCAAGGTCGTCAAAACCTTTAGTTTCCAGATAACGTTCTGAGAGGACTTCAGCAACAGCGTCACGGGCAGCAGTGAGAGCATCGCGTGGCGGAACTTCATCTCCTTTCTTGTCTACAACAGGGTAGTTGTCTGCGAACACACGTAGCGTCGGACCGAACGCTGCAATTATAGTATCTGTCTTGGTGAGGCTCAATCCAGAATCCAACAAGTCTCGCGCAGCTCCTTTTGCGGCTTCGCGGGTCTGCGACTTCACGTCTTCCCACAACGTGGCCTCGACAGCTGAATTATCCTCCTGCGTAGGCTTTCGCCCAGTAAGCAGGATGGTGCTGTCCGCGCTTTGTGTTTCTCGCTTCCCCGCCCTAACCGGCATTTCGCTCGTTATCGGGTGCGTAGCCGTGATGGTGAATCCGGATTCGATCAGCGATGTAGAGAGTGTGTCCCAAGCATCGGTCTCCTTGTGCGTGAACATGATCGTTAAGACGCCACCCGGTTCGAGACTCTTGTAGAGATCAGAGAAAATGTCAGCCATCTTCTCTTCGTAGTCATCTTTTGCAAGTTCCTTCTTGGACTTCTCACCTTCTAGACCTTCGAACCGCGAAGGGTTCGCCACGGCCTCATCGGATTTATTTGTGAGCTCAGATGCGTAGAGTTCTGGGTGGACATCGCTGAGGTAGGCTTTCTGCATCGTGTAGAATACGTCGGACAGCTGTGCGTACATGATGCTGTCATAGTACGGCGGATCCACCACTGCCGCCTGGACTTCGTTTTCTCCAACCTTCGAAGAGAGGTCTGCTGCATCCCCACAGTAGAGGTCCGCTGCATCCTGACCGGTAATCATCGCCGCGAGTTCTTCGTATGAGTCGATGACCTTCCGGGACATATCGTTGTACCCCATAGTGTCCGCTGCGAGGTTGTTGTCGCAGAAGATTCGACAGAACGAGAAGTTGCTCCCAACGAAGATCGGATTTGGATATCCTTTTCCAGTATGCCACGAGGATAGTCGGGAGTTGTAATCCACCATTTTGCTCGCGGCCACTGTGAGGATGGTGAGGATGGCTTCCGCGGTCAGATCGTCGTGTTCCGCGCGGATTTCATCAGCAGTCTCGTGGAATGCTTGGCAGTACTCGTAATGGGAGACCAGCTGTCGGGGACTATAGAGATCTCGCCATTCTTCCATTCCATAAGTAGCTGGGTCAGTGATTCGACTGCTCACTTCGACTTTCTCCGGAAGGAAAGTGAGGAGATCGAAGTCGGATTCTATACGCTCTTCGGCACGCTTGAGCGCTTGCTGGTCCATTTCCTCACCAGCACGGTAGCCGGATCCTCCACGTGGATCGTCGTACTTCACTCCGTAGATTTGGTACTCAAACTCATCGTTCTTTAACAAATCGCGCACCTCCTCGTACTCTGTAACTACTCCACAGTGAGGACATTCCACGTCTGACCTTGAAACCGGTCCATCAGATGGGTCAAAACTAGAATCGGAGTTCTTTGCAAGTTCTACACACTCATATGACACATCTCCGTTTTCGTAATCCGGCTTGATCGCGACGCCTTCGCCGGCGCTACGCTTGTGGAGCCACCACTTCGGTACCAACGGGACCGTCCCAGCACAGGACTCACACTGAATGTGGTACGTACAGGCTGACGCCAGCACTTCACGACCCTCCCGCTTCGTAGGGTACAGATCGTCGAGCTCCTCGCTCGCCTTCTTTTGGATTTGGTCGCGCCATTGGTAGAGTTCATCTTCGAGCGACCCGACCTCAGGCGCGTACTCCAACATCACCTTCAGAATCATCGACGGGACGGGATTCAGCTCGTTCGCGATGGTGGGCAAGCCGTAGCGGATGGACTCGAAGGGAATCACTCCGCCACCAGCAGTCGCATCTAGAACAGTCGGTAATTCACCATCCCAGGTCTCTCGCAACGAGGTATGTAGATCTGCCAGCTCGTCTTCGGTCGGAGACTGCGTAAACGGTCTCGGATAGCCGTACCACTCGCCGAGTGTCCCGTCACGTTGTCCTTCAGTCGTCTTGCGCTCTTGAACGTACTCGCTGATGTTCTCTTCCAGACCGTCTGGCCCGATCTGCATCAGCGACAGCAGTTCATCCGCACTCGTTCCCTCCTCCATTACCGATCCAAGAATCGCCAGACGAGCCGCAGGGGTGGGGCGGCGAGCGAACCACGGGTGAATGTACCGGTGTGGCGGCATGTGCTTCGGGTTCGCTTCCTTGAGATTCTCAATCCCCACGGCTTTCAGGGGGAGTTCGCCCTCGATTGCCAACGAGGTGTACTCATTGTCAGATTCGGATTCGGTCTCGGATGTCGTGTGAGAGTCGCTCATAGTATCGGAAATATCGTTAGATGTGGTCGGCGAGCAGGACGCGAAGTGCTTTCGTACCGCTTGGTGAGGACGGTGAACGAGCCTTGGCGTGCCAGTAGTAGCATTCACCCAGGCTCATCTGGTCGATTCCCTTTGCGACTTCACGGAGACGGTCTCGGCGTCGCATCGGCTTCATCGCACGGAACGCGATCGAGAGCCGAACACCGGCCGCTTCGGGGAGACTCACGCTTGCTGGGTCTCCTGTACAGACGGTCTCGGGATCAAGACTCAGCTCACGGAAGGTGGATTCGATGAGGAAACTCACCTCGTTGAACGCCCCGCCGCGTAACGTCGCGATACGAATCGCACACCAGTCATCCCAATCGTACGCCGCGTCATCTGCCCCGGGAAGTTCGGACGGTGAACGGTCGCCGATAATGGCCTCCTCCAGTTCACGTACTGAGACGCTTACTGCTTTTTGCACTCTCTCGAACCGTTCTCGTCGAGCCGTCGCGATATCACGGGGCGCCAGCTCGTAGAGCGTGATTTCGTGCTGGTCGTCGACCCGATCACGCGTCAACACGAACGTCGGTCGATTCCCGTACGCGCCGGTGGTGAAGGCGAACGAATTCCCCTCGGCGATGCCCTGGCTCATACTTGAGTCACCTCGCTGGATTCGATCACACGGATCTGCGTGTGCATCGTGACGGTGAATGCGTTGTCGACCGCGAGGAGCTCGTCCAGGAGGTCGAAGGTGTCGCCATAGAGACGGTCATCGCCCTCGTCGAACTCAATCGCGAACTCGGCTTCAGCGGTACGACCGCCATCCGGATTCGCGAGATCTTCCGGCTCCATGTTGAATCTGAGGTGGCTCGCGAAGACCTCCGGGCGTCCATTGAAATCGACTTCGAACTCCGATTTCGAGTCGGCTCCGTCGTTGGCCTCATAATCGAAGTCCATCGTCGTGTCCTCTGCGAAGTCCTCATCGTTGCTGAGTTTGTTTGCAGTGAACCACGCGCCCTTCCACGCATCGGCCCCGTCCAGATGAATCCAGACGCCTTCGACGATGGGCGTCAGTTCGTCAGGGTGTCCGTCGTACTCCTCGCGAGCGCTGGTAAGCTCATCCGCGATGTCAGCCCGCATTTCCTGTAGGGCCCTAGAGACGTGTGCGGGCTCAGAGGTGCGAACTTCGATGAGTTTACTGAACGGCTCAGGTTCGTCATCGCCACCTGAACTGCCGCCGCTACTGCCGCCAGTCTCCTCATCATCGTCGTCAGGAGTCTCGTCCTCTTGCTCTTCGTCTTCGTCGGGTTCCTCCCAGTCGATCTCACTCCCGACGTCGTCGACCAGCTCATCGAGCGAGGTGTAGAGTGTGTGCGACTGCGAGAGCTTCACGTCCTGATAGCTGAGCCCCGTGTGCAGATTCTTCGCGTCGTCGAGTTCGTGATCGGTTGCCGTGAGCGCCGTCTCGGGCGTGTAGTACCCGGTCTTCTGCTCCTCGTCCCAGTAGGCGTACCCGTCTTCACGGACGAGCTGGGCGATCGTCTTTCGCAGTGGGATGGGTGACAGGAGAATCTCCGCATCCTGGCGCTTCCCGAACTGTTCTTCGATTGCTCTCGTCGTCATCGAGGTCGAGCCGACGTTCCAGATCGTCGCCTCGAACCAGTCAACACCGTAGGCGTCCTCTCCTTCGGGGATGATCGCGCCTGCTTCATCGAGCTTCTCGATGACACTCTGATGGATGGTGCTGTCGGTGGTGACGTTCCGATGAGCCAGGCCATCTCCAGTCGGGAAGTAGAGATGCGTATACGCCTTTTTGATGTCCTGATCGAGCGTGCCCTTCGCGCTATCGAGGCGTTCACCGAGCTTGTCCTGCTGTTCGGTGTTGAGCTCGTACTGGTCGCCGAGATTATTCTGGATGTGTTTGATGGCAGCGACGCGCTCTGCGGTCCGCTTCGCGTCGGATACGTCGTTCGCGCTCGCCGCGAGGAAGACGACGTTATTCTTGAACACCCGTGGCGTCTTCTGTCCGCCACTCGACGATGCTGTATTCTTGAACAGCGTTTGGATTGCCTCGGGGACGGTCTCGTAGTCCGTGATGGTGACCGTATCGAAGTCCATCACGCACAGATGCGCTTCGTCGGCCGTATCCGGGATCTCGTGTGGCTCTTCCGGTCCGACAATCACATTCAGACTGCCCTGACCGAGTGCCTCGTCAAGGGCTTCCTCGAGATGCCGTCGGGCGAGCCCGTCTTGTAGTTGCTCGACGACGGAATCGATGAGTTTCGTGAGGTTCGGCTCTGACTTGAACTGGATCTTCTCACCGTTGTCTCCGTGCAGGTAGAAACACGCAGACCGACGTCCCTCTCCAAGGAGGTTATTGAGCGCGTCGTCGTAGTGCGCAAGCTCGACTTCGGTGTTGGCAATCGCGTGTCGAAGAGGCCGGCGTGTAGTGCCGCGCCCGTCGGCGCCCTTCACGATGCTCTTCCAGAGGATTGCCGTCGTCAGATGTGTTCCGAGTGGGGGGTGTCCGTTCTTGACCCAATTCCGGTCCTCTTCCTCTGCGTTCGCCGTGCCATCTTCCGAGAAGATGTCGGCTTTGATCGCGGCCTCGAAGTCCATGTCGACCGACGAGAACAGCCGGAGAAGCGTCGAACGAACGTCCCCATCGGAGGGATGCATATCGAACAGACGAACGAAGTGGCGTTCTTGGTAGTCGCTCTGGTGCTGCCAGAGGCGGTAGACTGCGCGGGAGAGGAGCTTGAGCGCACCACGAGTGCGCTGGAACGACGGGAGGGAGTCCAGTTCCTCTGTGAGTGTATCGATGACCGTCGGATGAATCGGGTAGCTGTCTTCCAGGCGGTCTCGGTGTTCCGGGTTCGTTGTACTGTCGGGGAAGGAGTCACGATCACCCGTGTAGAGGGACATGTAGGCATCAACAGTTGCATCGCGCCCATCTTCCGCGACGCTCTCGAACAAGCGGTGTCGCAGGACAGCGGCAATTTCGTTGTCCTCCGTCGGCGTAATGGAGCCCTCGACACGGTCGCTGATACTGTTGAACTCAGAGATGGTCTCGGAGACGAGACCACGGACGTCTTCGGCTTGGTCGGCGAAGGCGGTGTCCGCGATACTGAGGACAACAGTGACCTTGTCGTTGTTCTGCGTCGCGGACAGCAGCGACATCAGGAAGGTATTCGTCTGCTTCGCGAGCGTCGAATCCCCGATTTCGACAGCGGCAGCTTGCTCGAGATATGCGGCGATCTCGTCGATGAGGATGAGCGATGGATTGTCGTTCCGCTCGAAGAGCCGCTCGAGTTTGGTCGTTCCTGGAGGCGTTCGGTTCTCGTCGTTTTCACGCAGGAACTCGTAGCCTTCCCGCCCGAACAGCTGGTAGGCCATTTCGCCCCACATCGTCTTCGTCGCGGGGGCGTCAGGGTCGTCGTAGTTCGAGCGAGCGTCCTCGGCGTCGACGTGTGTGCCCACGAAGACGGCTGAGTTGACGTCGAGACCGAGTGCAGCGGCGTCAGTATACTCATCGGCGATGTCTTGGTCGAGGATGAAGTCAGACAGATCGGGGACAGCACTCGGCGACTCTGCGAGGTGATACGCGGCGATCTGGTTGTGGGTTTTCCCGCCACCGAAGCTCGTATCGAGTCGGAGAATGCCGTTCGTGCCGGTGTAGTCGTCGTTATGTGCGCCGACGAAACGGGTTGCGAGACGCGTGAGAAGCTCCTGCAGACCGCTAGTGGGGTAGGTTTTCTCGAAGAAGAGTCGGGGGTCCGCGTAGACATCAGGAGCGTCGTCGCTGTGGGCGACGTCCGCGAGGCTAGCCGCGAATTGGTCCTCAGCGAGCTCACCGGTGAGAACGTCCTGGCGAGGTTCGCAGGAGTCGAAAATACTCGGCGGGCGATTCGTCGTGCCGGTGGTTGTGGGCGTATCGCTCATTCGTTTGTTGAGGTGGTTTCGTTGGTGCGTTCTTTGAGGAGCGTCTTGATTACTGAATCGAGGGACGTGTGGTCTTCCTCGTCCTTGATCTCCTCTAGCTGTTCTTTCGTCCAGTCCTGTACCCGTATCATCGGCATAATTGTATCACGAAATGTCCGGTCCCCTGAGTTTCCCGCACAGTAGGTTATCACGATGTATACAGACAGTTGACTTAGTCATTTGGTATTTTAAAGGTGAGTAGAGTGCGACAAGCCTGAGGTTCGACTATGATACTGTCCCTCTGGCCAATCTCACATTCAACCCCGAGCTATTAGCCATCTCTTTGTAGCTCCAATTAGACTCGGACAATATGCCGAAGCCGGATATCGAAGTCCTCGACGACGGCGACGCCTATCCGTATTCATCGCATATCAGCGTAGACGGTACAGAACTCCAGCTGGGCGATCTTCTCCTTGTGTTTGATTCTCCTGACGATAATGGTGTCAGCTTCTTTGAGCGCATCTATGGGTTCACTTGGCCGGGAATTATCACTCACGTCGTCGATGGGCCGGTTCCTGCTGAGTTCCACAATTTCGAGGACTTTGCTGCGGATCTCGACAGCGGGAAGATCGCGGTCGCAAGCGAACGCGAGCAAACGAGCTTTTTCGTCGACGAAGATACCGTCCGCACTATCACCCTCTACCGATACCAGTATCAGGGCGGGTGGCAGCCGATCCTGATTAATGAGCGACGAGATCCACTTGAGGACACTCCTCTCGCCCAATCTGTAGCTCTTTGCGATGACGGAGAGCAGGTGATCGAAGAACTACTCCTGTCAAACTCTCCAGAGGGAGAGCAGGAGTATGAGCACATCCAGGAGTTCCTTACGTCTGCTGGCTATCAGTCTGAATTGATTCCATCCGTTGATGAAGCCCTCGGGGGGTGATACTGTCCTTCCAGAGTAGAACTACTGCACTAATGCTTTAGCCCAGATAGAAGACCTCAGCCATCAATATATGGATAGGGATTCTCAGGCTGCCCGCGATCAAGAAGTTCGTCCAACGTCTCGACGAAGGAGCCAGCTCCTTGGTCGGCATACTGGTCCCGCATCGATTCGGCTACCTCACGCCACGAAATGCTATGAATCTGGTACCATTCCGCCGGCTGAAGTAGGTCGGCAAACATGTGGCCAAAATCTTCGTAGTGATGATCGCAGAGCGGGGCGAGGTTTTTCAGCTCCCGAGAGCCGCCGTACCTCGGCGGTACCATCCGTTTCACATACTCCGCGTCGTTACTGCACGCGATGCACTGCCCATCGTGTTCTTCGAGTGCTTCTTCCCGCTGATGTTGTGTGACGTTCTTGATGTCGTCTTTCGGTGTCGGTTCGTACCCTCGTGCGCGGATGTGCTGATCGCGACCGATAGAGGGATATTCGTCACAGGCGGGGCACTTCTTTCGACCACCATCACGCCATGATTTGCAGTTCGGCCAGGATGACTTCGACTCATCCCCTTTGTCGAGTACCTCGGCAGTCAACGTTTCACCGCACTCGCAGGTATAAGGTTCCGGCTGAATCCGCGCTAGTCCGTGTGACTCGGCGTTTAGCAAGACGAACACCAGATGATTTGTCCGATTATGGTGTCGGTTTCCAGGCTCCGTCAACGAAGCGATATACATACTCGCGGTGTTTCGAAGGCAGTTATAAAATCCGTATGGAAACTCATAGCAGACTCCTCAAGGGCCCGCCAATAATTTGAATCAGTTCCGGTAAAACGAACTTCGGGCAACGACCATCCTCACCAAATGGTCGGGATAGAAACGCTTGCTACCGTAGGCTTGGGCCTGGATGCTGCTGGTGCCCTGATGGTTGTCCTTCCTGAGTTCGAACAATTTCGGGCATACAAAACACCTGAGGATGAAATCCAACAAATCGAACAGGGCCGGGTAACTCTCCTGAGCGAAGGGAAACTGACCTCGGATAATTCTGGATTTGAGGCCGTGTGTGAGGCACTCGACGGGCGAGTCGAGGTACATGGCCCGATAAAGGAGATCGTCGTCGTAAGCCTGGAGGACGAGCCTGACGCTGTCGAAGTTCGATATCACACCGATGGGGATTCGATTCACGCTCGGGACGGACGAATTTCTCGAACACTCGTCGATCGATATATCGAACGCCACGTTCACCAGCTTGAACAGCGGGCCCGCGAGTGGTATCTTCGGGCTGGCAGTTCTCTCCTCTTATTCGGCTTCTTGCTCCAGATTGCTGCGTCTCTCTTGTGACATCTGCTCTCGATAGGCGGCGGAAGGGTGTGCGGTGGCCGGGTTACCGTTCTAGTGCTTCTCTGAGGTCACTTCCAGGAGAGCCAAAGATGTCGTCGAACTCATTGGGTTGGTCCTCTACAAATGTTCGGAGTTCCTCTCGCGATGTGATCCCGTATTCGAGCGCTAGATAATCCTTGGTCGCCGCCCCAATTCGGGGGAGTTCGGCGAGATCGTCCTCGTATTCCAGCTGATGCGCTTTCAACCACGCGTGAGACTGTTCAAGGGCTTCCTCGGGGGTTAACGAATCATCAGGTCCCGCTTCGATTGAACGGCCTTTTCGATACCAGGCGTTCCGCTCTGCTTCTGGCGCGTTGCACGCGATTGTAGTACTCCCATCCGGCGCCGGACTGATGGTAAGGTTGAATCGCCCGGCCGAAACCCATCGAATCCGGTTTGAGGACGCCTCCACGAGGTCCCATCCAGTGAACGAGTCCTTTGGATTCAGTTGCTGTAGCGGGCCTGTATCACCGAATGCACTCCCCGACGAGAAGCCATCGAGATGGTTCGTCGCGATACTGGAGACGACATCGCGATCCACACCGGTATCTTTGGAGATATCGATCGGATCCGCTGTCCCCAGGAGGTCGTCGACCGTTGTGTATCCTGCGTCAGCAAACGCCACGAGCCGGTCACGATTCATTAGATCCTCGTGATGCAGCTGGTCATCAATCCCTGCTTCCTTGAGGTGGTGAAGATACTCCTGGGCGACCGAGTCCTCGAAGCGGACGTTCCCAGCTTCTATTCTGTTCGCTTTGAGCGCTTCAATGAGTGCTGAAAGGGAGTACGAGGATTTGAACAGCGGATTCCACTCTTCCTCGTCATCGTCAAATACCTCTATGTCGGTTTCTGGTTTGAAGTAGATGGGTCGATTGGCGTTGGCAAATTCGAGAAGTGAGACTGACACCATTCTCACTGTTGGCTGACTGACTCTCGGATTAAATAGATGTACCTCTCAAACGAGGGGCACAACAGGGGTATTATTCTAAAGCTGGGCTGCTAAACTGCGACAACTAGTATGCCGTTCTTGGCCCTCCACGACGGTACCGAGGTCATCCCGAATCAGGTACAGAAAGGGGATCTCCTCGAGTGCCCGAAGTGCGGCGATCAATTGAAAATTCGCGACTCCCATCG